>DATFYT010000086.1:0-12526 GCA_035314925.1 Mycobacterium sp. | reverse complement strand
CGAGGTGTCGAGTTCGACAATGACGATGCCGCCGATCAGGCCCACCTCGAGCGACGCCGACGGGCTGAAGTCCGGACCCGGCTCGGTCAGCCACGCCAGCGAAGTGACCGAGCCGACCTGGCTGCTCAGGTCGGCGGTGTCGATGCCCGACAACCGGGCGGGCACTTTCTGCCGGTCAGCCAGACCCTGGTCGCTGCGGAAGCGGCGGACTTCGGTCACCAGCTTCTGCATGTCCGTGATCCGTTGCGTGGCGACGCTATCCAGGCCGATACCAGATGACCTCGGCCAGTCGGCGATCACCAGCGACTCGCGGCCGGTCAACGCCTGCCACAGCGCCTCGCTGATGAACGGGATCACCGGATGCAACAAACGCAGCAGGGTGTCCAGCACGGCGGCCAGCACCGCGGTGGTGTGGGTGAGACCGTCGGCAAGTTGCGTCTTGGCCAGTTCGACGTACCAGTCGCAGAATTCATCCCAGGTGAAGTGGTAGAGAGCCTCACAGGCGCGACTGAATTCATATCCGTCTAAGGTCGAATCAACTTCGGCGCGAACTTCTTCCAACCGCCCCAGGATCCACCGATCAGCGTCGGTCAATTCGGTGAGATCAGGCAGCTGGGCGAGGCGGGCGCCGTTGAGTAACGCGAACCGGGTGGCGTTGAACAGCTTGGTGCCGAAATTGCGCGACGCCCGGACGTGATCTTCGCCCACCGCGAGATCGCCACCTGGACTGGCGCCGCGGGCCAACGTGAACCGCAAGGCGTCGGCGCCGTAAATGTCCAGCCAATCCAGCGGATCGACGACGTTGCCCTTGGACTTGCTCATCTTTCGGCCGGACTCGTCACGAATCAGGCCGTGCAGGAAGACGTCGGTGAACGGCACCTGGGGGCCGCGGCGGCCGTCCTGGGTGATGGCGTCGTCTCCGCCGACGAACGTGCCGAACATCATCATCCTGGCCACCCAGAAGAACAAGATGTCGTAGCCGGTCACCAAAACGCTTGTCGGATAGAACTTCTCCAATTCCGGGGTCTTCGACGGCCAGCCCAGCGTCGAGAACGGCCACAGCGCGGACGAGAACCAAGTGTCCAGAACGTCGGGGTCCTGCTCCCAGCCGTCGGGCGGCGTCTCGTCCGGGCCCACACACACCTGCTCACTGTCGGGCCCATACCAAATCGGGATGCGGTGACCCCACCACAGCTGCCGGGATATGCACCAATCGTGCATGTCGTCGACCCAGGCGAACCAGCGCGGCTCCAGGCTGGCGGGGTGAATCACGGTGTCGCCGTTGCGCACCGCGTCGCCGGCAGCCTTGGCCAGCGATTCCACCCGGACCCACCACTGCAGCGACAGCCGCGGTTCAATCGGCTCGCCGCTGCGCTCGGAGTGCCCGACGCTGTGGAGGTAGGGGCGTTTCTCCTCGACGATCCGGCCTTGCGCCGCAAGAGCTTCGCGCACCGCGACGCGGGCGTCGAAGCGGTCCAGCCCGTCGAACTGCGTCCCGGTGTCGGTGATCCGGCCCTTGGTGTCCATGATCGACGGCATCGGCAGCTGATGCCGCAGCCCGATCTCGAAGTCGTTCGGATCGTGGGCAGGCGTGACTTTGACTGCGCCGGTGCCGAACTCGGGGTCGACATGGTCGTCGGCGACGACGATGAGCCGCCGGTCCAGGAACGGGTGCGGCAACGTGGTGCCAACCAGCTTTCGGTAGCGGTCGTCGTCGGGATGAACCGCGATCGCGGTGTCGCCCAGCATCGTCTCCACCCGGGTGGTGGCCACCACGATGTGCGGCTCGGCGTCGTCGAGCGAGCCGTACCGGAACGACACCAGCTCGCCTTCGACGTCCTCGTAGCGGACCTCGAGATCCGAGATCGCCGTTTCCAATACCGGCGACCAGTTCACCAGCCGCTCGGCCTGATAGATCAAACCGGCGTCGTAGAGCCGCTTGAAGATCGTCCGCACCGCACGCGACAGACCCTCGTCCATGGTGAACCGGTCGCGGCTCCAGTCCACCCCGTCGCCCAGCCGGCGCATCTGGCCACCGATGGCGCCGCCGGAGTCACGCTTCCAGTCCCACACCTTGTCGACGAACAGTTCGCGGCCGAAGTCCTCTTTGGTCTTCCCGTCCACCGCGAGTTGCTTTTCCACCACGCTCTGCGTCGCGATACCCGCGTGGTCCATGCCCGGCTGCCAGAGCACCTCATAGCCCTGCATCCGCTTGCGGCGGGTCAGCGCATCCATCATGGTGTGCTCCAGCGCATGACCCATGTGCAGGCTGCCGGTCACGTTCGGCGGCGGCAGCACGATCGAATACGCGGGCTTGGTGCTGGTCGGATCCGCTGTGAAGTAGCCCGCGTCAACCCAACGTTGGTAGATCGCGCTTTCGGCCGCGCCCGGATCCCACGTCTTGGGCAGGGCTTCAGCCCGCTCGTTGGCGGCGGGTTCGGGGCTAGCGGTCACCCGTCAATTCTAGAAAGCACCGAGATGCGAGACGAAACCGCCCGCATGCGGTGTTATCCCGGTTACTTCTTGCCGCCCAGCAACCCGCCGAGAATGTCGCCGGCCTTGGAACCGAGCACATTGCCCAACACGGTGCCCAGCGACTTGTTGCCGCCCATTCCGCCGAGGATGCTGCCCAACACGTCGTTGAGCGCGCCTCCGCCGGCCGCCTCCTTGGCGGGAGCTCCGCTCTTTCCGGTGAGTTGCTTTCCGACGTAAGCCAGCACGATCGGCGCCAAGATCGGCAGCAGCTGCTTGAGCAGGTCGCTGTTACCGCCGCCGCCACCGGCCAGCGCGCTGGCGACCTGAGCGGCGTCATTGCCGCCGAAGATCCTCGCGATCGCCTGCTGACCTTCCTGCTGATCGACCTGGTCGACGTTCACGCCGCCATCCAGCAGGCTGGCGTGGCTGTCCGCCGCGGACTCGATTTTGCTCGCGTGATCGGGGTCCTGCGCGTTCTCGTGGAGTCCGCCGACCAGCACCGGCACCAGCAGCTGAACTGCTTTGTTGACTTCGCCTTCGTCGACGCCGATTTTGCTTGCGATTTCACTCGTTGGGATCTGAGCGAGAAGATCATCAAGGCCAGACATGAACCCGTCCACCTAACGTTACTGGGATGGTGTGCTAACTCGATCTTGACACTAGTCGGAGCCGGAGCCGTCCGATAGCGGTTCGTCGGAGCAGATTCAATTGCCGATCGGCCCGCCCCTCCCCCTCGCCGCTTCGCGGCTGGGCGGTACCCCCACAGCGGCCGGCTCCACGGCCCGCATCGTCACCGGGCGTTAGCGGGGCGCCAGCTTGGCGGTTTGCAGCGACACTCCTGCGGCCGGGAGCCGCGCCAGTAGTGCGTCACCCATCGCGGCTGCCGGTGTGAGCACACCGTGTAGCTCGGAGAGCTCATCACGATCCAGGGCCAGCGCCAGGCCGCTTTCCCCCAACAGCACCGAGGTGGCCTCGTATCCCGGGTCGCCCTGCTGGGCGATGGTGGCCACATAGCGGACGCCGGTGGTCGTCGTGGTGTAGGTCTCGGCCTTGTAGTAGCCGCGCTGGCGAGCAGCTTCGCTGGGGCCGGTGCCGGGTTTAGGCAGCATCCGCTCCACCAGTCGGCGTGGCAGCAGTCGGAAGTAGCGGCTGCCCAACGCGGTCATCGTGTTGCCGACGCCGTTCACGACGGCTGACGCCACTGGCGCCATCGCCGACGACCCCAGGCTCATGTGCTCGCTGTAACGGAACTGCTTGCCGTACGCCCACTCTTGTAATGCGTTGCTGCGCCGCACGATTCGGGTGTTGGTAGGCGCCATCGCGAAGCCGGCCGTCCACAAGCCGGTGAGCTCCGGGGCGATCTGGCGACCTCGGCGCCATTGCAGGTCGGGTTGAGCGCCGAGTTCGGGTTCCGCGCCGCGGTCGGGGCTCAGCGTGTAGGGGTCGGCGAACTGACGACGTGCGTCGGGATCGCTGGAGACAGTGCGCATCACCTCCACCCCCGAGGCGATGGTGCCGCCGGAGAACCCGCCGGACATCGAGCGGACCAGGAAGTCGGTACGGGCGAGCTCGCCGGAGCCGTCTTCACGTGCCCTGAGATACAGCGCATATACAGTGAGATCCGAAGGGATCGAGTCGAATCCACACGCGTGCACGATCCGCGCACCGGTGTCGAGCGCCTGCTTGTGGTACAGGTCGATGCTGTTGCGAGCGAACGGCGGCTCGCCGGTCAGGTCGGCGTAATCGGTGCCCGCCGCCGCGCACGCCCCGACCAGCGGCAGCCCGTAGCAGGTGTAGGGCCCGACGGTGGTGACGACTACCCGCGTCTGGGCGGCCATCGCGTCCAGCGTCGACGGCGACGAGGCATCCGCGACCAGAACCGGCCAGGACTGGGCCGACTCCCCCAAGGTTTCGCGGATCGCGAGCAGGCGTTCGGTCGATCGGCCGGCTAGCGCGATTCGCGCGTCCCCGCCGGCGCGGGACAGGTATTCGGCGGTCAGCCTGCCCACGAAGCCGGTTGCCCCGTACAAGACAATGTCGTATTCGCGCGTCTCGGTCACAGGCGCGACGGTACTCCGAGCGTCTCGGGCAACTCGGCGCTCTCCCCCAGCACATGCTCGGCCAGAAAGGCGATCACCACCTGGTACCAGATCTTGGCGTGCTGTGGAGCGACCACCCAGTGATCCTCGGACGGGAAGTACAGGAATCGGTGCGGACTGCTGCCGTCCTCGCCGGCCGGCAGCGCGGACTTGGCGAGCAGCTCATACCACAGCCGCAGGGCCTCGCCGATCGGCACGCGGTAGTCCTTGTCGCCGTGGATGACCAGCATCGGCGTGCTGATTCGGTCGACGAAATGGTGCGGTGAGTTGGCAGCGGTCATCTCCGGCGTCATCTCACGGCGCCAGTAGTAGGCGTGATCGGTTGTCGGACTGAATTGGTCCAGCGCCCACAGGCTGGCATGGGTCACGATCGCGGCGAACCGGTCCGTGTGGCCGGCCACCCAGTTGGCCATGTAGCCGCCGAACGAGCCGCCCATCGCGGCGATCCGAGAAGCATCGATGCCCGGATGAGCGCACGCCGCATCGGTGGCGGCCATCAGATCGTCGAACGGTGGCCCGCCCCACGCTCCCCAACCGCGCTGGATGAATCCCTGTCCGTAGCCGGTCGACAGCGCCGGATCCGGTAGCAGCACCGCGTAGCCCTGCGCGGCGAGCAGCCACGGGTTCCATCGCCAGGCCCAGCTGTTCCAACTCCCCAGCGGTCCGCCATGGATCCACAACAGCAGCGGAGCCGGCGCCTGGTCTTCGGGCAGCACCAACCACGATCGCACCACCGCTCCGTCTGCGGCGGTCGCGGTGACCTCGGTCAATGTTCCTGGCAGGCTTGGCAAGTCGACGCAAGGCAGGACGGTGATAACGCCACCGGGATCGATCCGCACCGGATGTGGCGGTGCCGCATACGAACTGCGCAAGGCGTATAACACGCCGTCGGGCGCGGCGACGACGTCCGTGTAGGCGAAGTCGTCGTCGGTGAGCTGGGTGACCGTCGATGTCGACAGCTCGACGAGGAATACCGGGGCCCGGCCGCCCTGATCGGCCGTGACAATCAGCGAGGTGCCATCGCTCGACCAGGCCAGCGAGGTCGGCCGGCGATCCCATTCTTCGGCAACCGACCGCGGTTGGTCGCCGAATCGCAAGTATTGCAACGTCATTCGCGGCGCGCAGTCCGGCGTGGAGATGGTTTCCCGGCTGAACGCGATCGCCGACCCATCTGGCGAGATCGCGGGATGGTCGAGATCGGCGTTCGGATCGTCGACGATCACCCGGCGTTCCCCGGAAGCCAGGTCGACCCGCAGCAGCACCGAGCGTTCGGTGGCTTCGGGCCCGGCGACCCGCCAGGTCGTCACCAGGAATCGGCCGTCGGTGCTGATATCAAATGTGGCGTCTTCGAATCCGGCTTCGCGAAGCGCCCCGCCGGGCTGTGGCGTCAGATCACGCAGATCCGTCGCGTCGAACAGATGGGGTTCATCGGGGCCAATGTCCTTGTCCCAGAAGCGCACTGGATATCCGGAGTGCAGGATTGCGCTGACGTTGTTGGCCTTACGCAAACCGCGTAGGCGCCGGTCGTCTTCGACGTCGCGCGCCGAAGCCAACAGCGCCGCGCCGATCACTGTGGCGTCGGCGCTACGGGCGGTGCGGACCAGGCTTACAGCACCGGGCATGGTCAGCACTTCGACGGCCTCGCCGCCGCCCGCGGGTAGCCGCCACAGCGAGGCCGGTGGTTTGTCGGCGCCATCGGCGTTCTCGGCAGTGGGCCGCGAGGATATGAACAGCAGGTCGCCGTCGACGGTGAACGCCGGTGCGGAGTCTCCGTTCGAGCCGCGGGTAAGTCGGCGTGCGGGCTTTTCGCCGCCAGGGTCGACTTCCCAGATGGCGCTGACGTAGTCGGTGCGCTTGTCGTTGAGTTCGGCCACGGTGGTTACCACCCGCGACCCGTCCGCCGACACTGCCAGGCCGGAGACGCGCGGCAGCGTGAGGTAGTCGTCGAGGTTGTCGAATGCCGTTGCGGTCACGAGTCGTTGGTAACACAGCGCGGCGCACGGCGCGATGTGCGCTTCACGGCGCCCAGTAAGTTTGATTTTCAAACTTTGAGCTGACATGCTGCTCGGCATGCCGGGTGTGACGCTGGCCGACCTGCCGGGCAGGCCTTGTCTCATCGCCGCCGCTCTTGAATTGGTCGGCGAACGATGGGCGTTGCTGATCGTCCGCGAGCTGACACTGGGTAACAGCCGCTTCGAGGACATCGTTCGAGGCACCGGCGCGCCCCGGGACCGAGTGGCGGCCCGGCTCAAGGCGCTGGACGAGGCCGGGGTCATCCAGCGGCGTGCGTACCAGGCAGCGCCACCGCGGTTCGACTATCAGCTCACCGATTCGGGCCGCGCGCTATTGCCGGTGTTGGATGCGTTGCTGGCCTGGGGACGTGACCATGCGGTCCGTCCGGGCGACCCGGACCGCGATCGCTACCACTGGGCAAGAGCCAAGCTCAGACCAGAAAGGAGACCATGACCATCGCCGACAAGGACATGGAAAACGAGCTCTGGGGCCCGCAACGCTCACGCACTGTGACGTGGCACGAACCCGGCCCCGCTACTGCGCGCGGCCTGGCCATGGCCGGGATCGACCATCTCAAGGCGGGCACATCGACACCGGAATCCACTGCATCCGCCTGATCCTGGGCGGGGTGTTCGACCGGTTCCCCAGGCTGCAAATCATCGTGGGACACCAATTCGAAGCATTGAGTTGGATGGCGTGGCGGACGGACTACTCGTTTCAGAAGGGCGCGAGCGGCGGCCTCAAACGCACCATCAAGGAATACCTACGCGAAAACTTCTACGGCGGCATCCTGGCCGGTGGCTTCGCCAACCAAGAGTCCGGGGCCGTGGACCCCAGCCGGAGTCTGTCCTACAACGCCTATCTCGGCATGGTGAACCTCATCGGGATAGACCGCGTGCTCTTCACCACTGACTATCCCTACGCCAACATGAAAGCCGCCCGCCAATTCCTCGACCAGATGCCCATCAACCCGGGCGACAAAGAGAAAATCGCCCACCTCGACGCCGAACGCCTACTCAGGCTCTGAAAGTCCGGTCCAGCAACGTCATTGAACTAGAAGGAGAATGCCATGAACGTCCGTGATGCCTTCTATGAAGTGCTACGCACCCACGGGATTACCACCATCTTCGGAAACCCCGGCTCGAATGAGCTGCCGGTGCTGCGTGACTTCCCGGATGATTTCCGCTATGTCCTGGCACTGCAGGAGGGCGCGGCGATCGGGATGGCGGACGGCTTCGCGCAGGCCACCGGCAGACCGGCGCTGGTGAACCTGCATAGCGCGGCGGGCACCGGCAACGCGATGGGGAACCTGACGAACACTCAGGCCGGGCACGTGCCGGTCATCGTCACCTCCGGCCAGCAGGCCCGGCGCTACGAGGAGCTGAGCGGCTACCTTGCCAACGTCGACGCGCCGAAGCTGGCCGAACCGCTGGTGAAGTGGAGTCACGAGCCGGGCCGCCCGCAAGACGTCCCGCAGTCGCTGTCGAAGGGGATCTTGCTGGCGACCGCCGCACCGGCCGGACCGGTATACCTCTCCCTGCCGCTGGACGACTGGGATCACGACGCCGATGTCAACGCGCTGGGTCACCTGAAATCTCGCGTTATCGAAGGGAACCCCGTTGTCCCCGAAGAAGCGCTGGGCCGGCTGCGCGAGCGGCTGGCCGCGGCAGCGAACCCGGTCATGGTGGCCGGGCCCAGCATCGACACCCCTGCCGGGTGGGACGGCGCGGTGCGGCTGGCCGAGAAGCTGTCGCTGCCGGTTCTGGTCGCACCCAGCCCTTCCCGGTGCCCCTTCCCGACCCGACACCCCAGCTTCCGGGGCATCCTTCCCGCGGGCATCGCCACCGTCGCCAGCCACTTCGTAGGGCACGACCTTGTCGTTGCCTTCGGCGCTGCGATTTTCCGGTACCACGAGTTCATCGACGGCGACTTGTTGCCCGCGGGCACCGAACTGTGGGCGGTCACCGATGACCCGGATGAGGCTGCCCGGGCGCCGTTCGGCCATATTCTCATCGGCGACCCGGCAGAAGCCGTCAAGCGGCTAGCGGACACCACGCCGGACGCTGGGCGGCCGTCGCTGCCCGCCCGCGAACCGCTCCCGCAGGCCGACGCCGCCGGCCCTGCCTTCACCGAAGAGGCGATCATCGACGCGGTGAACGCGGCGAAGAGCGACAGCGCGGTCATCGCGCACGAGTGGACTTCGGCCATGATCAAGTGGGACCGCTTCGAGTTCACGCGCCCCGGAAGCCTGTACTTCGGCGCGGCCGGCGGACTGGGCTGGGGCCTGCCCGCGGCCATCGGCATGCAGCTCGGCCACCCGTCCAGGCGGGTGGTGGCGCTGCTCGGCGACGGCGCGGTGCACTACTCGGTCAGCGGGCTATGGACCGCCGCCCAATACAACATCCCGGTCGTCTTCGTCGTCGCGCGCAACAGCGAATACCGCGCGCTGAAGGAATTCACCCGGCTCATGCACGCCCCGGACGCGCCAGGCATGGAACTGCCCGGCATGGACATCCCTGGGATCGCGACCTCCTACGGGGTCCAGTCCGAGCGGGTGACGTCGCTCTCCGACCTCACCCGTGCCGTCAAGGACGCACTCTCAGCCGACAAGCCGCGCCTGATCGAGATCAGCCAGCGCCGCCTCGCCGACTCCTGAAGGGCGCTCATCCGTCGCGCTACGCGAACGTGGAGCTAGCCGAACCGTTCGGCGCACCGAAAAGCAGCGCCCTGTGAGACGCCTGACGGCGGTGGCGGGCACAGCCCGGGCACCGCCGTCAGTTTGTTTGCGTTGGTCAGCCGCGCCGGCCGCAGACCGGCCACGCGCGGATGCCCTGCGAGTGCAGCACGTTCTCGGCCACCCGGATCTGCTCCTCGCGGCTCGCGCCGTTCGGGGATCCCGCGCCACCGTTGGACCGCCAGGTGCTCGGCGTGAACTGCAGACCGCCCGAGTAGCCGTTACCGGTGCTGATCGACCAGTTGCCGCCGGACTCGCAGGCAGCGATCGCGTCCCAGTTCACGCTGTACGCCCTGACGGGCGCCTTGGCCGGCTCCTCCGGCGCGGGTGCCTCATCGGCCGGCGGGGCCGGGGGCGCAGGCGCATCCGGGGCCGGCGGCGGGGGTGCATCCGGTGCGGGCGGTGCGTCGGGAGCCGGGGCCGGCGGTGCGTCGGGAGCCGGGGCTGGCGGTGCGTCGGGAGCCGGGGGAAGGTCGGCCGGCGGCGGCGGCGCATCGGGCGCAGGCGCAGCGTCCGCCGCGGGCGCGGCGTCCGGAGCGGGTGCGTCAGGAGCGGGTGCATCCGGCGCGGGCGGCGCCGGCACAAACGCGGCAGCCTCGAACGGCATGCCCACCGTGTTCGGGTCCCAACGCACGTCGTTTGCCGCGAAGGCGGTGGCGTTGGACAGCATAAGCGGGGCGGTAGCGAGCACACCGGTGATCGCTGCGGTGGTGAGCGTCTGGCGGACGTTCTTCAACATCGTTCCTTTCGCGGGTGCGCGCGCCGAAGTAAGCCCAGCGATCTGGGCGGCTACCTGTGTCCAGGTGGGTAGATGCTTCGAGTCGTGCCGTCTCGTTCGGGCACGACAGCGGGGGCGTAAGTCGCTGACCGGGCTGCTGCCCGACGGCGATGCAGCGGCGTCGTCGCCGTCCGCAGCCTCCGCTCACAACGCGGGTCCGTGGATTTGATTTTCGGTTGCCTTTTCTGGCCGAATTGGACCGTACGAGACCGGATTGCATTCGTCATCTCAGGACACGCCGCAGTCTCGAACCAATAACGGGCCGATTACGGCCGCCTCAGCTAATTGTCTTCGCAGGTCACACATACATTTGTCGCCCGCATCAACGCCCCCGCGCGCAAGCGTGATAGTGAGCCAAATCACGCACTTTTTGTGAACTGCACCACGCATTTGTCGCAGCCACGCCGGTCGGTTCGGAGCGCCGCCCGCCATCGCCTGGCGCTGCGGAAGACGCCTCGGTCAGGTGTTAGCCAGACTGGCCGCAATGCCAGCTTCGCCGCCCGGTCTTAGCCGGCACTTCGCCGCGACGAAGCGATATTCCAAAGATCCTGCCGGACAACCTCTTACAGTGAATATCGATCGGACGATGCGACGACCATTGATCAGTCGTACGATCGGATCGAGGTACGCACCTGGCTCGCATCAACAGAAGACGATTCGCACCAATACAACTATTTACCAACATGTTTCGACTACGCTGCCGCCGGATCGCCACCGTCCGACATAGGCCGCGGCGCGGACTCCGATCGAAGCGACGCGCACTGGCCGACACTCCCCGCGACCGATTTGCCAGCAATCGTCCGATGTTCGGCTCGCCGAGGCGTGGTTCGCCGCAGCCACATCCTTGCCCAATCGCTGGAAGCCTCAAATATCCGCTGCCGCAACGCAATTCGAGCGCGACTTCAGATTCGAGCGAAGTATCAGTTCCTGTCAATCAGAATGACAATCCACCGAATTTACGCGAATTAATCACCAGTTAATTGAGCAACCATTTATTCCGGTCGAATTTCCAACGCCTGAATTTATCGAACAATTGCCAAAAGCGTCGTGCAACTAAAACGAACCTTTGTCAACGACGGTTCGGGTCGTCAGCGCCCGGCGTACAAGAGTGTGCGCAGGTCGGCGTCCGAGTTGACGTTGGTCAACGACCGGGACGCGGGTACCACAATTCGCTGCGCGTCGACGCGGTCGACCAACGAGCGCATGCTCCGCTCGCCGGCGGCGATCAGCGCATCGACCTGGTCGGCCAACTCGGTTCGGTACACCGCCGCCAGGTAATGATCGCGGCCGTCCCACGGCAACACGACGTCGGCGTCCAGCTCGATTGCCCGGGCTTCCAGCAGGTCGATCAAATCAGCGCTGAGCAACGGCATGTCGGCGGCGCACAGGAACGCCCGCTTCGCGCCGGCCTCGGCTGCGGCGCGCAATCCCCGTCCGGTGGCGAGCAGCGGGCCCACGCCACGCACGTCGTCGCGCACCACGCGGGCCGGAAGTTCCGGCAGGGATTGTCCAGGCGCAGCGACGACGAAAACCGGCTGACACCGCTGCCCGACAACACTGACCACCCGCTCAACCATCGTGATGGGCGTTTCGGAGCCGTCTTTGGAGCCGAGGAGCTCAGCGGGAACCGGCATGGTGGCCTTGTCCCGGCCCATCCGCAGCGACGCTCCCCCAGCCAACACCACACCGGCTAACGAGGCCGGCTTAGTCACGGGTGTCATCTCAGTTCACAGTCCAGGTGTCGCGCCCGTGCAACAGCGATTGCAACGCGGCACGGTCGCCCGGCTTGGACTCCTTCGCGGCGCGGACCTGTGCTCGGGCCGCGTCGTCGTAGGTTGGCCGACTGACCTGACGGAAGATGCCCATCACCGTGTGCTCGAGGTTCTGCTCGGATAGCCGCGAGAGCGCGAACGCGTAGGCCGAATCGGCGGCGTGTGCGTCGTGCACCACGATCTCGTCGACGCTGATGTCGGCGGTCTTGGCCACCTCGAGTCCGTACCCGGACCGCACCACGCAGTATTCGCCGTTGGCGCCGAAGATGATTGGCTCACCCTGGCGGATGTTGATGACCCGTTCCTCGGCACCCTCTTTGCGCAGCGCGTCGAATGAGCCGTCGTTGAAAATCGGGCAGTCCTGCAGGATTTCGACCAGTGCGGACCCGCGATGCTGCGCCGCGGCACGCAAAACCTCGGACAGGCCGTTGCGGTCGGAGTCCAGCGCGCGGCCGACGAAGCTCGCCTCGGCGCCGAGCGCCAGTGATACCGGGTTGAACGGCGCGTCAAGTGATCCCATCGGCGTCGACTTGGTGATCTTGCCGACTTCGGATGTCGGCGAGTACTGACCCTTGGTCAGGCCGTAGATCCGGTTGTTGAAAAGCAGGATGGTCAAGTTGATGTTGCGGCGCAACGCGTGGATCAGATGGTTTCC
>DATFYT010000085.1:0-5256 GCA_035314925.1 Mycobacterium sp. | reverse complement strand
GGCACAAAGTTACCCAGGCAGCAGCCCAGGTTGAGGCCAACCTACCCCGGTAGCGGCCGAGGTGATGCACCAAATACCTACTCTGACAAGTACTTCCCAAGCCACCGGCCCGCGCGACGCCATTATCGAAGAGGCAACCTTCATAACCGACGAGCTGGCCCGTGGCAGAAGGGGCGCCGGCCCGCCACCGCCAGGACAGGCCGCACATACTGGCGCTATTCACACACCGCGGCAAGCGCAGAATCAGCGTAATAGGCCACCTCGCGGGCCTTCAGCAGGGGGTTAATCGGAACCGCAACCGCGCCGCGATACATGATGCCGTAGAACACGGGCGCGAACGCCGGAGTATTGGGCAACATCACACCCGCCGGATCACCCGGCTCGATTTCCGCCTTGTCAAGCAGGGTCGCGACCCGCGCGGCCGCGGCATCGAACTCGGCGAAGGTGAACTGCAGATGACCGCAGCGCAACCCGACACGGTCGGGGTGGCGGTTTTTCGAGGCAACGAGATTGCCGCTCAAGCCAGTCACGCTGCGGCTACAGGGATGTGCTTGTGATGCTGATTCTTCTATGGTTGAAATAAATGTAAAGAGCTATCTTATCGATATATTGCCGAGATGGCGATCATGATTCCGCATTCTCCGCGTACGACAACTACTTGAGAAGGAGCCTTGGCGCCGAAGATGGATCACAGCCTGTTCGGTCGAGTAGGCGACAAGTACGACGAACGGCCATCTCCACCGGATGTCAGCGGGGAGGCCGCGCATGCGGTGACCACCGATGAGAGGACCGTTGATGAGTAAAGTCCATCCCGATGCCGAGTCGGCGCTGCACGGCCTGCTGAAGGACGGTATGACCATCGCTGCCGGCGGGTTCGGCCTTTGCGGCATCCCGGAGAATCTGATCCAGGCGCTGGTGGACAGCGGCGTCAGGGACCTCACCATTGTCGGAAACAATGCCGGCGTCGACGATTTCGGCATGGGCCTGCTGCTGAAGGCGCGGCAGGTGAACAAGGTCATCGCCTCCTACGTCGGCGAGAACAAGGAATTCGAGCGGCAGGTGCTGGCCGGCGAGCTGGACCTCATCCTGACGCCTCAGGGCACGCTCGCGGAGAAGTTACGCGCCGGCGGGGCAGGCATTCCCGGCTTCTACACCCGCACTGCTTACGGCACCAATCTCGCCGAAGGCAAAGACACCCGGGTCTTCGACGGCACCGAATACGTTCTGGAAGAAGGCATCCGCGCCGACGTGGCGCTCGTCAAGGCGTGGAAGGGGGACACCGCGGGCAACCTGGTCTACCGCAAGACGGCGCGCAACTTCAACCCGATGATCGCCACCTGCGGCGCGGTAACCGTGGCCGAGGTGGAAGAACTGGTCGAGGTCGGCGACCTGGACCCCGACCTGATCCACACCTCGGGCATCTACGTGGACCGCATCATCGAGGGCACCAACTACGAGAAGCGCATCGAGTTCCGCACCACCAGCGGCGGTGCGGCATTGAAGAACGACAGCCCGATCCGCGAGCGGATGGCCCAGCGCGCCGCCCAGGAACTGCGCGACGGCTACTACGTGAACCTGGGCATCGGCATTCCGACGTTGGTGGCCAACTTCATTCCCGACGACATCAGCGTGACGCTGCAGTCGGAGAACGGCCTGCTGGGCATCGGCTCCTACCCGACCGAAGACGGCGTCGACCCCGATCTCGTCAACGCCGGCAAGCAGACCGTGACCAGCCTTCCCGGGTCAAGCTTTTTCAGCAGCGCCGACTCGTTTGCGATGATCCGCGGCGGCCACATCGACCTGTCCATCCTCGGCGGCCTGGAGGTTGCCGAGAACGGCGACCTGGCCAACTGGATGGTGCCCGGCAAAATGGTCAAAGGGCCAGGCGGCGCAATGGATTTGGTGTCGGGCGTCAAGCGAGTGATCGTCGTCATGGATCACACGGCGAAAGACGGCACCCCGAAAATCCTCAAGCAGTGCACGCTGCCCATCACCGGCAAGGGCGTGGTGAACATGATCATCACCGACCTGTGCGTCTTCGACGTCGACCCGGAACACGGGCTCACGCTGACGGAATTACACCCCGGGGTGACCGTCGCCGACGTCCGGGCCAAGACCGGCTGTGACTTCAAGGTCGCTGTTTGACCGTTCGCGGCGACGGTTCAGGTAAACCCGTCCCGCCGAGATAAACGCGGGGATCATCGACACGAACGAGATGGCCAGAATGATCTTTTCCAGGTTGTGGTGGTGCGGCGCCAAACCGGCCTGCGTCCGAACCGACAAGAGGTGTTTGCGGCGGCCGTCGATCAATTTGCATCGAGCGCAACGCCCATAACCGTGCTGTCGGCGAGTAAGAAAGGATGACGCCGTGGCAGAGCGCGTCAGATTCCCCAGCACCACCGGGCCCGCCCTGGCAGGTCTGGTAGATCTCCCCGAGCGCGAGGTCCGCGGATGGGGTGTCTTCGCCCATGGCTTCACACTCGGCAAGGACTGCGCGGCTGCTAGCCGGATCTGCAAACGGCTCGCCAGCGAGGGCATCGGCATGCTCCGCTTCGACAACCTCGGTTTGGGCGATTCCGAGGGGGACTGGGGCGACGGGTCGTTCTCGCACAAGGTCGCCGACACAGTCCGCGCGGTGCAGTTCATGAACGGATCGGGCCGCGAGGTACGCCTGCTCGTCGGGCATTCCTTCGGAGGCTCGGCCGTCATCGCCGCCGCGCACGAATGTCACACAGTGGTGGCGGTGGCCAGTATCGGCGCACCGTACCAACCGGCACACGTCGAGCGCATTTACGACGCCCTGGTCCAGCGGATCGAGGCAGATGGCGAGGCACCGTTTCTCATCGGCGGCAAGGCCCTCACGCTTAAGCGCCACTTCATCGAAGACGTCCGCGCCGCCGACCTCCAAGAACGGATCCGCACCTTGCACCGGGCGCTGATCGTCATGCATTCGCCGACCGACAACACTGTTGGCATCGCCAACGCGAGCGAGATCTTCCGCGCCGCGCGACACCCCCGCAGCTTCGTGTCGCTAGAAGGCGCCGACCATTTGCTCACCGAGAAGAACCAGGCGGCGCGGGCGGCCCGGATCATCAGGGCCTGGGCCGAGCCCTATCTGTGAGTCGGCGATCGGAGCGCCGAGCTTGGCCACGTGCTCACAGACCTAGATCGGCTTCGAACGCTCCCTCTTGGAGCCGGTGTTTGATCGTGGTGAGGAAGCGTCCCGCGTCGGCGCCGTCGATCAGCCGATGGTCATAGGTCAGCGGGAGATAGCAGACCGAGCGCACCCCGATGGATTCGTTGCCGCTGTCATCGACGACCATCCGCGGGCGTTTGACGATAGCGCCGGTGCCCAACATGGCGGCCTGCGGCGGAACCAGGATCGGGGTGTCGAACAATGCGCCCTGGCTGCCGATGTTGGTGATGGTGAAGGTGCCGCCGGACAACTCGTCGGGTTTCAAGTTGCCCGATCGCGCCCGCGCGGCGATGTCGGCAATCGCCCTGGCCAGCCCGCCCAGCGACAAGTCGCCGGCGTTGTGGACGACGGGGGATAGCAAGCCCTGCTCGGTGTCGACGGCGAAGCCGAGGTGCTCAGCGTCGTAGTAGGTGATCTCCTTAGTGTTCTCGTTGTAACTGGCGTTGATATTGGGATGAATCTTGAGGGCGTCGATCACGGCCCTGGCGATGAACGGCAGGTAGGTCAGGTTGACGCCCTCGCGCTCGGCGAACGCGGCCTTGGCCCTGGCGCGCAACCCGACGATCTTGGTCATGTCGACCTCGTGAGTTTGGGTGAGTTGCGCCGTGGCCTGGAGGGATTCGCGGGTCTTCTTGGCGGTGATCTGGCGGATCCGGCTGGCCTTTTGCGTGGAACCGCGCAGGTGTGCCAGCGCGGGTGCCGGGGTGGGCCGGGCGGTGCGAGCTGCCTTGCCAGAGTCCACAGCAGGCGGCGCGGCGGGAGCTTGCGCGGGTGCCTTGTTGGCTTCGTCTTTCTTCTGGGCGGCGGCCAGCACGTCCTGCTTGCGGACGCGACCGCCCACACCGGTGCCATCGACCTCCGCGAGGTCGATGTTGTGTTCGGCGGCCACCTTTCGCACCAGCGGGGTCACAAACGGCGCGCTATCGCCATCGGCCTGCGCCGCGGGCTGGGCTTGTGGCGGTTCAGGTGGGGGTGCGGGGACCGGTTTGCCCGCATCCTCGGGCCTGGAAACCGGCCGATCTACGGTTTTGGGCTCGGGCGTGGGTTGGAACGCCGGTTCGGGTTTGGGTGCGGGCGCGGGCTGGGAAGCAGACGCAGCGGCGGCGGCACCGACGCCGATGCGCGCCAACTCGCCCCCAACCGGCACGGTGGCGTCTTGGCCGGCGGTGATGCTGACCAAGACGCCGGCCACCGGTGAGGGGATCTCGGTGTCCACCTTGTCGGTGGACACTTCCACCAGCGGCTCGTCAACCTGAACCGAATCCCCGACCTTTTTGAGCCAGCGAGTCACGGTGCCCTCGGTCACCGACTCACCGAGCTCGGGCATCAGCACTGGGGTTGCGGTGCCGCCACCGTAATCCCGCTGGGCCGGCGCTGCAGGCTCGGGCTCCGGCCGGCCCGCTGCGGCGGGTTCGGGCGCCGGCTCCGGTTGGGGTGGGGCTTCAGCCTCGGGTTGCGGCTGGCTCGGCGCCTGTGCAGGCGCCTCCGATGCGCCGGCTTCGGAGGGATCGCCGATCAGGGCCAGTTCGCCGCCAACCTCGACGGTCTCGTCCTCCTGGACCAAGATCTTGGTCAGCACACCAGCGGCCGGGGCGGGGATCTCGGTGTCGACCTTGTCGGTCGACACCTCGACGAGCGGCTCGTCGAGTTCGACCGTGTCGCCTTCCTGCTTGAGCCAGCGCGTGATCGTCCCCTCGGTCACACTCTCGCCGAGTGCCGGCATCTGGACGGAGAAGGCCATCTTTTTGACTCCTCATATCGCTCGTGGTCGGCGCGGGCCGGCAATCATTCAACCCGGTGCCCTGATCGCGGTGCCGAACATCACCCAGGCCAGGATCGCAAAATAGCATGATTGCTAAAATATAACGATATAGTCGCATAATATACGTGATGCGGTGAGTGGACTATGCTCCGCGGAGTGAGCGGCTCTCCGGTGACGCGCGGCGAAGAAGTTTATGATGTGCTGCGCGCCGAGCTGCTCAACGGCGTGCTCAACCCCGGTGAGAAGCTGCCAATGGTGGAGCTCGCTGGGCGCTTCTCGGTGAGCCAGTCGGTGGTTC
>DATFYT010000084.1:0-5522 GCA_035314925.1 Mycobacterium sp. | reverse complement strand
CATCGCCCGCAAGGTGTCCCACTTGCCCCGACTCGCGGTGGCAAACACCTCCAAACCCAAATGCCGCGCCAACTGCACCGCAGCCATCCCCACCCCACCGGTCGCGGCATGCACCAACACCCGCTGCCCCGGTTGGACATCGGCGAGGTGCACAAACGCGTAATAGGCCGTGGTGAAAACGGCTGAGATGGCCGCGGCTTCGGCGTAGGACCAGTCGGAAGGCATGGGAACCAGCAGCCGGACGTCGCCGGCGACCAGGGTGCCGCTGCCGTCCGGGAAGAAGCCGTAGACCGAATCCCCGACAGCGAATTCGGTTACCCCGGGTCCGACTTCAACGACGACGCCCGCACCCTCGCCACCGATCAGCGCGTCGTGGGTGAACATGCCCAGGGTGATCATGATGTCGCGGAAGTTGGTGGCGATGGCGCGCATGGCGACCCGGACCTGGCCTGGTTCCAGCGGTGCGCCGGCGTTGGGCACCGGCTCCAACTGGAGATTCTCAAAGGTGCCGGCACTCGAAAGCCCCAACCGCCAAGGCCCGTCGCCCGGCGGCACCAACACGCTGTCAACCGCACGGCTGCCATGCACCCGAGCCGTGTAAACCGTCCCGCCCCGCACCAGCACCTGCGGCTCACCGACTGCCAGCGCCGAAGCTATTGTCGTATCGTCAAGGGGCGCATCGGAATCCACCAATACGATCCGGCCAGGATGCTCGGTCTGCGCCGAACGCACCAACCCCCACACCGCGGCACCTGCCAGATCGGTGACGTCCTCCCCCGCCAATCCCATTGCGCCCCTGGTCGATACGACCAAGACACCCGAATCATGCTCGGCCAGCCACGACTGCACCGCAGCCAATGCCTGATGCGTGCGCTCGTAGGTGTCGACGACGGGATCCTCGGCGGCTGATATGGCTTCGAACACCTGGTAGGACGGCGTCTCGGCGTGCGACGCGGTCGGCGCGGGAGACCACACCAGCTCAAAGAGCCGATCCCCGCCTGAGCCGGACATCGCCGCCATCAACTGCTGCTGCGACACCGGGCGAGCCACCATCGAAGCCACCGACAACACCGGCAACCCCAACCCGTCGGCCAACTCCACCGACACCGCCGACGCACCCGACGGCGCAATCCGCGCCCGCACCGCCGACGCCCCCGCCGCATGCAACGACACACCCTGCCAGGAGAACGGCATTTTTATCTCGGCCACGCCGCCGCCCGCATGGGCCATCGCCGCCGCATGCAGGGCCGCGTCCAGCAACACCGGATGCACACCGAATCCGCCGACACCTCCGGCAGCATCCGGCAGTGTTACCTCGGCGAACAGCTCATCGCCGCGACGCCAGAGCGCCGTTAGCCCTTGGAACGCCGGACCGTACTCATACCCGTGCGCCGCCAATCGCTGATAGCCGTCGGCGACGTCGACGGGAGTCGCGCCCTCGGGCGGCCAGACCGACAAATCGGCGCCCGGCTCAATCGATCCCGCACTCAACTGTCCGGTCGCGTGACACGTCCACCCCGCAACGGCATTGGCATCGGCCCGGGAAAACACGGAGACGTTGCGCTGGCCGGATTCTTCGGCTGGCCCGACGACCACCTGCACCGCAACCGAACCCGATGCCGGCAGCATCAACGGCGACTGCAACGTCAGTTCGTCGACGGCCGAGCAGCCGACCTCGTCGCCGGCGCGGATTGCCAACTCGACAAATCCCGCACCCGGGAACACCACCACGCCATCGACGGCGTGATCGGCCAACCATCCCTGCGATGCCGCCGAGAGGCGGCCGGTCAGCACCACACCACCCGAGTCGGGCAGCTCCACCACTGCACCCAGCAGCGCGTGCTCACTGGCACCCAGCCCCAGACCTGCCGCGTCCAAAGCAGCGCCGTCACCGGAAAGCCAAAACCGCCGTCGCTCAAAGGCATATGTCGGCAGATCGACAAACTCGGCCCCGGGCAACACTGCGCGCCAGTCCACGCCCACACCCGACACGAAGGCCTGGGCGGCCGAGGTGAGGAACCGGCGGAGGTCGCCGTCGTCGCGGCCAAGGGTGGGGATGACAATCGGTTCGGCGTTGCTGTCGGTGCAGTCGTGGAAAGTGTCCTCGATGCCGGCGATCAACGCGGGATGCGGGCTGCATTCGATGAACGTGCGGTAGCCGTGTTGGCATGCATCGCGCACGGCCTGATCGAATTCCACGGTCTGCCGAATGTTGCGATACCAGTAGTCGGCATCCAGGCCGGCGGTGTCCAGCAGACCGCCGGTCAGCGTGGAAAAGAATGCGGTCCGCGAAGAATGCGGTTCGAGTCCGGAAAGAACGTCGGCGAGCTGCTCCCGGATGGCCTCGACGTCAACAGAGTGTGATGCATAGTCAACGTCGATCCGACGGGCACGGAGCTCACGGTCGGCGCATTGTTGGACCAGCTCGTCGAGCGCGGCGACTTCGCCGGACACCACGACGGCGGATCGTCCGTTGATCGCCGCGATGCTGATTCGATCACCGAAGGGCACCAACAACTCTCGCGCTTGCTCGGCGCCACACGCCAGGGAAGCCATGCCACCCCGGCCGGCCAGCGCCAGCAACAGCTTGCTGCGCAGTGTCACCACGCGCGCGGCGTCGCGCAGGGACAGGGCGCCCGCGACGTACGCAGCGGCGATTTCGCCTTGGGAATGCCCGATTACGGCATCCGGACGCACACCGACGGACTTCCACAGTTCGGCAAGCGACACCATGATCGCAAACAGAGCGGGCTGCACCACGTCGACGCGATCCAGGCCCGGCGCGCCCGGCACCCCGCGCAGCACGTCGATCAATGACCAGTCGACGAATTCGGCGAACGCCTCTGTGCAAGCTTTGATGTGCTCGGCGAAAACCGGTGCAGTGTCAATCAATTCGACGCCCATGCCGAGCCATTGGGATCCTTGGCCGGGGAAGACGAACACGGTTTTGCCCGCTGGGGTGGCATGGCCCTGGATTACCGAGGCCCCCGGCAGGCCGTCGGCCAACTCCGCCAAACCGCTGAGCAGCTCCGGGCGGTCAGCGCCGAGTACCACCGCCCGATGTTCGAACCTCGACCGGCCCGCCAACGACCAGCCCACATCAGTAGCGTCCAATTGCTCATGGGCGCCGATGAATTCGCTCAACCGGGCCGCCTGAGCCGCTAATGGGGCCGCGCTTTTGGCCGACACCACCCATGGCACCACCGATGGCACCGGACGAACCTCCGGCACCACCTCGACCGGCGGAGCGTCCTCGATGATCACATGCGCGTTGGTGCCACTGATCCCAAACGACGACACCCCGGCCCGACGCACGCGACCATTCACCGGCCACGGGTGAGCCTCCGCCAACAGCTCCACCGATCCAGCCGACCAATCCACATGCTGGCTCGGCGCATCCACGTGCAACGTCGCCGGCAACTCCTCGTGGCGCATCGCCTGCACCATCTTGATCACACCGGCTACGCCCGCCGCAGCCTGGGTGTGACCCATGTTCGACTTGATCGACCCCAACCACAGCGGCTCGGCCCGGTCTTGTCCGTAGGTGGCCAGCAGCGCCTGGGCCTCGATCGGATCACCCAACGTCGTACCCGTACCGTGGCCCTCCACCGCGTCCACCTCGGCCGTACTCAGCCCAGCATTGGCCAGCGCCGCCCGCACCACCCGCTGCTGCGACGGCCCATTGGGCGCGGTCAAACCATTCGACGCCCCATCCTGATTGACCGCCGAACCCCGCACCACCGCCAACACCGGATGCCCCAACCGCTGCGCATCCGAGAGCCGCTCCACCACCAGCATCCCGCCACCCTCGGACCAGCCGACGCCGTCGGCAGCTTCCGAGAATGGCTTGCAGCGGCCGTCCGGCGACAAGCCCCGGTGCCGGCTGAATTCGATGAACACGGTCGGGGTGGCGTTGACGGTCGCACCGCCGGCCAGCGCCAGATCGCACTCGCCCGACCGCAGCGACTGCACCGCCATATGCAAGGCCACCAGCGCCGACGAGCACGCGGTATCCACCGATACCGCGGGACCCTCCAGTCCCAGCACGTAGGCCACCCGGCCGGTCGCCACGCTGGACGTCATGCCGGTCAACCGGTAGCCCTCGATCTCTTCGGCGAGCATGCCGTAGCCCTGCACGATGATTCCGGCGAAGACGCCGGTGGCGCTGCCGCGCAACGTGGATGGGTCAACGCCCGCGCGCTCCAACGCCTCCCACGACAATTCCAGCAGCATGCGGTGCTGCGGATCGGTCGCCAGCGCTTCGCTGGGTGAGACGCCGAAGAATCCCGCGTCGAAATCCGCGACATCGTCGACGAATCCACCGGCACGCGCGTACGACTTGTGCAGGGCATCGGGATCGGCATCGAACAGCCCGGCCAGGTCCCAGCCGCGGTCGGTCGGGAACTCCGACATCACGTCGCGGCCCTGGGCCACCATGTCCCACAGGCCCTCCGGGGAATCCACCCCACCGGGGAAACGGCAAGCCATCCCGACGATCGCGATCGGCTCGCTCGCCCGCTCCAGCAGCGCACGGTTCTTGCGCTTGAGGCGCTCGACCTGGACCAGGGCTTTCCGCAATGCTTCGGTCGCATGCTGAAGTTGGTCAACCATGTCGCTACCCCTCGCCTAACGTCGGTCGTCGCCGAACCTGGAATACGGCCCTGAGCTGAGGAGCCGAGTCAAGAACATCGTTGGCATGGGTGGCCAACTTCGACAGGGTTCCCAATACTTCCGACACTCCCGGCTTTGTACACGGAGAAGTCCCGCTATGCGCTGACTTGCTCGCCCGATTCATGGCCTGGGTCCGCAGCCAATTCCGGCTTTGCCCAGCGATCCATGGCGAGACTGTACCCGTCACCAGCCAGTTGGGGTTAAGCGCGTGGTGGCCGGGCTTTCAGTCGTCCGGCCGGTCAGCGCCAGCCGTCGGCGGCCACCGCGGCCCGCATCAGCGCATCGCACAGTTCACGCAATTCGATTGCCGCGGCTCCTTCGTCGAGCGCCGTCGCAACGTCTTCTGCCGCGCATCGCACCTGATAAACGCGATCGGACAGGTGAGCGGCCTCGTCAGCGGACAGCACCACCGCGTCGGCAGGCAACGACGCACCTTTCGCTCCGTTGATCGAGGTCCGCTGCTCGTAGGCCCGCTGCCGACACGATTGCCGGCAGTACTGGCGCCGCCGGCCCATCCCGCTGTCGGCGACGTCGCGCCCGCACCAGCGGCACGGCTGTGGGCGGACGCGACGTGTCACGGGGCCGACTTTAGTCGGGGTAAGACCGGGATCCCGGTATCATGGAACGTCGAGTCGCATGGGCCCGGGAAAATTCTGGGAACTCTGCCGACCGCCCTGGCGTTGATCAAAGCGCTAGCTGCTGAGAAGACGTTAAGAGGAGTGGGTACCAATGGCTGATCGTGTCCTAAGAGGCAGTCGCCTTGGAGCCGTAAGCTACGAGACCGACCGCAATCACGACCTGGCACCGCGCCAGATCGCGCGTTATCGCACGGAAAACGGCGAAGAATTCGA
>DATFYT010000083.1:0-3373 GCA_035314925.1 Mycobacterium sp. | reverse complement strand
GGCCACGGATTTCACGGATGTCATGGTCCTAGCACCTCCGGGTTGACGATATGGGCGGGCTTCTTGCCGGACAGCAGCGCTTCCAGGTCGTCGGCCACCATCTGGGCCTGCCGCGCCTCAGTGTTCCACGTGGCCCCGCCGATGTGGGGCGTGAGCACAACATTGGGCATTCCGACCAACGGGTGATCGGTCGGCAGCCATTCACCGACGAAGTGGTCCAGACCCGCGGCAGCCACCTTGCCGCTGCGCAGCGCCTCGACGAGGGCGTCGGTGTCGTGCAGCTGAGCGCGGGCGCTGTTGAGGAAGACGACGCCGTCGCGCATGGCCGCGAATTGCTCGGCGCCGATCAGCCCGGTGGTGTCAGCGGTCACCGGTGCATGCAGCGAGACGACGTCGGCCTCGGCCAGCAGCTCGTCCAGGCTGTGTCTGGCCTCGTCGTTGTAGGGGTCGTAGGCGATAACCCGCATGCCGAGGCCGGACAGCCGCCACTGGACCGCGCGCCCCACCGCGCCGAGGCCGATCAGCCCGGCCGTTCGGCCGGCCACCTCCCACGCGCGGAAGCGCTGATACGGAATGCTGCCGTCGCGGAACACCTCTCCGGCCCGCACGTCGGCGTCGGCGGCCAACACCTGACGGGTGGCGGCGAAGAGCAGGGCCAGCGTCATCTCGGCGACCGCATCCGCGTTGCGCCCCGGCGTATTCAGCACCGGGATGCCGGCCGCGGTCGCGCCTGCGACGTCGACGTTGTTGGGGTCACCGCGGGTGGACGCGATAGCCCGTAAGCCTAGGTCGAGAACCGGCCCGCTAACCGAATCACTCTCCACCACAACGATATCGGCTCCTTCGGCCGAGATGCGGTCGGCGAGTTGCTCGCCGGAATAGATGCGCAGCGGAGTCTGGTCGATCCACGGGTCGTAGACGACATCGACCAACTGCTGCAGCTTTTCGAATCCTTCGCCACGCAGCGGGGCCGTCACCAAAGCACGGGTCACGAGTGCCAATGCTGGCGTACGGTGACGCCCGTGTCACGCAAAGAGGTCACAATCGGCATCGATATCGGCACCACCGCCGTCAAAGCGGTCGCCGCCGATGAGGATGGCCGGGTGGTCGCGCGGGCACGGATTCCGCACGAGTTGCGGGTGCCGGCGCCGGACCGGCTGGAGCACAACGCGGACGAGGCCTGGCGGCAGGGCCCCCTGACGGCGCTGAACCAATTGGCGCGCCCGGATGCGCTCGCGGTCGCAGTGTCCGCGATGGTTCCGTCGCTGACTGCCGTCGACGCCGGCGGCCGGCCGATCACACCAGGGCTGCTGTACGGCGACGGCCGGGGCCGGGTGGCCGATGCTGATACCGACGGCCCGTCCCCGGTGGGCGAGGCCGCCGAATTCCTGCGCTGGACGGCCGCCCAAGCTCCGGACGCGGCGGGTTACTGGCCGGCTCCGGCGGTGGCCAACTACGCGCTGGCGGGCGAGGCGATCGTCGACTTTCCCACCGCCTATACGGGGCTGCCGCTGTTCGACGGCACCGGTTGGAACGCCGAGGAATGTGCGCAGCGCGGTGCGACGGTCGATCGGATGCCCCGGGTCGAAGCTCCGGGCGCCGCGGTCGGACGGGTAGGCGACGCGGTGCTGGCGATCGGAGCCATCGACGCGCTGTGCGAGCAGATGGTGTCCGGCGCCGATGACGACGGCGACGTGCTGGTGCTGTGTGGCACCACGCTGATCGTGTGGGTGACCGTCCCCGAGGCTCGTCAAGTGCCGGGCCTATGGACCACCCGGACCATGACCGGCAAGAGCCAGATCGGTGGAGCGAGCAATGCCGGCGGGCTATTTCTCGGCTGGGTCGATCGCGTCCTGGGACCGGGCGACTCCGCGTCGGCCGACCCGCGGCGAGTGCCGGTGTGGTCGCCGTATCTGCGCGGCGAACGCACACCCTTCCATGACCCGGACCGTCGTGGAATGCTCGACAGCCTCGACCTCACTCACGACGCGGCGGCGCTGCGACGGGCCGCCTACGAGGCGTCCGGCTTCGTCGTCCGCCAGATCATCGAGCTGAGCGGAGCGAACGTGTCGCGGATCGTGGCCGCCGGTGGCGGTACCCGGGTCCACCCCTGGATGCAGGCCATCGCCGACGCCACCGGCCGGCCGGTGCAGGTGTCCGGAGTGGCCGAAGGCGCGGCGCTGGGCGCAGCGTTCCTGGCCCGGATGGCAGTGGGTGCGGAGTCGGCGCTCACCGACGCCGCCCGATGGGCTGCCGTCGAGCGGGTGGTCGAACCGAGCCCGGCGTGGGCCGGCCCGGTGGCGGAGCGCTACCGCCGGTTTATCGAACTGGCGTCGTCACGGTAGCTCCGCCGCGACGTACCTGATATCCCCGAACGCGACCATCGAGGGAGCATCTGGGAATTCAAAACCGTTGGCGGCGTACAGCTCTGGTGTGGTGTGCACGGTCGTCTGCCAGCCGCGGGCGGCCAGGTACTCCGCGACGTCGTTGCGTTCGCCGTCGTACACCAGATCGGCCCAGTTCACGTTCAGTCCGAGTCGACGCCAGCGTTCGCTGATGTCGTTGCCACGCTTGGCGATTCGATCGCGGATATCAGGGACATAGCCGGTGCCGAGTCTGCTGCCGCTGAAACTGAGCGTGGTGATGGTGTCGAACAACCGATCCTGCGCGTCCGGCGGCAAGTAACCCAACAGTCCTTCGGCGATCCAGGCAGTCGGCCGCTCGGTGTTGAACCCGATGTCACGCAAGGCGCCTACCCAGTCGTCGCGCAGGTCGACGGCCACCGCTTTGCGGTCGGCGGTCGGAGCCGCCCCAAGATCGGCCAGTGTGCGCGTCTTGAATTCGATTACCTGCGGCTGGTCGATCTCGTAGACCACCGTCCCCGACGGCCACGGCAGTCGGTAGGCACGTGTGTCGAGCCCGGCGGCCAGGATGACGGCTTGGCGCACACCGGCTGTGGAGGCGTCGGTGAAGAAGTTGTCGAAGAACCGGGTTCGAACCGCCATACCCTCGGCGAGCCGCTGTGAGGTGAAGGCCGGATCGTCGTCGGTGAGCTCGATGTCCCCGTTCATCATCTTGATAAAGGCTTCGACGCCGACCGCGTTGACCAATGGCTCGGCGAAGGGGTCGTCGATCAGGGGGTTGGGGCCTTTGGACGCCATCGCGCGTCGCGCGGCTACGGCGGTAGCGGTGGCGCCCACGCTGGACGCCAGGTCCCAGCTGTCGCCGTCGTGGCGTCCGGTGTCGCTTGCGGTCATCTGGAGACCTCCTATCTGCGAGTTGCGATGACGGAGACGATGTTTCGGAATGCGGCCAGTGCGTCGTCGCCGGGGAAGACGCGACCGTACTCACCGAAGAGCTCTCGACGAGTGCG
>DATFYT010000082.1:0-3481 GCA_035314925.1 Mycobacterium sp. | reverse complement strand
CCGCCACGCCGGCATCATCCGACGCCACACCCGCAGCGATCAACTCCCAATACCGACGCTGCACCGACAACCCCTGAGGCTGACCAGTCATCAACACCCCTAACTAACGAAGTGTTGCAACCACCCCTTTAACCCAAGGCGACTTTCTCGCCGTGAGTGCACGTTCGGCGGCTTAGGACGACGTGAGGCGGTCGGCGACCGCCACCACCCGGCGAGCCAGGTGGTCGAGCGCGTTGCCGGTGGCGTCGTCGAACTCATGGATGTTGTCGTGGGTAGTGACCAGGCTCACCCCGTACGGATTGCCGTCGACGTACTTGCACGGATCGGTGTAGCCCGGCGGCACGATGATGCCGCCCCAATGGATCAGGGTGATGTAGAGCGAAAGCAGTGTCGTCTCCTGGCCGCCGTGCAGCGTGTTGGAGGACGTGAACGCCGCGTAGGCCTTGTCGGCCAGCTTGCCTTCGGCCCACAGCCCGCCCAGCGAGTCGATGAAGGTGCGCAATTGCGCTGCGGGTGAGCCGAAACGGGTCGGTGAGCCGAAGATCACCGCGTCAGCCCACACGATGTCGTCGCCGGTGGCCGCGGGCAAGTCCTTGGTGGCTTGGTAATTCGCCGTCCAGGCCGGGTTGTGCGCGAACGATTCCGGGTCATTGGTTTCGGCGACGTGTCTCAGTCGGACTTCGGCGCCGGCCGACTCGGCCGCCGCGGCGACGCGTTTCGCCATGGTCGTGCCATGGCCGGTGGCCGAGTAGTAGATGATCGCCAGCTTCGTCACGGGCTCATCGTAGGCTGCGCCCGGCTGCGCCGCGCTTGCGATCGCCGCATAGGCTGGCCGGGTGAGCCTGCCTGTCGTTCTGATCGCTGACAAACTTGCCGAATCAACCGTCGCCGCGCTGGGCGACCAAATCGAAGTGCGCTGGGTTGAGGGCCCAGACCGGGAGAAGCTGCTGGCCGCGTTGCCTGAGGCCGACGCCCTGTTGGTGCGCTCGGCCACGACCGTCGACGCCGAAGTGTTGGCTGCCGCACCCAAGCTGAAGATTGTCGCCCGTGCCGGCGTGGGGCTGGACAACGTCGACGTCGAGAGCGCCACCGAACGCGGTGTGCTGGTCGTCAACGCCCCGACGTCGAACATCCACAGCGCCGCCGAGCATGCGTTGGCGCTGCTGCTGTCGGCCGCGCGCCAGATCCCCGCGGCCGACGCGTCGCTGCGCGAGCACACCTGGAAGAGGTCGTCGTTCTCGGGCACCGAAATCTTCGGCAAGACCGTCGGGGTGGTCGGGCTGGGCCGTATCGGGCAGTTGGTGGCGCAGCGGTTAGCGGCTTTTGAGACCCATATCGTGGCTTACGACCCGTACGTGTCGCCGGCACGCGCCGCCCAGCTGGGTATCGAACTGCTTCCGCTTGACCAGCTGCTGGCCCGCGCCGACTTCATCTCTGTGCATCTGCCTAAAACGCCTGAGACAGCGGGTCTCATCGACAAGGACGCGCTGGCTAAGACCAAGCCCGGGGTGGTCATCGTCAACGCCGCGCGCGGCGGGCTGGTCGACGAGGCCGCGCTGGCCGACGCAGTAACCAGCGGACATGTTCGGGCCGCGGGCATCGACGTGTTCTCCACCGAGCCGTGCACCGACAGCCCGCTGTTCGACCTGCCGCAAGTGGTGGTCACCCCGCACCTCGGCGCCTCGACCGAGGAGGCTCAGGACCGCGCCGGCACTGACGTGGCCGCCAGCGTCAAGTTGGCGCTGGCCGGGGAGTTCGTTCCCGACGCGGTCAACGTCGGGGCCGGGGTGGTCAGCGAGGAGGTGTCACCCTGGCTGGACTTGGTGCGCAAGCTCGGTGTGCTCGTGGGTGCACTTTCCGAGGAGCTGCCGGTGTCACTGTCGGTGCAAGTACGCGGCGAGTTGGCCGGCGAAGACGTTGAGGTGCTGCGTCTTTCGGCGTTGCGCGGGCTATTCTCCGCGGTTGTCGAGGATCAGGTGACGTTCGTCAACGCCCCGGCGATCGCTGAAGAGCGCGGCGTGGCAGCCGATCTCACTACGGCCACCGAAAGCCCCAACCACCGCAGCGTCGTCGACGTGCGGGCCGTGGCTTCCGACGGTTCGGTCGTCAACGTCGCCGGCACGTTGTCCGGACCGCAGCAGGTGGAAAAGATCGTCCAGATCAACGGCCGCAACTTCGACCTGCGCGCCCAGGGCACCAACCTGGTCATCAACTACGCCGACCAGCCGGGGGCGTTGGGTAAGATCGGCACCCTGCTCGGTACCGCCGGGGTCAACATCCACGCCGCCCAGCTGTCCGAAGACGCCGAAGGACCGAGCGCGACGATCTTGCTGCGCCTGGACCGCGACGTGCCCGCCGACGTGCGGTCGGCGATCGTCGCGGCCGTCAACGCGAACAAACTCGAAGTGGTTGACTTGTCATGAAATTGGCGGTGATCGCCGGCGACGGCATCGGTCCGGAGGTGGTGACCGAAGCCGTCAAGGTTCTCGACGCGGTGCTGCCCGGCGTTGAGAAGACCGATTACGACTTGGGAGCGCGGCGATTTCACGCGACGGGGGAATTGCTGCCCGAGGCGGCGCTTGCCGAACTGCGGGCACATGACGCGATTCTGCTTGGCGCTATCGGGGATCCATCGGTGCCCAGCGGCGTGCTCGAGCGGGGCCTGCTGCTGCGGCTGCGCTTCGAGTTGGACCACCACGTCAACCTGCGTCCGGCACGGCTGTATCCGGGTGTGCGCAGCCCGCTGGCCGGTAACCCGGACATCGATTTCGTGGTGATCCGCGAGGGCACCGAAGGCCCTTACACCGGCACTGGCGGTGCGATCAGGACCGGCACCGCGCATGAGGTCGCCACCGAAGTCAGCGTCAACACCGCGTTCGGTGTCCGCCGCGTCGTAGCGGACGCGTTCGAACGTGCGAGGCAACGTCGCAAGCATCTGACCCTGGTGCACAAGACGAATGTGCTGACGTTCGCCGGATCACTGTGGTCGCGGACCGTGCAGGAAATCGGCGAGAAGTATCCGGACGTCGAGGTGGCCTATCAGCACGTCGACGCGGCGACCATCCATCTGGTCACCGATCCGGGCCGTTTCGATGTGATCGTCACCGACAACCTATTCGGCGACATCATCACGGATTTGGCCGCTGCGGTATGCGGCGGTATCGGGCTGGCCGCCAGCGGCAACATCGACGCCACCCGGACCAACCCGTCGATGTTCGAGCCGGTGCACGGCAGCGCACCCGACATCGCCGGTCAGGGCATCGCCGATCCGACCGCGGCGATCATGTCGGTGGGACTGTTGCTCGCCCACCTCGGTGAGGATGAGGCCGCCGCTCGCGTGGACCGCGCGGTCGAGACTTATTTGGCGGCTCGAGGGAGCGAACGGCTCGCCACTAGCGAGGTCGGCGAACAGATTGCCGCCGCGCGAGTGGACCGGGCCGTGGCGTCCCATCTGGCCAGTCGCCCGACCGGAAAGATATCC
>DATFYT010000081.1:0-6732 GCA_035314925.1 Mycobacterium sp. | reverse complement strand
GCTCCCACCGTCACCGGCTCCTGACTCGGGGTGTCGACGCCGACGCGGGCTAGAGCACGGACCACAACGGCCCGCAGCCGCCGTCCAGCCTCGAATTGCTTACCGGGCAGCGTGCGCGCCACCAAGCGCAGGGTGACGACGTCGACCTCGATCCTTTCCACTCCCATCAACGTGGGCGCATCCAGCAGCAACTCACCCAACAGCTTGTCGTCGAGCGCATGCTCGCACGCCTGGCGCAGCGTGTCGTTGATCACGCCCAGGTCAGCGCTCGCCTGCACCGGGATGTCGACGACGGCGCGCGCCCAATCTTTGGACAGGTTCACCGTTTTGACGATCTGACCATTGGGGATTGTTAACAACTCGCCGTCCGAGGCCCGCAGCCGAGTCACTCGCAGCGTCACATTTTCGACGGTCCCGGTGGCGTCGGTCGCCGAGACGACAGTGAGCGTGACCAGATCGCCAAAGCCGTATTGCTTCTCGAGGATGATGAAGAACCCGGCCAGCAGGTCTCTCACCATCTGTTGGGCGCCGAAACCCAGCGCGGCTCCGACAACCGTCGCCGGCGCAACAAAACCGCGCACCGAGACATTGAGGATGTCGGCCAGCTGTACCGCGACGACGATGGCGATCAGCACCACCGACACCCACGAGATCAGCGACGCGACGGTCTGGCGGTGCTTGTTGGCTTCCGAACGCACCAGCGCGTCGCTCTCGACGAACCCCTCGTCGAGCCGCTCGGTCACCTTCTGCGCGGCCCAGTTGACGAATCGCGCCGCGAGCACCGCCCCGATCAGCAGCAAGATGATGTGAAGACCGCTGGTGAGCAGCCATTCGCGCAGATTGCCGCGCCAGACATCCCACCAGGGTTGGGCCGCCGCTATCGAGAGAAGGTGCTTATCAGTCGTCATCTTTTCGGTTGCGCCACCGGATCCCTGCTTCCAGGAACCCATCGATGTCTCCGTCGAGAACAGCAGCCGGATTGCCCACCTCGTACTCCGTACGCAGGTCCTTGACCATCTGGTACGGGTGCAAGACGTAAGAGCGCATCTGGTTACCCCAGGAGCTGCCGCCGTCCCCCTTCAATGCGTCGAGTTCTGCGCGTTCTTCTAAGCGCTTGCGTTCCAACAACTTTGCTTGAAGAACACGCATCGCGGCCACCTTGTTCTGTAGCTGCGACTTCTCGTTCTGACAGGTGACGACGATACCGGTCGGGATGTGGGTGAGTCGAACCGCCGAGTCGGTGGTGTTCACCGACTGGCCACCCGGGCCGCTGGATCGGTACACGTCAACACGGATATCGCCCTCCGGAATATCGATGCGGTCAGTGGTTTCCACCACAGGCAACACCTCGACTTCGGCGAACGACGTCTGCCGTCGGCTCTGGTTGTCGAACGGACTGATCCGCACCAGCCGGTGAGTGCCCTGTTCGACGGACAGGGTGCCGTAGGCGAACGGGGCATGCACCGCGAAGGTCGCGCTCTTGATCCCGGCCTCCTCGGCATAGGACGTGTCGAACACTTCGACGGGGTACTTGTGCTGTTCGGCCCACCGGATGTACATCCGCATCAGCATCTCGGCCCAGTCCGCGGCGTCCACGCCACCGGCACCGGAGCGGATGGTGACCAGTGCCTCCCGCTCGTCGTATTCGCCCGACAGCAGGGTGCGGACCTCCATGGCCTCGAGATCGGCACTGAGCGCCTTGAGTTCCGCGTCCGCCTCGTCTTGTGCCTCGGCCGCGGCGGCGCCGTCCTCTTCGGCCGCCATTTCGTAAAGCACCGGCAGATCGTCGAGCCGGCGGCGCAGGTCTTCGACGCGCCGCAACTCGCCCTGGGTGTGGGATAGCTCGCTGGTCACGCGCTGCGCCCGGGCCTGGTCATCCCACAGGTTGGGATCGGCCGCCTCGTGCTCGAGCTTCTCGATCCGGCTGCGCAGACCTTCGACGTCGAGCACCCGCTCCACCGTGGTCAGGGTGGAGTCAAGTGCGGCGATGTCGGCCTGGCGGTCGGGGTCCACAGCTGATCACGTTACCGGCGTGCGTGTTGGACGCGTGACGCGCGACTACCTGCGACTCGCCGCGGCTGGGCGCGGCGGGCGTTTAGCATCGGGAATTATGCGTCCTTACCACGTCGCAATCGTCGGTTCCGGTCCGTCTGGATTCTTCGCCGCAGCGTCGCTGCTGAAAGCCGCTGATTCAGCGCAGGACGCTGAAAACTTTGACGTCGGTGTCGACATGCTGGAAATGCTGCCCACACCCTGGGGTCTGGTGCGCTCCGGCGTCGCGCCGGACCATCCGAAAATCAAGTCGATCAGCAAGCAGTTCGAGAAGACCGCCGAGGACCCGCGGTTCCGCTTCTTCGGCAACGTCGCCATCGGCGAACACGTCGAACCCGCTGAACTTGCCGAACGCTATGACGCGGTGATCTATGCGATCGGGACCCAATCGGATCGATCCTTGAACATCCCCGGCGAAGAGTTGCCGGGCAGCGTCGCCGCGGTCGACTTCGTGGGCTGGTACAACGCACACCCACACTTTGAGCACACAACGCCCGACCTGTCGGGCGCCCGCGCCGTCGTGGTCGGCAACGGCAATGTCGCTCTCGACGTCGCGCGCATCCTCGTCACCGACCCCGATGTGCTGGCAGAAACCGACATCGCCGACCACGCCCTGGAATCGCTGCGCCCACGCGGCGTGGAGGAGGTGGTGATCATCGGTCGTCGCGGCCCACTGCAATCCGCGTTCACCACGCTGGAGCTGCGGGAACTGGCCGACCTCGAAGGCCTTGACGTGATCGTTGACCCCGCCCAGCTCGAGGGCATCACCGACGAGGACCTCGAAGCGGCGGGCAAGGTTTGCAAGCAGAACATCAAGGCGTTACGCGGCTACGCCGGCCAAGAGCCGCGTGCGGGACACCGGCGGATGGTGTTCCGGTTCCTGACTTCGCCGATCGAGATCAAGGGCGAGGAAAGAGCCGAGAGCATCGTGCTGGGCCGCAACGAGTTGGTCACCGACGAGCACGGCTGGGTGTCGGCCAAGGACACCGGCGACCGCGAGGAGCTACCGGTGCAGCTGGTCGTGCGGTCGGTGGGATATCGCGGCGTCCCGACTCCGGGTCTACCGTTCGACGAGAAGAGCGCCACCATTCCCCATAGCCACGGTCGAGTGGAGGGCCGTCGCAACGAGTACGTCGTCGGCTGGATCAAGCGCGGGCCGTCGGGCGTGATCGGCACCAACAAAAAGGACTCCCAGGAGACGGTCGACACTCTGATCGCGGATCTGACCGAGGCGAAAGAGCTGGCGGACTTCCCCGACGACCACGGCGACAGACTCGCCGAGTGGCTCGAGTCCCGCCAACCGAAATTGATCACCGACGCGCACTGGAAGCTGATCGACGAACACGAGCGCTCCGCCGGGGAGCCGCACGGGCGGCCGCGCGTCAAACTGCCGAGCCTGGCCAAAATGCTACATATCAGCCACGGCTGAACCCGGCCTAATCGGGTGGGGCGAAAGCCCACTTATCCGGATTTCGCTGCGAATACACCACCGGCTTCAACTCGCCCACCGTCGGCCACTTGTCGACATTGACGGCCATCCGTAGATAAACGGTGTAGTCGCTGACGGTTGGCCCGTCGATCACACCGGTGATCGTGACGTACTGTTCGCCGGTGTCGTCCGGCCTCGGGCTGACACCGGTGATCAGCAGCGTGCCGCTGAGCGCGTCGCCGGGTTGACCGCGACGGATGAACCGCGGAGCCAGAATCATCGCCAGGATTCCGCCCAGCAACAGCAGCGAGCCGATTTCCCACACGACGCCATGGTAGGACTGCTCCATGAACCAGCCCCACGACGATCTCGCGGTGGCGTTGGCCCTGGCCGACCAGGCCGACGCGGTGACGCTGGCCCGCTTCGGGGCGCTGGACCTGCAGGTCGACACCAAACCGGATCTGACGCCGGTGAGCGACGCGGATCGCGCGGTCGAAACCGGTTTGCGCGAGACGCTGCGGCGCGTCCGGCCCGGCGACAGCATTCTCGGTGAAGAGTTCGGCGGGTCAACCACTTTCGCCGGCCGCCAATGGATCATCGACCCGATCGACGGCACCAAGAATTTCGTGCGGGGTGTGCCGGTGTGGGCCAGCCTGATCGCGCTACTGGACGACGGCGTGCCACGCGTCGGAGTGATCAGCGCGCCCGCACTGCAGCGCCGATGGTGGGCCGACAGCGGCGCCGGCGCTTTCGCGGCGGTCGGCGATACCCCGGCTCGTCGGCTCTCGGTTTCCTCAGTGGCACAACTTGATTCGGCGAGCTTGTCATTCTCCAGCCTATCCGGCTGGGCCCAACTCGGTCTGCGGGACCGCTTCATCGAGCTGACCGATGCGGTGTGGCGGGTACGCGCCTACGGCGACTTCCTGTCCTACTGCCTGGTCGCCGAAGGAGCCGTCGACATCGCCGCCGAGCCGGAGGTGTCGGTATGGGATCTGGCGCCGCTGGACATCCTGGTGCGCGAAGCGGGCGGTACGTTCACCAGCCTCGACGGCAACGCCGGGCCGCACGGCGGCAGCGCGGTGGCGACCAACGCCCTGCTGCACGACCAGATATTGAGCAGGCTTGCCGCCGGGCAGCCGCTGTGAACTACTTAACAGACCTCGCTACCTTACTCTGGAGTAAGATACAGTCTATCCGCACTGCCCCAACGAACGAGGCTGCTGACATGACAAACACTGTCGCCCCGACAAATGGCTCCCATAAAGGGGGCCAAGACGGCCCAAAGCCGCGCTCCAGGCGCGCCGGTCGGAAGACTGCCGTCGGCGAGTACAAGCACAAGCGAACTGGCATCGACGTGGCGCTGGGCCTGCTCACGCCAATCGTGGGCCAGGAATTCCTGGACAAGTACAACCTGCGCGACCCGCTCAACCGGACGCTGCGCTACGGCGTCAAGACGATGTTCTCCACCGCCGGAGCCACCACCCGTCAGTTCAAGCGAGTCCAGGGCCTCCGCGGCGGGCCGACCAGGCTCAAGGCCAGCGACAAGGACTACTACGACCTGACGCCCGATGACGACCAGAAGCTGATCGTCGAAACCGTCGACGAGTTCGCCGAAGAGATCTTGCGTCCGGCGGCCCATGACGCCGACGAAGCGACGACCTATCCCCCGGACCTGCTCGCCAAGGCGGCGGAGTTGGGGATCACCGCGGTCAATGTGCCCGAGGATTTCGACGGCATCGCCGAGCACCGCTCCAGCGTGACCAACGTCCTGGTGGCCGAGGCGCTGGCCTACGGCGACATGGGGCTGGCCCTGCCGATCCTGGCGCCGGCGGGCGTCGCCGCCGCGCTCACCCACTGGGGTAGCGCCGACCAGCAGGCCACCTACCTCAAGGACTTCGCCGGCGACAACGTCCCGCAGGCCTGCGTGGCCATTGCCGAGCCGCAGCCACTGTTCGACCCGACAGCGCTGAAGACCACGGCCGTGCGCACGCCGAGCGGCTACCGGCTCGACGGAGTCAAGTCATTGGTCCCGGCCGCCACCGACGCCGAATTATTCGTGGTCGCTGCGCAACTCAACGGCAAGCCCGCTTTGTTCATCGTCGAGTCGTCGAGCGACGGCCTGACGGTGAAACCCGACCCGAGCATGGGAATCCGCGCTGCCGCACTGGGCCGGGTGGAACTCGACAACGTGTCGGTTCCGGTGAGCGCGCGGTTGGGCCAAGACGCTAGCGGGGAAGGAGCCGGCGACGACGATTACTCCGAGGCCATCGCACTGTCCCGGCTGGGCTGGGCGGCGTTGGCGGTCGGAACGTCGCACGCGGTGCTCGACTACGTGATCCCATATGTGAAGGAACGCGAAGCCTTCGGCGAGCCGATCGCGCACCGGCAGTCAGTTGCGTTCATGTGCGCCAACATCGCCATCGAACTCGACGGGCTGCGGTTGATCACCTGGCGTGGCGCCGCCCGCGCCGAGCAGGGGCTCCCGTTCACCCGCGAAGCGGCACTGGCCAAGCGGCTCGGCGCCGACAAGGGCATGCAGATCGGCCTGGACGGCGTGCAACTGCTCGGCGGCCACGGCTACACCAAGGAACACCCGGTCGAGCGCTGGTACCGCGACCTGCGGGCCATCGGCGTGGCCGAGGGTGTCGTCGTCATCTAAGTCGTTATTCAGTTCGCAACCGAAAGATCAATCATGGCAATCAATCTGGAACTGCCCCGCAAGATGCACGCGGTGATCGACAAGGCACACCAAGGCGCTGCGGAGATGATGCGGCCGATCGCCCGCAAGTACGACGTCAAAGAACACGCCTATCCGGTCGAGCTCGACACGCTGGCCGAGTTGTTCGCCGGCGCCGCCGAATCGAACACCTTGGACATGGCCGGAGCCGGCGGGCTTAAGGCCAGCGAAAGCTCGGAAGAGAACCGCAACGGCGCCAACATGGCAGCGGCGCTGCAGGCCCTGGAAGCCAGTTGGGGAGATGCGGCGATGCTGCTGTCGATTCCCTACCAGGGCCTGGGCAACGCGGCGGTCTCTGCCGTGGCCAGCGACGAACAGTTGCAGCGTCTGGGCAAGGTCTGGGCGGCGATGGCGATCACCGAACCAGGATTCGGTTCCGATTCGGCGGCGGTGTCCACCACCGCCAAGCTGGACGGCGACGACTACGTGATCAACGGCGAGAAGATCTTCGTCACCGCCGGTTCGCGGGCCACGCACATCGTGGTGTGGGCGACGCTGGACAAGTCGAAGGGCC
>DATFYT010000080.1:0-3034 GCA_035314925.1 Mycobacterium sp. | reverse complement strand
GTTGGTACTCCGCCATCGCCGGGAGTTCGGCTGCGCACGGCCCGCACCAGTACGCCCACAGGTTGAGCACGATGCGGTGGCCGGCCAACGCCGGCCCGACGTCGACGACCGAGCCGTCGGCGGCGCATTCGGCCGTCACATGGCGCAACGCCGCCGGACCGGGCTGGCCACCCGGATGCGGACACGGGGCCAGCTCGGCGCGTTGGCGCGGTCCGGCCAGCGCCGCCGCACTGTCGGCGTCGCGGTGCTCGCGAGCGGAAGCGGCCGACGGAGGCTTGGACGAGTGCGACGCGTCCCGCAGTTCCACCAGCAATGCGACGAGCAGCGCGGCCACGAACACCAGGACCGCGACGGTCCAGCGAGTGGCTCGAGAGGTGAACGTGATCAAGGGAACCCCGACGCAGCGCCGCCGCTACAGCCCGGCCATCGCCAGGAGGTGTTCGGTTTCCGGTCCCTGCACCAGCGCGGCGGCGATCTCCGGCTCGGTCGGCCCCGTACCGAACGACGGGCAATCCCTGGCCAGCACGCACACCCCGCAGGCCGGTTTGCGGGCGTGGCACACCCGGCGACCGTGAAAGATCACCCGGTGACTGAGCAGCGTCCACTCCTTGCGTTCGATGAGTTCGCCGATGGCGTGCTCGACCTTGGCCGGATCCTCCTCGGTCGTCCAGCCCCACCGCCGGACCAAGCGCCCGAAGTGGGTGTCGACGGTGATTCCAGGGACGTCGAACGCATTGCCCAGGATGACGTTCGCGGTCTTACGTCCCACACCAGGCAACGTCACCAGCTCGTCCATGGTGTTAGGCAGTTCGCCGTCGAATCGCTCGATCAACGCCTGACCGAGGCCAATCAACGACGTCGCTTTATTGCGATAAAAACCGGTTGGACGAATGAGAGTTTCGAGTTCTTCGCGATCGGCCTGCGCGTAATCCAGTGCGGTGCGATAACGGAGGAACAGCGCAGGGGTGGTGAGATTTACCCGCTTGTCCGTGCTTTGCGCCGACAAAATCGTCGCCACCGCGAGTTCCAGCGGCGTGGTGAAGTCCAACTCGCAGTGCGCATCGGGAAACGCCTGTGCGAGTTTACGATTCATCCGGCGGGCCCGACGCACCAAGCCGGTTCGCGTCTCCGAGGACCAACGGCGGGCGGCGGCGCCGCCGGCCCCGGTAGAGGCTTTGCCCGCGGCGCGAGAAGGTTTGGCCGTTGTCACCTAGACAGGGTACTCATTCGTGATCCTGCTGAGACCTTGGCCGTGTTTACTAGCTGCTTGTGTCCTGGTTGCTCGTTGCACTCACCCCCGGGTTGCTGATGCTCGCAACTTTCGGGCTTCAACGGCTGGAAGCCGGCTTGGAAAACGACACGCTCACGGCAAGGGATGTCGCGGAATTTCTCGAGCAGGCCGAACCGATTGATGTGCGCACATTGGCCCGGGAGGGAATGCCCGAGGCGCTGGACTCCCTGCACCGCCGGATCAACGACGAAACGGCGCCTCTACCCAGCAGCGCGGAGCCCATTACGGATCAATGGTCGGCGGCCACCTTAATCTCCGCCCCTAATCAACCCGCCTCACCCAGACACCGGCATCAGCATTCGCAGGCGAATCGGCAATTTGCGCCGCGTGAGCATGCCAATCGTGTGTAGCGTTGGCACGTCGAGTCGAAGGCTTTCCTCCTAGACTCATCTCGCCAGGCTCCTGGAGGCTGGCTGTTGCGCTAGGAGGTCCCCGGTAGCGGGGGCGGCCGGGCAATCGACCGAGAAAAGCTCTAGTCACCTGATTAGCTGAAGGGGCAACGTGGACGAGATCCTGGCGAGGGCCGGAATCTTCCAAGGCGTGGAACCGAGCGCCGTCGCCGCGCTGACCAAGCAACTGCAACCCGTCGACTTCCCGCGCGGACACACAGTTTTCGCGGAGGGCGAACCGGGTGATCGGTTGTACATCATCATTTCCGGCAAGGTCAAGATCGGCCGCCGGTCACCGGACGGCAGAGAAAATCTGCTGACCATCATGGGTCCGTCCGACATGTTCGGTGAATTGTCGATCTTCGACCCCGGACCGCGTACCTCCAGCGCGACGACTATCACCGAGGTTCGTGCAGTGTCGATGGACCGCGACGCGTTGCGGGCCTGGATCGCCGACCGTCCCGAGATCGCCGAGCAGCTGCTGCGCGTGCTGGCCCGCCGGCTGCGCCGCACCAACAACAATCTCGCCGACCTCATCTTCACCGACGTGCCTGGCCGGGTCGCCAAGCAGCTGCTGCAACTCGCTCAGCGGTTCGGCACCCAGGAGGGCGGCGCGATGCGGGTGACACACGACCTGACTCAGGAAGAGATCGCTCAGCTGGTCGGCGCCTCGCGTGAGACGGTGAACAAGGCGCTGGCCGACTTCGCCCACCGCGGCTGGATTCGCTTGGAGGGCAAGAGCGTGCTGATCTCGGACTCCGAGCGGCTAGCCAGGCGCGCGCGCTAGTCCCCGCGAGATAGAAGCCAGGGCTGCTCGATTGCCCGGTTTGACGACCGTGGCTTCTGGTTGGCGTCAGTCAGCGACGCAGATAGTCCAGCTGGGCCTGCACCGACCACTCCGCTACGTCCCACAGCTCCTCGTCGACGTCGACGTAGACATGCTCGACGACCTGACGCGTCGTGACCTCATCGCCGAGTGTGCGTAACGCCGACCGGACCTGCTCCAGCCGCTGCTCCCGATGGGCCAGGTATCCCGCCGCCACCGCTTCCACGTTGGCCAGGTCGGGGCCATGTCCGGGCAGCACGGTGCGCTGACCCAGCCTACGCAGCCGCTGTAGCGACTCCAGATAGTCCGCCAGGCTGCCGTCCTCGTTGTCGATGACGGTGGTACCCCGGCCCAGCACGGTGTCCGCGGTCAGCACCGCATCGTCGAGGACGAACGACAACGAGTCGGCGGTGTGGCCGGGTGTCGCCCACACCGTGATGCGCAGGCCCGCAGCGTCGATCACCTCGCCGTCGGTGAGCTCGCCGGACAGGCCACGCAGAAATCCGCTGCCCGCCGAGCGGACCGGTG
>DATFYT010000079.1:0-3499 GCA_035314925.1 Mycobacterium sp. | reverse complement strand
AAGGATCTGCCGGAGCCCATCGATCTGCACCTATTCGGTGGGACGACGCTGGTGTGGACCGATCGGGGCGCCGAACCCCAGGGCAACACACTCAACCGCGCGGTGGTGCAGCCGACCGTCGGCACACCCGAGATCCTTTCTCGCGGATACCACGAGGCGATTGGCGTCGCCGCCGTCTCCGAGTCTGAGTTTTACGTCGGCGATCTCGGTGGCAGCATCCGCCGCGTCAACCTCGACACCGGTATGGACACCGAAGTGGTGCACCTCGGTCTGGGCCTCACCGGCATCGCGCTTGCCGAACTGTGAGTCAACGAAACCCGTTGGGCGCAGTAGCTTTCGCGTGCAGATGCTCACCGCGGGGCGCAGCTTGCGGACCGCCGGGCGAATTTTGCTGGGCCACGGCCAAAGACGCTAGGCAGGATTAAATGAGCGGCTGGATCAACTTTTGGCATGGCCTGACTCCTGGACAAGGCACACTCCTCGGCGGAGCCTTCGTCGTCCTGGCGGGCATCACCGCGTTCAGCACTGGTGCGATGGACCGCCGGTCACAGCACAAGCGCTTCCACTACCAGGAGATGAAGACGCTCTACGCCGAGGCATTGAGAATCGGCAGGGATCTAGAAATCCTCAAGCTGCTTCCCCCAGATATCCGGAGGGGAGTCCTCACGGAAAAAGCCGAAGCGATCGATAGGGTGATCAGCGAGCTTGCGCTCACCGGCAATTACCAAACTGCCGACCTTGCCATTGCCTACGCGTACCAGCAGTCTGTTCAACTAGGCGAGTGGGTAAGACAAGTAGAAGCCGACCAGGGCTCGACGGACCGAATTGAGATGTGGTTGGACAACCTGCCCACGGAACAACGAGCCGCATTGAGGGACTACGAGAACGTCACAGTCAATCGTCGAGACGTAGTGCAGGCCGTACGCAATGAGCTGCGCTTGTACGTGCCGGTGTGGTCACGGTATCGGCGCGCGCTGCGAGACTCGATCAAAGCCCAGCAGTTTCCCCTCAACTGACGCAGGGCCGCAACGCATCCGACTCGAGCACGCGCCGTAGCGGACAGTGCGAAGCCAATGATGCGTCGGCACGACAATTGGCGGCGTCAACAAGTCCTGTAACGGCAGCGTAGATCACGCGGTCCCGGATCCCCAGATGTTGTCAGAGCTTCCGCCGCAGTCACTTTCACCGCGGTGCAATTCGCGGTTGGCGTCGACGGTGGTGAATCGGTTGTGAGCGCCACGTTCCTGCGGGCAATTCTCGAGAGCTTCGAGCAAGCAACGTCTTCGTCTTCGGCGCGGCCGCCTTGCGAACGTGAAGCGGGGTGAAGCGTCGACGTCCGACGCGGTGGCCGACGGGGGCGCAAAGGCCCCTATCCGATGTACTGCTGACGCGGAAGCATTGTGAGCCGCATCAGAGAACGCAGAGTCGTTCCCTCAGGCGGTTTACCCCGCAGCCCCGTGCCGGCTGCCATTGCCCGCGGCGCGCCTGCCATGCCGACCGGCGGCGGCAACGCCGCTAGCTCCCGGGTTTCGCTCGCGAGGCTGACCGGTAACGCGTTGGCGGAGGCACCATTCGCAGAGGCCAGTGTGCCCCAAGCCGGCGGCACCGATAGCGCGCCGACGCCGGCTGCCCGGGCCAGTCCGGCAGACACCGCACTGGCGACCGGAGCAGTGCCGACCGAGCCGAGAGTGGTCGCCACTCTACCGAGTCCAGTGCTCACGTCGGTTAATGCCGCCACCGTCGCATCGGCGGCGGTCACCGCGGACTTCGACCCGGCGGAAAGAGCGGCGAGTGCCGATAAAATAATGGACGGGACCGTTGCGAAAGCACTGATCCCCGAGTTGACGGTGTCCGGCTCCAGCGCCTTGTTTATGTCGGCGAGGATCTGCTGGATGATCGTGTCGACCGTCGTCGAGGTCTGCGTCCCACCGGAATTGGCGACCGTGGCGCTTTGGGCCGCCAAACCGCCCGGGTTGGTGTTCTGTTGCGGCGGGCTGAATGGGGTCAGCGTCGCAGCGGTGGCCGAGGAGCCGGCGTAGCCGTACATGGCGGCCGCGTCCTGGGCCCACATCTCTGCATACTGAGCCTCAGTCGCCATGATGGCCGCGGTATTGATCCCCAGGAAATCGGTGGCAACCAGCATCGCCAACTGTGCCCGGTTAGCAGCGATCACCGGCGGCGGCACGGTGGCGGCGAACGCGGTCTCGAACGCGGACGCGGCCGCCTCGGCCTGGGCCGCCGCCTGCTGGGCCTGAGCGGCGGCGGCATTCATCCACGCGACAAAGGTCGCCGCCGTGGCCGCCATCGATGCCGACGCGGGGCCCCGCCAGCTGCCGTCGGTCAGGTTGGTGACCACCGAAGAGTAAGACGCCGCCGCCCAGGACAGTTCCCCGGCCAGGTTTTGCCAGGCCGCACCGGCTTCCATCATCGGCCCCGAGCCAGGACCGTAATACATGCGGCCGCTGTTGATCTCGGGCGGCAGTGCTGCAAAATCCATTGATATATCCCGAATGTCAGCGTGTGGCGACCACATTGGCGGCCTCGGTCGCCGCATACGAACCGGCGGAGGCTTCCAAGGTGGCAACGAACAGTTGGTGAATCGTCGCCGCTTGCGCGCTGATCTCCTGGTACAGCACCCCATGGGCGGCGAACGCTGCCGCGGTCAGCGCCGAAACCTCGTCGGCGGCCGCGGGACTGAGCCCGGTGGTCGGGCCGGCCGCAGCCGCATTCTGGACACTCATCGCCGAGCCGATACTCTGCAAGTGGGCTACTGCCGCTGCCAACATTTCCGGCTGTGTGGTCACGAATGACATGAACTTCCTCCTGTGCATCCAGTAGTTTCGGGTTTCGCCCGAGGCGATCGGCGCACGATGCCCTGCAGGTGCTCGTCGATGAGACCTGCCGTTGCCGCCGACGGGTGGTGAAAACCGATATAGCCGAATGATTTTCGGCGATACCGCATCACCGGTTGATGCAATTGGTTGAAGAGCGGTTGGTCGACCAGCCTCGGCCCGTTAGCGGCAGGCGAAGTTCTTCCCCAACGCGTGGTCTTCTGGCTGTATCTTCACTTCATGTTTTTCCCGTGCAAACGGCTTGTTTGAGATGCTGCCCAACCGGGCGTGAAAGAGGCGATATCGCTTCAGCTCCAGGCGGGAGGTCAAGCCGCCGTCGGTGACGTAGGTGAAGGCAATCCCCGGGCGATCTGGCGCAGCCTGATGCGGATCCGCAGCGCCATCGGCGACGACGACCGCGTCACCACCACCTTCGCCCAATGCGAACGTGCGCTAAGCACCGCCCGGGACCGCACAGCAACAGCCACCCGCCGTCCAGCTTCTGTGTCTGGCTGGCGTATTCAACATCGAACCCAGCCTGGGCCTAAGGGTCAAGACCATCCTGCTCGATCGAGCCACGTATCGGGCCGTCGGGATCGCATGATGCCAGCTGAAGCCTCCACCGGGTCCGGGCGGCGGCTACCGTGAATTCCGTGACGACAGCTAGC
>DATFYT010000078.1:0-17732 GCA_035314925.1 Mycobacterium sp. | reverse complement strand
TCGCCGGTGGGAACGTGACGGATTGGCTCGGCTACTTCCTGCTGTTCGCCAGCTTCGCCGTGGGCGCGGCTTTGGGTGGCTGTATCAGCCTGGTATTCAACGGGACCGGGATGCTGATAGCCGCTACGGTCATCTGCGCGTTGGCGACCGGCTACACCTACTTCCACCAGGACCGTCGCGCCTTGCTGGATTAGCGCGCCTAAAAAACATCGGCAGCAGCGCTGGGGGCGCGCTGCTGCCGATGCGTCGGAGGGTGTGTCTAGGTGGCGGCTTGGGCGGCGCTCAGCGTCCGCTGAATGTCGGGCTTCATGGCGACCAGTTGCTGGTTCCAGTAACCCCAGTCATGCGTCCCGTTGGGCGGGAAGTTGAACGTCCCGTTGTTGCCGCCCGCGGCAACGTAATTGTCGCGGAACTGCTCGTTGGTGCGCAGCGTGAACTGCTCCAGGAACTTGGCCGGCATGCTGTCGCCGCCAAGGTCGTTCGGAGTGCCGTTACCGCAGTAGATCCAAATGCGGGTGTTGTTCTGCACCAGTCGAGGCAGCTGGACCATCGGGTCATTGCGCTTCCACGCCGGGTCGCTCGTCGGACCCCACATGTTGGTGGCGCTGTAACCGCCCGCATCGCCCATCGCCAGACCGATCAACGTGGGCCACCAGCCCTCGGACGGGTTGAGGAAGCCCGACAGCGATGCCGCGTAGGAGAACTGCTGCGGGTAGTACGCGGCCAGAATCAACGCGGAACCACCCGACATCGACAGGCCCACTGCGGCATTGCCGGTCGGAGCGATGCCCCGGTTGGCCTGCAGGTACGTCGGCAGTTCCCTGGTGACGAAGGTTTCCCACTTGTAGGTCTGGCAGCCGGTTTTGCCGCACGCCGGCTGGTACCAGTCGCTGTAAAAGCTGGACTGCCCGCCGACCGGCATGATCACCGACAGGCCCGACTGGTAGTACTCCTCGAACGCGGGAGTGTTGATGTCCCAACCGTTGAAATCGTCCTGAGCGCGCAACCCGTCGAGCATGTAGACCGCGTGCGGTCCGCCGCCCTGGAATTGCACCTTGATGTCGTGGCCCATGGCGGCCGATGGGACCTGCAGGTACTCGACCGGCAGTCCCTTCCTGGAGAACGCCCCCGCGGTCGCCGAGCCGCCGACAACGCCGACCAGGCCGGCCAGCAAGGCTGCCCCGATGGTCGCGATTGCCAGTCGACGCGGCAAGCGCGCCGCCGCGCCGCGCAACTTCTCAACGAACTTCATAGCTCCTACCCATCCCAACTTTCATTTGCCGCATTACGCGGTCGAATAGCTGTCGGAGGCAGTCAAACACAGCGCGCGGCCCACTCCCGTTTGTCGCCTCGGGGTGTGACGTCGCGGTTAGCTAACGATTGAGCTTCGGCGCGGACTCAAAGATAACGATTGGGAATCGTTGGCCCATCGTCATTTACGACATGGCGGTCTCAGCTTAGGAGACCAGTCGCCGCAAAAGCGTTGACGCGGTGGCGATTCCGAGCACGGCAGCCATCACCAAGACGGCGATATCGGCCGGGTTGAACGGCGTGCCGATCAGTAACGCCCGCAGCGCGTCGACTTCGTAGCTCAGCGGGTTGACCCTGCTGAGCACATGCAGCCATGCCGGCATCACGTTGACCGGGTAAAGCGCGTTGGACGCGAAGAACAACGGCATCGTGATGGCTTGACCGATGCCCATCAGCCGGTCGCGACTGCGGACCAGCCCGGCCAACGTCATCGACAGGCACGCGAAGAACGCCGCACCCAGCATGACGACCGCCATCGCGCCCAGGATTCGCAGTGGATTGATGGTCAGCCCGACGCCCATCAGATAGGCGAGCGCCAACACGCCGATGACCTGTGCCACCGATCGCATACCCGCCGCAAACGATTTACCGGTGATCAGCGCCGACGCCGGCGCGGGCGTCACCATGAGTTTGGCGAGGATGCCGGCGTCACGGTCCCAGATGATCTGTATCCCGTAGAAGATGGAAATGAACAGCGCCGACTGCGCGATGATGCCCGGCGCCAAAAAGGCCAGGTACGACACCGACCCGGTGTTGATCACGTGCAGACGGCTGAACGTGGTACCGAAGATCAGCAGCCACAGCGCCGGTTGCACCATCCGGGTGACGAGCTCGGTGCGGTCGTGCTGCAGCTTTTGCAGTTCGACGATCGCGAACGCGACGACGCGGCCCATCACTCCGCCGACGCGTTGCCAGCCACGGGGGGCGCGCAGCAACGTTACCTCGATGGGGTGTTGGTCAACCGGCACGACGGGCAACCTTTCTGCTGGAACGGATTGAACGCAATGACTCTGAAGACCCAGAAGAATCTGTATGCTGCGACAAGTCGGACGCCGCGTAGTGGCGGAACACGTCCTCGAGCGTGGCCGCAGGCGACAACGCCGACTTCAACTTCGTGGGCGTTCCGACGGCACGCAACTCGCCGCGGTGCATCAACGCCACCCGATCGCACAGCGCGTCGGCCTCTTCCATGTAGTGGGTGGTCAGCAGAACCGTCATCCCGAACTGGGCCTGCATACTCTGCACCTGGCTCCAAACACCCTCCCGGGCAATGGGATCAAGCCCGACGGTGGGTTCGTCGAGCACCAGCAGCGATGGGCGGTTGACAAGCGCTTGAGCCACCTCGAGCCGGCGCACCATGCCGCCGGAGAAGGTCCCCGCGAGCCGGTTAGCCACGTCGAGCAGTTCCATCGCGACCAGCGCCTGCTCGACGCGTTCGGCACGCTCGGCCCGGGGCACGCCGTACAGCCGCGCGAACCATTCCACATTCTGTTTGCCAGTCAGCGCGGGCTCGATGGAAAGCTGTTGTGGGACATAGCCGATATTGCTTCGGATGTCCACCGTCTGGTGATGTGAGTCCAACCCGAAGATGCAAAGTTGACCCTGCTGGATCGGTGTCAGCGTGGTGAGCATGCGGACCAAGGTGGTTTTGCCCGCCCCATTGGGCCCGAGCAGGCCCATCGTCTCGCCGGGCCGCACCTGCAGCGTCACATCATCGACGGCGGTGAACTTGCCGTAGCGGTACGTCAGGTGCTGGCAGTCGATGGCCGGGGGTAGCAGTTCGCTCATGTTCGTCGCTCCTGGAGTAATCGTGTCATCGTGTCGAGAACCTCCAGTCCCTTTGCCAGAGATTCGATTTGGTCGTCATCTAGTTCGTCGAGTACGTCGGACAACAGCGCTCGCCGTGCGGCCCTGGATGCGTCGACGATCTGCTGGGTGGGTCCGGCGAGTGCGAGTTCGCCGACGCGGCGATCGCTCGCTCCGACGCTGCGGGTCAGTAAGCCGCGGGACACCAGCTTGGAAACCAGGGTCGAAGCGGTGTTGGGCACCAACCCGAGTTCGGCAGCGGCGGCGCTGACCGATATCCCCGGCTTGCGGCCCACCAGCCAGAGCAGCTCCGACTGCGACTCGGTGAGTCGCGCGGAATCAAAACCACGACCGACGGACCGTCGAAGTTGGCGGCGGAATCTGCCGACGACTCGGAAGACTTCGGCGGCCAAATCGGTCTTTACCTGCACTTACAACACAATACCTCTGTTTACGAGCTAAATATTGGTGCGAGCTGTGCAGTGGTTATGCATACATAAGCGGGCTATCGCTCAAGGCGGCGCAGCACCACATCCGCCAGGTCGCCGTCGCGGAGGGTAGCGGTCATGTACGTGCAGGTCGGTTGCCGGCGGCGATCCGTCGGCGAACCCGGATTCAGCAGCCGCAGCCCAGTGCTGGTCGTGGTGTCCCACGGGATGTGACTGTGACCGAAGATCAACACGTCGCTATCGGGGTACTGCCGCGACATCCGTGCCTCGCGGCCGGCCGCGGCGCCGGTCTCGTGGACGACCGTGAAGTGCAGTGCCTCCAGCACCACGTCTGCGCGTTCCGGTAGCCGCGACCGCAGGTCCGGTCCGTCGTTGTTTCCCCAACAGGCCACCAGCCGCGCCGCTCTGGCCGTCAGCGTGTCGAGCAACGCGGTCGCCACCCAGTCGCCCGCATGAAAGACAACATCAGCCTGCGTCACTTCGTCCCATACCTGTGCGGGCAGATCGCGGGCGCGCCGCGGAACATGCGTATCGGCGAGTAGTAACAGCCTCACCCGATCATCCTGCAACAGGCCTGGCGGCTAGCTCTGTTGATGTGTCTCGTTGAAGCGAACACCCGGGTCGCCGCCGCGGTGAGTGCAGCACTATCGTTTCCACCTGAGCAGAGGAGAACAGAATGCGCACCTTCGAATCAGTTGCCGACCTCGCCGCCGCCCAGGGCCAAACCATCGGTCAAAGCCCCTGGGTGACCATCACCCAGGAAGACGTCAACCTTTTTGCCGACGCGACCGGGGATCACCAATGGATTCACGTGGATCCGGAACGGGCGGCGAAAGGCCCGTTCGGCAAGACCATCGCCCATGGCTTCATGACGCTGGCCCTGCTGCCCCGGCTCCAGCATGAGATGTACACGGTCAACGGCATCAAGCTCGCCGTCAACTACGGCCTGAACAAGGTTCGCTTCCCTGCACCGGTGCCGGTCGGGTCAAAGGTTCGCGCGGAGAGCTCGCTGGTCGGGGTCGAGGACCTCGGGAACGGCGCCGTACAGGCGACGGTGTCGACCACGGTGGAGATCGAGGGGTCGGCCAAGCCGGCGTGTGTGGCCGAGAGCATCGTCCGCTACGTTTCGTAGGCTCAGGCCGTGGACGCGGAACTGGCATCCTGGCTGGCTGCCGGAGAGCACTTCGACTACCTCGGCTTTGACATCTTCTACCGGATGGAAGGCAGCGGGCCTCCGCTGCTGCTGATCCACGGTTACCCGTTCAATTCCTTTGACTGGGCACCGATTTGGCCGAAGCTGACGGAGCGTTTCACGGTCATCGCACCGGACATGATGGGTATGGGCTTCTCCGCAAAGCCCGTTGCCTACGAATACTCGGTGCACGACCACGCGGACATGCACGAGGCGCTACTGGACCATCTGGGAATCGGCAACGCGCACATCCTGGCCCACGACATCGGCGACTCCGTGGGCCAGGAACTGTTGGCCCGTCACGAGTTTGGTCAGCCCGCCTACGGCGCGCTGCGCATCGACTCGATCACCTGGCTCAACGGAGGCATGTTCGTCGAGACCTACACGCCGCGGGCGGCGCAGAAGCTGATGTCGGGAACTCCGTTGGGCGACATCTTGAGTCCTGTGCAGAACAGCCCGCTGTCGCGTCGGCTGCTGGAGCCGACGCTGCGCGAGATGTTCGGCCCGAACACCAAGCCGACAAGGCACATGATGGGCGTGTTCAACCAGATCCTGGATTACAACGACGGCCGCCGCGTGCTGCACAAGGTCGGTCGCTTCATCGGCAACCGCTACACGCACCGAAATCGATGGGTGCGTGCCATGCGGCAGACTGCGGTTCCGATGCGGCTGATCGACGGGCCGGTCGACCCCAATTCCGGTGCGCACATGGCACGCCGCTACGCGGAGGTGATACCGCACCCCGATGTGGTGATGCTCGCCGACGACATCGGGCATTGGCCGCAACTCGAAGCGCCCGATGCCGTGCTGACCCATTTTCTGGCCCACATCGACCGCGTCACCGCCGGTCGTTAAAACTCGGCGACCGCGTGCTCCAGGCGCTCGGCCAATCTTGCTTGCGCCTCGGCTCGCCTAGTGGGTATGTGCTGCGACGGGAAAGGCGTTGTCACCGGCTCATATTCACGCAGGGTCCGGCGGGCGACGGTCATCTTGTGCAACTCGGTCGCCCCGTCGGCGATCCCCAACGATTCTGCGGCGATCATCATCTTGACGAATGGCATTTCGTTGGAGACCCCGAGCGCGCCGTGCAGGTGCATGGCGCGCTGTACGACATCGTGCAGCACCTGGGGCATCGCCACCTTGACCGCGGCGATATCGCGGCGCACCTTTTGGTAGTCGTGATGCTTGTCGATCAGCCACGCGGTGCGCAGCACCAGCAATCGGAACTGCTCGATCTGGATCCAGCTGTCGGCGATCTTTTCCTGGGTCATCTGAAAATTCGACAGTGGACCCATCCGAGTTTGGCGGGATACCGCCCGCTCACACATCATGTCGAATGCCCGCCTCGCCAACGCGATGGTGCGCATGGCGTGATGAATACGGCCACCGCCGAGGCGAGTCTGCGCGATCGCGAAGGCCTGCCCTTCGCCGCCGAGGATGTGGTCGGCCGGCACCCGGACGTCGCTGTAGCGCACGTAGCCATGAGTGGCGTGTGAGTCCGTGCCGACGCCCACGTTGCGGATGATTTCGATGCCCGGTGTATCGGCAGGCACGATGAACAACGACATCTTGTCGCGTGTCCGTGCCTCGGGATTGGTGACCGCCATGACGATGAAGAAAGTCGCGTGCCTGGCGTTGGTGGAAAACCACTTCTCGCCATTGATGACCCAGGTGTCGTTGTCGCGCTCGGCGCTGGTCACGAACAGCCCCGGATCCGAACCGCCTTGCGGTTCGGTCATGGAATAACACGAGGTGATCTCGCCGTCGAGCAGCGGCTGTAGGTAGCGCGCCTTCTGGTCAGCGGTGCCGAACAAGGCCAGGATCTCGGCGTTGCCGGAATCGGGTGCCTGCGAGCCAAACACCGACGGAGCCCAGCGAGACCGGCCGAGTATTTCGTTGAGCAGCGCGAGCTTGACCTGACCATAGCCTTGGCCGCCGAGATCTGGCTTCAGGTGCGCGGCCCATAGTCCGTGGTCCCTGACCTGCTGCTGGAGGGGTCGCAGGATCGCCATCGTCTCGGCGTTTTTCTTGTCGTACGGATCGAGCGCGACCAGGTCGAGTGGCTCGAGCTCGTTGACCATGAACTCTTCGACCCAGTCCAGCTTCTCCTGGTACTCAGGGTCCGTTTCGAAGTCCCACACGATTTCTGACGCTACTACTCTGGCTGTCAATGACAATCCACACACGTCCCGCGCAAAAACCTGACATCTCCGAGCTGTCGCATGCCCTCGGCCGCGCCTTCTACGACGACCCGGTGTCGATCTGGATCATGCCTGACGACAAATCACGCGCCGCGCACCTGCGGAAATTCTTCGCGACCGTCACCCGCCACCACCACCTCGCCGGCGGCGGTGCGGAGGTGGCCAGCGACGGGTCCACCATCGGCGCGGCAGCGCTCTGGGATCCGCCGGGCCGGTGGAAGCAGTCGGCACGCGAACAACTGATGATGCTGCCGTCGTTCCTTCTCGGATTCGGGCCGCGACTGACAACGGGCCGCAAACTCGGTGCACTGCTCGAGCAGATGAAGCAACAGCACCCCGAGGAGCCGCACTGGTATCTCGCGGTGATCGGCAGCGACACGTCGGTCCGCGGCAAAGGTTACGGGCAAGCGCTCATGCGCTCGCGCCTCGACCGCGTCGACGCGGAACATGCCCCCGCCTACCTCGAATCGAGCAAAGCGGAAAACGTGCCTTACTACCAGCGGTTCGGCTTCGAGGTGACCGGCGAGATCGTCGTGCCCAACGGCGGTCCGACGCTGTGGCCGATGTGGCGGCCGCCGCGCTGAATACAGATCCAGGACACGGCTTTGTGAACGCAGTTAGGACCAAGCGCCGAGCAGGAGGCCGATGAGGCAGGTGGTGCGCGGACCAACCTGGCTCACCCAACTTCTTACCGCTCTACTCAGCCGCTTAGGCAACCCTGGGTGGCGCGCCCGCAGCGATCGGAGCCCGCTGCATAACCAGGTCCCAGGCGAATGTTATTGCCGCGGGGGCAATTCTCGGCACGTATGACACCGGACCGCCAACTGGCGAGCAGAGTTCGTGCGTGGCATCGGGAAAAGTGCGGCTGACCTGCGCCAGGTTGGTACCGGCGCCGGCGGCGCGGAGGTATGCATCCCAGAAGTCGCCCGTGGTCTGTGGGTCTAGATTTGTCATGATGGCCTCCTCGGTTGTGGTGTGCATGTCACAGATCCGCATTGACCTCCAATCCATTTCACGACGAGCGGGCGAAGCCGGTTCGGCCAATGTGACGAGTCACTCACAGCTGGAGAGTCGCTGAGTAGTCAACTACCTAGCCGACAGGTCAGTCGTGACGTCGCGGCACTCATTGGCCAGGATCTGCGTTCTAATGGCGTTTAACCGTCCACCACCGAGGGGAACCGAGTGGCTATGGCTGACGATGACACCCTGAGCCCGAGCGAGTCCACCGACTCCGACGAGGTCCGCAATGACGACGGTGACATCGTCGTTGACCCGCCGGACGACTGGAGTGAGGCCGACAAGTTCGGGATGACGGCGCGTGAAGCGGAAGAGGGCGAATCTCTCGACGACAAGGTTGCCGCCGAGGAACCCGATGTGCTCAGCGGCGAGGCCCCGGACTTGGACCTCCCGCGCCGCGCGCATCGCGGTCAGATCGACGGAGCTCCCGAGGACGGTGAGTCGCTCTTCAATGTGGACGAGTGATGTTTGGTCGTGTCGCGCAGCGTCGCCAGGAATTGCATTGCCCGGTAAGGCCATCCGCGTGCGGTGTTCCACTGTGATACGACCAGGCCGACGCCGCCGTCCACATCGAGCTTCGAACCCGGCAGGACGTATCCGCCGTAGAGCTGCGCAACCCGGCCACGGGCATGATCCTCGGCGTCCCAGGCAGACCCGACGACCGGCAGCTGCAGCGGCGCACCGCGCACAGCGGTGGGGGAGTCAATGACCCGATACCCGAGTGCGTACTTCGAGGACAGGAATCCGCCCAGGATCCATTTGCCGTTCGCCAACCGCCGCAGCGACAGCTCGCCCCAGGCTTCCCCGGCGGGCGTCAGCGGGGTCGGCTCCTTCCCCCAGGACCACGGACCACCGGCTCGTCCCCACCCGGAGTACTTACTCAGATCGGCGATGTTTTCCGGACGCACCCGCTTGAGGATGATTCCCTTATCGCGCTGAAAGCCGGTGGAAACGACGTAGATCCAGCCGCCGGCCGGGTCGTAATCCCACGACCAGCACTGCGCGTGACCGTCGTGCAGTCCGGCGGGGAACTTGGCGTCGGCACCCAAATGCCGCCACGAGATACCGCTGTCATCCGACTTCCAGATCTCGGTCCACACGACGTTGCCGAAGCCGCGGTTGACGATCGCGTGCAGGTAGAGCGTGTCATCCACCCGCAGCAGATCGGACGGAATCACCGTGCTGATGCCGCGACGCGGCCTGCCGGACCGGCCGGTGCGGTGGGTATAGCGCCAAAGTTGTTGTGCGTATTCAGGATCAATGCCAGCGGCGCGTTGGTAGCTGATCGGATGGTTGGCGTCGCCGGTACCGATCAGGATCACCGGCGAGCGCCAGTCACCGTCGCCAACACTGTTGCCGGAGAAGGTGTCTCCGAACACCGACACCAGCGTCCCGTTGGGCGCGGTTATCGACGCGCCAAGGTCGGTGCACGTCACACCCCACCGGTCGGTGATGCCGGGACCGGTGATGTCGACCAGCTTGCCGTCCTTATGACGCGCGGCAGCCACAGCGGTCAGTCGGAAAACGGCGTGGTGGGCCGTTGTCGGCGTTGGCCGTCGACGGTGATGTCTACCCGCTCGTTGAAAAATGCGATGCGGTCGGTGGCGGATTCAGCTTCGCGGAGCGGCCGGTGATAGGTCCACGCCACATCCGCGGGGCCGTCGGACACCGAGAAGTAGGACGCCCGGCCCTTGTACGCGCAATAGCTGATGGTGGCGGACGGCTCCAGATCGACGACGTCGGCGCGCGGGAGGTAGAAGCGGACCGGCAGCAATGTTTCGAACAACAGCAGCGGCCGTGATGACTCGGCCAGCAGCCGGCCTTCCCACTCCACTCGGACGTGCCGGGTGCTGGCCAGGATGTCGATGCGTTTGAACGGGTCGTGCGGGTGGGCGACGATCGGCTCGTCTTCTTCGCGCCACTCGAACGCGCTGAAGTCGAACGTGACGTAACCGGTCAGGTCCGGATCGTCCGGCCGGAAGGCCGCCGACGGCCGGGTCGCCGCGTCCACGGTGACGTCGAACATCTCGCCGGTGAAACTGTGCGCCGTAAACGGGTTGGTCGGGACCAGGATCGGCAGGTCGGCGACGTCGTCAACCCTGCCCACCGGTTCCAGCCGGGCCGAGATATCCGCCTCTGGCACCGCATACGTCGGGACCACCCGCCGGGGCTCCCAGACCAGCAGTCCGTTGACGGTGTCGGCGACCGGCGCTCCGTTCAGATAAACCCGCAGGTGCTTGTCGGTGGGTTCGTAGCGCAGCGATGGCAGCGCGCCGCCGAGCAGATCCCGCATTCTGGTGGCCATTGCACCATCATGGCCCCCGCGGCTAGATCGTTGCGGTGTGCACTGATTCGACGGTGTACAGGTGGGGGTCGTAGCCGTTCGCCAGTTCGGCACACAGCGCCATGTGTTGCTGTGCGGTCTTGTTCTGCAGCATCGCCTGGAAGGCCTCGGCGCTGCGCCATTGCGCATAGTTGACGACGCGGGTGCCGTCGGTGCTCAGGTGGATGTTCGCCGAGATGAACCCATCGATGTGCTGCATCACATCCTCGGTGGCTGCGGTCAACAGGTCGGTGAGTTGTCGCGCCCGTTCGGGTTCCACGGTGAAGACGTTGATCAGCGTCGCGTGGTCGGCGTGTTCGGTGATGACGGTCATGGCTGCTCCAATGTCAGGTTCCTTACTTTACCCTAGCATTGATGTAAGGTTCCTGTCATGCGATGGTCCGAGAAGGAACGTTCGGTCGGCTATCTGGTCAAGCGGGTCCAGCAAGGGCTGCGACGGCGATGCGACGCCGCGCTGAAGCCGACCGGGCTGTCGATGGCGCAGTACGCGGCGCTGCGGGCGCTCGCTGAACATCCGGATGCCTCGGCCGCAGAACTGGCGCGGTTGTGCTTCGTGACGCGACAGTCCTTGCAGGACCTGCTGACCGGATTGCGCACGGCGGGTCTAGTCGAGACCGTCGACGCTCCGCCGCGCGGCAGAGCGCGGTCGTTGCGTCTGACCCGCCGGGGATTGCGACAACTCAAGGCCGCCGATGACGCCGTGTTCGGAGTCGAAGCGGTAATGCTGCGGGGCATTTCGGCCAGCGCGCGGCGAAGCGTTGCCGAGGCTCTGACCAATTGCGCTGAGAACCTGGAGCGCCTGTAATCGCGTGCCCGAGCCGACTACGGGCTGCTGCGCCAGCCGTTGATGCCGATCACGATCATCCGCAGCTGCTTGACCGCGGTTCGCCGGATCTCCTCGATTGCCTCCGCGCCCTGGGCGTCCTCGAGCGCCTCGGCGACGACGATCATCGAGTTGACGAACAGGGTCGCGAGCACGTTGAGATCTTCGGTGCTCCACGCGTTCAGCCCCGGGAAGCGGGCGAGGTCGGTGGCCAGCTCCGAGGTGAGCAGTCGGAACTCGGTGCGGATGGCATAGCGCAACACGGTGACGCCGCTGGAGCGCTCGCGCCCGATGAAGCGCCAGTGCTCGCGACGCTCGGTGACGCTGGCGACGACGATCTCGACGGACGACTCGATCACGCGGTTCGGGTCGAGCTTGCCGGCGCGGGCGCCGCGCAGCATGTCGCGCAAGATGCGAAACGACTCGTCGATCAGGACCAGCCCGAGGGCCTCCATCGATTCGAAGTGACGGTAGAACGCGCCCGGCACGATCCCGGCCTCGCGGGTCACCTCGCGCAGGCTCAGACCGCTGAAACTGCGGTCGTCGAGCAGTTTGAGCGCCGCGGCGACGATGGCCCGCCGGGTCGCCTCTTTGCGCTCCTCACGGGACGATCCTTCGCGGCTACGCCCGCGGCCCGACCGGTGCGGGCGTGAGCTAAGAGTACGATCGTTCACTGTGTGAACGCTATCACAGACCTGCGGAAACCCTTGACGAACTGGGTTGCACCGGAGGACGGTGTACACATGTTCACCGAAACTTTGAAGAAGCGGGTACTGGGTTCCGACCTGGTAAACCTGCTGACCGGTCCGCACGGCGTCGACCGGTACACCGAACTACTGGCTCCCACCTGGACGCGCGGCGAATGCCGCGCGAAGGTCGTCGAGGTGCGGCGGACCACCCCGCGCAGCGTCACCCTGGTGCTGGCGCCCAACGACGCGTTCACCGACAGGGGTGACGCCTTTCGTGCCGGGCAGTACGTCAACCTCACCGTCGAGATCGACGGCCGGCGGCACACCCGCTGCTATTCACCGGCCAATGCCGAGGGCTCCTCGCATCTCGAGCTGACGATCGGACATCACGACGGCGGGCTGGTCTCGACATTTCTGTACGAGCGAGCCCGGCGCGGGATGGTAGTCGGGCTTGCCGGCGTCGGCGGCGACTTCGGCTTGCCGGCGCAACGACCCCGCCGGATTCTGTTCATCTCCGGCGGAAGCGGCATCACGCCCGTCATGGCGATGCTGCGCACGCTGGTCGACGAGGGCCACGCCGGCGACATCGCGTTCGTGCACTACGCACGCAATGAGGGCGAGGCCTGCTACCGCGACGAGCTCGCGCAGATGGCAGGCGTGCGGGTGCTGCACGGTTACACCCGTTCGGCCGACGGTGATCTCGAAGGCCGGTTCGGGCCCGAACACCTGGCGGCGGCGATGCCTTCGCCGGATGCCGTATTCGTCTGTGGGCCGGGGGCTTTGATCGACGCCGTCCGCGAACACTGCGACAACGTGTATTCGGAGAGCTTCGTGGCACCGACGCTGGAGCTGCCCACGGAGCCGTCGGGCGGGCGAGTGACGTTCGCAGACAGCAACATCGAAATTGTTGACGACGGCCGCTCGCTGCTGGAGCAGGCCGAATCGGCCGGCCTCACCCCGGACAGTGGATGCCGGATGGGCATCTGCCATACCTGCACACGCCGCAAAACCTGTGGTGTCGTGCGCAACCTGACCACCGGTGCGGTGTCGACCGCGCCCGACGAGGACGTACAGATCTGTGTGTCCGTCCCCGTCGGCGACGTCGACATCGCTCTTTAAGCCCTACGGGCCATGAGAAACAGGAGAAGTTCATGACACAGCCCAAGATCGCCCTGACCCCCGAGCAGGCCGACGCATTCGGCCGTGAAATCGACGCCATCAAGGAACGCGTAATGGCCGACCTCGGCCAGCGCGACGCCGACTACATCCGCCGTGTCATCAAGACACAGCGTGCCCTCGAAGTGAGCGGACGCGCCCTGCTGTTCGCAGGGATCCTTCCGCCGGCCTGGCTGGCGGGCACCGCGATGCTTGGTGTGGCGAAGATCCTGGACAACATGGAGATCGGCCACAACATCATGCACGGCCAATACGACTGGATGCGAGACCCCAACATCCGCGGCCGTGACTTCGAATGGGACACCGCGTGCCCGGCCGATCAGTGGCGGCACTCGCATAACTACATGCACCACACCTACACCAACATCGTGGGCATGGACCGCGACATCGGTTACGGCATCCTGCGGATGAGCGAGGACCAGTCATGGCGGCCGTACTTCCTTGGCAACCCGGTTTACGCGTTCCTGCTGATGGTGCTCTTCCAGTACGGGGTGGCATTGCACGAGCTGGAAACCGAGCGGATCCGCGCAGGCGAAATCCGGTTGGCTGACAAAAAGGAAGTCCTGCAGGGCATTTGGCGCAAGACCCGTAAGCAGATGCTGAAGGACTACGTCGCCTTCCCGCTGCTGGCCGGTCCGTTCGCGCCGTTCGTGTTCGCAGGCAACCTGTCGGCCAACCTGATCCGCAACGTCTGGTCCTACATGATCATCTTCTGCGGCCACTTCCCGGATGGCACACAGGAATTCACCGTCGAAGAGACTCAAGACGAGTCACGCGGTATGTGGTATTTCCGCCAGATTCTCGGTTCGGCGAACCTGACCGGCGGCAAGCTCTTCCACCTGTTGTCTGGCAATCTGTCGCACCAGATCGAGCACCACCTCTTCCCCGACATGCCGGCACGGCGCTACGCGGAGATCGCGGACGAGGTGCAAAAGATCTGCCGACGCTACGGCATCCCGTACAACTCGGGTTCGCTGCCGAAGCAGTTCGGCACCGTCGTGCGCAAGATCGTCAAACTGGCCCTCCCGCTGAGGGATCGCAGCAGCACCGAGGTGCGTGAGCTCGTCGCCGCCTGAGCGCGGTTACCCCAGCTCGTAGGACTCCTGCGACACTCGGAAGAAGTGCCCGGTGCTGACGTCGGTGCATTTCATCGCCGACTGCTCGCTGCTGCAGGTGATCGTGCCCGCGGACCGCGCTTGGCCGTAATCCATCGGGTCGGGAGCCGCGAAGGTGCCTGGACTGTAGGCGACGATTGGCGCCTGGCCCCGCATGAGAAGGAACGTGCTGGTGGCGCCGGCCCGGCCAGCGGGGGGCGGCTGCGGTGGCGCCCAGCTGTGGTTGACGATGTCGCACTGCACGAAATTCTTACCGAATCCAAGTTTGTCTGTTGGAGGGTAGTTAACCAGGTTGCAGGAGATGTCTCCCGACGGCGACTGGAACTGCTCGGAGAAGGGGTTGGCCTGCGCGCTTCCCGCCAAGCCGATCGCTGGCGCGGCGATTGCCGCACACACCCCCGCAACCACCCCGATTTTGCGGCGAATGACCACCCTATCGTGTATAGCGCCGATCGGTTTCGCCTGCATTGCTAAGTTGTCAAGCCATGGTTACTCTGCCCTCACTGGATGGCGTCGAACACAAGTTCGTCGAGGTGGGCGACGGTGTCACGATTCACGTCGCCGATGCCGGACCCGCGGACGGGCCGCCGGTGATGCTGGTACACGGCTTTCCGGAGAACTGGTGGGAGTGGCATGAGCTGATCGGCCCGCTGGCCGCGGACGGCTACCGGGTGCTGTGCCCCGACCTGCGGGGCGCGGGGTGGAGTTCGGCGCCGCGCTCGCGCTACCTGAAGAATGACATGGCCGACGACCTGGCGGTCGTGCTGGATCGGTTGGGCGTCGGGCCGGTGAAGCTGGTGGCGCACGACTGGGGCGGGCCGGTCGCGTTCATCATGATGTTGCGCTATCCGGTGAAGGTGACCGGGTTCTTCGGGCTCAATACCGCGGCGCCCTACGTCAAGCGCGATCTGTCGATGGTCCGCAACATCTGGCGGTTCTGGTACCAGATCCCGATGCTGCTGCCGGTGATCGGGCCGCGCCTGATCGCAGATTCCAAGGCCCGCTACTTCAGGATGCTGGCGTCGTGGGTCGGCGCCGGATTCAATGTTCGCGAAGACGACGTCCGGCTCTACGTCGAATGCATGCGTCAGCCCGGGCACGCGGTAGCCGGTTCGCGTTGGTATCGGACCTTTCAGAGCACGGAGATGCTGCGCTGGCTGCGCGGCGAATTCGACGACGTTCCAGTCGATGTCCCGGTCCGCTGGCTGAGTGGCACCCAAGATCCGGTGCTCACACCGGATCTGTTGGACGGATATGCCGCGCACATCAGCGATTTCGAGGTCGAATTGGTCGATGGCGTCGGCCACTGGATCGTCGAGCAGCGGCCGGATCTGGTGCTCGACCGGCTGCGCGCCTTCCTCAAGAGCTAGCGGCGATACCCGAGCAGCGCAACGGAGGCATGCACGGCGGGCTCGACCATCTCGCGGAGACTGTGCCCGTCTTCGACGGTGAGCGCTGTCAGTTCATGCAGGCCGCCCAGCAAGATCACCGCCAGTGGCCGGGTCAACGGCGGCAGGCCGACCTTTTGGAACCCCGGGCTGCTGCTCAGCCCGATCAGCAGACTGGTCAACAGGTGCATGCCGCGACGCTGGTATGGCCGCGCTGCGGCGGCTTCCATCGACGGCAGCTCGCGGATCCAGCTCCATGTGATCGCCGGTTGGGCCTCGATATGGCTCACATAGGCTTCCACGGCCTGACGAATCTGGTTCTGCCAGTCCGCATCTGGATCGACGGCGGAGCGTATCTCCTCGGCCAACCTTTGCACGTCGGCATGTAGCAGCTCGAGAAAACACTGCTCCTTGCTGGGGAACTGGTCGTAGAACGTGCGTTTTGATGTGCGGGCGTGACGAACGATGTCGGCCACGGTGGAGGCGCGATAGCCGCGCTCGCCGATCGAGGCGGCCAGGCCGTCGAGCAGTCGGCGGCGGAACGGGTCGATATCGACGGGCTCGACCGAAGCCGCGTCGTCAGCGACGGTTGTTGCCACGTCGCCTCCCTCCGAGGAAACCAACCCGAGTCAGCCCTTGCCAGCACCTGGTACTAAAGGGTACCGTACCCGCATACGCCCTTGGTACGACGCAGTACCAAATCGATGTTGGGAGTGCACAGCGATGAGCACCATCGACACCCAAGCGGCCCCGGCCGCGATCAACTTGCCGCCCGCTACGCGCATTCCGAAGGCGTTGCAGGGCGCCGCATTCTCGATCTCGCGGCGGTGGGCCGTCCGGCTGATGGCCCACCGACACGGCGACGTCTTCATGCTCAACGTCCCGGTCTACGGCCCCATCACGGTGGTGGCGAATCCTCAACTGGCCAAGCAGGTTTTCACCACCAGCCCGGAGGTTCTCGGCAACATCCAGCCCAACCTGAGCCGACTGCTCGGGTCGGGGTCGGTGTTCGGATTGGAAGGCGACGAGCACCGACAACGGCGCCGCCTGCTGGCTCCGCCCTTCCACGGCAAGAGCATCAAGAACTACGAGCACATCATCGAAGAAGAGACGCTGCGTGAGATCGCCACTTGGCCCGAGGGTACGACGTTCGCCACGCTGCCGTCGACGATGCGCATCACGCTCAACGCCATCCTGCGTGCGGTGTTCGGAGCCGAAGGCGCCGAGCTCGATGAGCTGCGGCGGATCCTGCCGCCTTGGGTCACGCTGGGCTCCCGGATGGCGGTATTCCCCAAGCCGAAGCGAACTTATGGCCGCTACTCCCCGTGGGGCCGGCTGGCGGAGTGGCGGCGGCAATTCGACGTCATCCTTGACAAGGTCATCGAAAACGAGCGGGCGGACCCGAATTTCGAGGATCGCACCGACGTGCTGGCGCTGATGTTGCGCAGCACCTATGAAGACGGTTCGACCATGTCGCGCAGCGACATTGGTGACGAGCTGCTGACCCTATTGGCGGCCGGGCATGAAACCACGGCGGCGACCCTCGCCTGGGCCTTCGAGCGGATCAGCCGGCACCCCGACGTGCTCGCCGCACTGGTTGCCGAGGCCGACACGCAAGAAAACGAACTGCGGCAGGCAACGATACTCGAGGTGCAGCGCAGCAGAACGGTGATCGATTTCGCCGGTCGCCATGTCTATGTGCCCGTCTATGAATTCGGCGAGTGGGCCGTTCCCCGGGGGTCTTCGATTCTGGTGAGCATCGCGCGCATGCACGCCAACCCCGAAGTCTTTCCCGAACCCGAACGCTTCGACCCGCAGCGCTTCGTCGGCTCCAAGCCGCCCAGCTTCGCGTGGATCCCGTTCGGCGGGGGCGCCCGGCGTTGTGTCGGGGCTGTGTTCGCCAACATGGAAATGGATGTGGTGCTGCGAACAGTGTTGCGTCACTTCACCATCGAGGCCACCAATGCTCCCGGGGAAAAGTACCATTCCCGCGGCGTTGCCTTTACGCCGAAGGACGGCGGCAAGATCGCGGTCCATCGGCGTTAAGATCGGCGGTCATGACTGCCGACGCAAACCAGCTCGTGGACATGATGAACGGCGCGCTGGAATCGACCATCCCGATTGCACACAAGATGGGCGTGAAGGTCGTTGAGGCTCGGCCCGGTTTTGCCGCCACCAGCGTCCCGGCCGAAGGCAATGGCAACCACTTCGGCGTCATCTA
>DATFYT010000077.1:0-21847 GCA_035314925.1 Mycobacterium sp. | reverse complement strand
GTAGAGGCGTTCGAATTTCCCGTCCTCGGGCGCGCCCGGGCTGCGGTACGCCAACAGGCCGTCGGGGCCGAGCAGGTCGATGGCCAAATCGGCGATCCGCTGCCGTAATTCGCTGCTGAACACTTTCTCGACGCTGACCTCGACGGTAGGGATCACTCCGCTGTCCAGCAGCGAGGCCGCCTGATATCCCATCAGCATGGCCGCCTCGACATCGGCTTCCGCTTGGGCGAGACGGCGGCGGAAGCCGGCGATCTGCAGGGGCACCGAACCGTCGCGCCGCGGCCGGCCGGCCAGCTCGGTCAGCTCGTCGAGTGCGTGGCGTAGATCGCCCGCGTTGGTCAGCGCCCCTCGCTCTAGATCCAGTGCGCCGGTGATGTAGGTCCAGCCGCGATTCACTTCGCCGATCAGGTTGCCGACGGGCACCCTGACCTCGTCGAAGAACACCTCGTTGGTGCGATACCCCGACCACGCGTACAGGGGACGGATGTCGATGCCGGGCAGATCGACCGGAACCATGATGACCGAAATGCCTCGGTGTCGGGGTGCATTGGGATCGGTTCGGACACAGAGCCATTCGTGCGTCGCCCGCTGGGCGCCGCTGTTCCAGATCTTTGATCCGGTGATCACCCATTCGTCACCGACTTGCACCGCGCGAGTGCGCAAGCTGGCCAGGTCGGTGCCCGCGTCGGGCTCCGAGTAGCCCACCGCGCAGGTCAGTTCTCCGCGAGCTATCGGCGGAAGGTACTCGGTCTTGTTCTGTTCGGTGCCGTGCCGCATGATCATCGGCGCCACCGAGGTCACGGTGAGGTCCGGGCCGGGGACGCCCCAGTACTCGAACTCGCGCATCAACAGATGCTGATAGGTGGCGCCGAGTCCCAGACCGCCGTATTCGGGCGGCCAGTTCAGCCCGAACCATCCCCGCTCGCCGATTTTGCGCCGGAACGACGCGACCTCCCCGTCGGGAAACTCTTGACCCTGTTCGGCCAGCTCGGACCTCAACGCGGGCGTGACGTTCGCCTGCAAAAAGTCCCGAACCTCCGCCAACCAGGCGTTCTGCGCTGCGTCGAGTTCGAAATCCACCATCCACTTCCTAGCGCGTCCTCGTTGGTTGCGCCCGGGATTTCGAAAAGGAACATAAAGTACTACGACGTGCCCATCGACGATCCGCAGTCGGCGTCCGCCGCCCGCCGCATGCGGGTCAGGTCGTTGATCGGGAAAGACGCGTAATGCAGTTCTGGTCCGGCACAGCATTTATGGACTCGGCGCAGGCGCTGGGAGTCGCCACAATGCTCGACGAGTACGGCTACGACGGCGTGATCTGTGCCGACCATTTGATTTATCCGCGTGTCCTGCAGTCGCGATACCCCACCGGGGCGGAGCGTCCGCCGTGGCCGCCGGAGACAGCGTGGCCGGACTCGTGGATCCTCATCGGTGCCATGGCGGCGATGACCCGTCGGCTGCGCTTCTCCAATGCCGTGTACGTCGCCCCCTCCCGTCCCTTGTTGGAGGTCGCCAAACAGGTGGCCACCGCGTCAGTCATTTCCGAAGGTCGGGTGTCTCTGGCGGTCGGCGTTGGCTGGATGCGCGAGGAATTCGACCTGCTGGGACAGGATTTCGGCAACCGAGGCAAGCGGCTCGACGAGATGATCCCGGCGTTACGTGCGCTGTGGCAGGGCGGTTGGGTGTCGTGGAACGGCCGCTACTACCAAGTGCCCGAGTTGATGCTCGAGCCGCACCCGAGCTCGCCGGTGCCCATCCTGTGCGGCGGCGAATCGGAGGCCGCGCTGCGTCGGGCCGCGCGACTCTGTGACGGGTGGGTCGGCACCGCCTACGCCTGGGACGACGCGGTCGGATACGTGCAGAAGCTGACGGCGTTGCGGCGCGAATACGGGCGGCAGAGCGAACCGTTCGAGATCATGCTGGCCTTGCTCGAGCCGCCGTCGGTTGATCTTTACCGGCGCGCCGAAGACCTCGGGGTCACGGCGGTGATGTGCGCTCCGTGGGCCGGTGCCCAGGACGCCGAGCGCTACCGCCCGTCGATCGAGCGGTTCGCCGAGACCGTCATCGAAAAGTTCCGCTAGCGGCTACATCCGGTGCGGGACATCGTTGACCAGGCCGCCGTCCATCACGAATTCCGCGCCGGTGGCATAAGACGATTCGTCGCTGGCCAGGAACACCACGAAGGTGGCGACCTCCTCGGAGACACCGGGGCGGCCGAGCGGAACGGTGACCATGTCGTCGGGGAAGTGCTTGGTCATCGGGGTGCGGATGAAGCCGGGGTGGACGGAGTTGACCCGGATGTTGTGCGAACCCAGTTCCAGAGCAGCCGATTTCGTCAGGCCTCGCACCGCCCACTTGGAAGCGACGTAGGGGTGCACCATCACCGCACCGCGCAGGCCTTCGATGGACGAAACGTTGATGATCGAGCCACCGCCTGCGGCTTTCATCGGCTCGACCGCGGCCTGGATGCCGTGGAACGTGCCATTCAAGTTGACATCGATGACCTTGTGCCACTTGTCCAAATTGAATTGGCCCAACTGGCCCAGCGCCACGATGCCGGCGTTGTTCACCAACACGTTGAGCTTCCCGAAGTCATTGACAGCGGTGGACACCGCGGCTTCCCAGTCGTCGGGTTGGGTGACGTCGAGGTGGACGTAGCGTGCGCTCTCGCCGATCTCGTCGGCCAGCGCCTTGCCTTCGTCGTCGAGGATGTCGCCGATCACCACCTTGGCGCCCTCGCTGACCAGCATTCGGGCATGAGCAGCACCCATCCCCCGAGCGCCGCCGCTGATCAATGCAACTTTTCCGTCCACACGTCCCATGACGCGTCAGGCTACCGCAGCTGGCCACGGAATTAGAACTTGTTCCACCCCTCTCGGCGGCCCAGTGGGAAACAATCGGACGATGAGCGTCGCGACCGCCCTACTCACCGCGTGCAGCGGATTTCTGTTGGCCGTGCTTTGGATGGATCTCATGTTCGATGCGCAGGTTCTGGTTGACCGGCATTCCGGCGCCGACCTGCCCGAATCCGCGCTGGCTTCCATCGCGGGCTACTACCGGCGAGCGGTCACCGAATCCCGGCCGATGAGCCGGCTGATCGCCGTCGTCATGGTGGTGTTACTGGCAGCGCTGGGGTTCCGAGCGGCCCGAGGGCACGACCCGGGCTGGCTGGTGACGGCGTCCGCTCTGCTCGCGGGCGCGCCGGTGCTGCTGGCACTGACGCACACCGTTCCCAACGCGGTTCGACTGGGTAACCGCACCGGCAGTCCGACCGACCAAACCGCGCTGGCCCGGTCCATCTGGCGCGATCATCTGGTGTGCGCGGGCTGCATGCTGGCCTTTCTGGCGCTGTGGGTGGCCCACGCCGCGGTGGTCTAACCAAGCCCGGGGGTCACAGCAGACGAATTCCGTACTAAACTAGAACACGTTCCAATTACGTCGCCAGCAAGCAGACCAGTTAGGAATCAGGCATGCACACTCCCATCTGCGACGAGCTCGGCATCGAGTTCCCGATCTTCGCGTTCACGCACTGCCGCGATGTCGTCGTCGCGGTGAGCAAGGCCGGTGGTTTCGGCGTGCTGGGGGCTGTCGGCTTCACGCCCGAGCAGCTCGAGATCGAGCTGAAGTGGATCGACGAGAACATCGGCGACCACCCCTACGGGGTCGACATCGTCATCCCGAACAAGTACGAGGGCATGGACTCGCACCTGTCCGCCGAAGAACTGGCCGAGACGCTGCGCAAGATGGTGCCCCAGGAGCATCTGGATTTCGGGAAGAAGATCCTTGCCGATCACGGTGTCCCGATCGAGGACAGCGACGGCGACAGCCTGCAGCTGCTCGGTTGGACCGAGGCGACGGCCACGCCCCAGGTCGAGGTGGCGCTCAAGCACCCGAAGGTGAAGATGATCGCCAACGCGCTCGGCACCCCGCCGGCCGACATGATCAAGCACATCCATGAGGCCGGGCTCAAGGTGGCCGCGCTGTGCGGCTCCCCCTCGCAGGCGCGCAAGCACGCCGACGCGGGCGTCGACATCATCATTGCGCAGGGCGGCGAGGCCGGCGGGCACTGCGGTGAGGTGGGCTCAATTGTGTTGTGGCCGCAGGTCGTCAAGGAGGTCGCACCGGTGCCGGTGCTGGCGGCCGGTGGTATCGGCAGCGGTGAGCAGATCGCAGCGGCCTTAGCGCTGGGCGCGCAGGGCGCGTGGACCGGCTCGCAATGGTTGATGGTCGAGGAATCCTCGAATACTCCGGTTCAGCAGGCGGCCTACGTCAAGGCCGGCAGCCGCGACACTGTCCGTAGCCGCTCGTTCACCGGTAAGCCGGCCCGCATGCTGCGCAACGACTGGACCGAGGCATGGGAGGCGCCGGACAACCCGAAGCCGCTTGGTATGCCGTTGCAGTACATGGTTTCCGGCATGGCCGTGCGGGCCACGAACAGGTACCCCAACGAGTCGGTCGACGTTGCGTTCAACCCCGTTGGTCAGGTGGTCGGACAGTTCAGCAAGGTGGAGAAGACGTCAACGGTCATCGAGCGCTGGGTGCAGGAGTACCTCGAGGCGACCAACAGGCTGGACGAGCTCAACGAGGCCGCCACCGTCTGACGAACGGCGCCGCGCGCCGGGGTTATTCGTCGTCGTCGGCGTACTTGCCGGTGAAGACCTCTTTGGCTCTGTCGACGGCGTAGGTGGCGATGTCCAGTGAATTGTGGACGATGTCGCCGGTTCCGCCGGCGATGTCGCCTTTGAGAATGTGGCCCGCGTCCTCGACGATGTCCGACGACCTCTCGACGGCGTTCGCCACGATGTCTCGGGCGGCGTCGATCGCGTCCTTCGGCTTGAAGGCCATCGCAGTCTCCTTATATCTGTGTGAGGTAGCTATCCGGTCTGGCCGGTGTCCGATGGGAAGCCTCCGCCAGTGCCGTTCGGGAACCCGCCGCCGGTCAGCTGCCCGACCTGCCAGCCGTGTTCGGTGCAGAGCATCGGAAGCCCGTCGGGAGACTGGGCCGACGACCCGCGCGGGTTCTGGCACGGCGCGCCGACCTGCTGAACGCCATTGAGCGGATAGGTGATCACCCAGAACCCCGATTGCGCGGCCGGGAACTGATTGGTGATGAAGTGGCATGCCTCGGCCTGACCGCCCGGGCCGCGCCCGAAGATGAACCGCTCGTAGTTGTCGCACGGCGCACCCTGCGAGGCGTCGTAGTTCATTCCAGGCACGTCGCCGTCGTAATGCCCGGGGTCGGCAACGGCAGTCGGCGCCAGGCCGACAGGTGTACCGGTGATCGCAGCGGCGATGAACAGTTCACGAATCATGACCCACCTTCGGTGTCACGTTGCGGGGGCCATTGCTTGCCCCCGGCGGCCTGGGGCAAGCATAGCCAGTGCGGCCCAGGCCACAAGGCCGTTTTGCACGGCTGCGTCCAACGCTCGGTCAGCGGCCACCGGGCCGGTAAGTGCAGATCAGGACACCGGTTGCGGTCGTCGTCGCCGACACGAGCTCGAGCCCACGCGCCGAGCCGTCGTCGGGAAACAACCGCTTGCCACCGCCGAGCAGGATCGGCTCGATCATCAGTCGGTATTCATCGACCAGTCCGCGTGCGATCAATTGCGCGGCCAGCGAAGCGCTGCCCATGACTTGAAGTGCATCGCCGTCGCGCGCACGCAGCTCACGCACCGCCGCAATGGCGTCCTCGGCGGGCAGCAGGGTCGAGCCGGGCCAGGTGAGATCCTGCTGGGTCAGCGTGCGCGATGCCACATACTTGGGAATCTCATTCATCCGGTCGGCGAACGGGTCACCCGCCCGGTCCGGCCAGGCGGCGGCCATCGTCTGCCAGGTCCGCCGGCCGAACAGCAGTGCCTCGGTTGCGGCCATGATCTCGCCAACCGCCGGGCCCATGGTGTCCGGGTCGAAGTACGGCATCGACCACCCGCCGTGGCGGAATCCGCCGTCGTCGTCCTCCCCCGGACCGCCGGGCGCCTGCACAACGCCGTCGAGGCTGATGAAGTCGCTGACAACGATGCGCGTGGATGATCACTCTCCGTAATTGCTCTGCTTGGCACTAGATCCAGACCTCCAACCGAGCCGAAACTCATCGGAGCCGGTCGTGAGAACACGTTTCAATCCGTCGCCTGGCAATCCCGTGAGACACGTTCCATCTCGGCGGTCGCGATGCTTTACTGGGCCAGAGCGCGTCATCTTCTCGTCGTATTCAATAGGAGTGCCCCCTATGCCGACTCCAAACCTCCCAGCCGGATTCGATTTCACCGACCCAGACGTCCATGCCGAACGGCTGCCGGTGGAAGAACTGGCCGAACTGCGCCGTACCGCGCCGATCTGGTGGAACGAGCAGCCGGACGGAGTCGGCGGATTCGATGACGGCGGTTTCTGGGTGGTGTCCAAACACAAGGACGTCAAAGAGATCTCCCGGCGCAGCGACGTCTTCTCCAGCCTGGAGAACACCGCGTTGCCACGCTACAAAGAGGGCACGGTTCGCGAACAGCGCGAGACGGGCAAGTTCGTGCTGCTTAACATGGACGCCCCACAGCACACCCATCTGCGCAAGATCATCTCCCGCGGCTTCACACCCCGGGCCGTCGAGCGCCTCCACGACGACCTGCGCGAGCGGGCCCAGCGCATCGTTGCCGAGGCGGCTGCGCAGGGTTCAGGCGACTTCGTCGAGCAGGTGTCGTGTGAACTTCCGCTGCAGGCCATCGCCGGCTTGCTAGGTGTGCCGCAGGAAGACCGCAAGAAACTCTTTCACTGGTCCAATGAGATGGTTGGCGATCAGGATCCGGAGTTCGCCCGCAATGACGCCATGGGCGCGTCGGTCGAGCTGATCACCTACGCCATGCAAATGGCCGCCGACCGGGCCCAGAACCCCGGAGAAGACATCGTCACCAAGCTGGTCGAGGCCGACGTCGACGGCCACAAGCTCTCCGACGACGAGTTCGGCTTCTTCGTCATTCTGCTGGCCGTTGCCGGCAACGAGACCACCCGCAACTCCATCACCCAGGGCATGATGGCCTTCACCGACTTCCCCGATCAATGGGAGCTGTACAAGAAAGAGCGTCCCGTCACCACGGCCGACGAGATCGTCCGGTGGGCCACCCCGGTCACGTCGTTCCAGCGGACCGCCCTGGAGGACTATGAGCTGTCCGGCGTGCAGATCAAAAAGGGCCAGCGGGTGGTGATGGTTTACCGCTCGGCCAACTTCGATGAGGACGTGTTTGACGACCCGTTCACCTTCAACATTTTGCGTGACCCCAACCCGCACGTGGGATTTGGCGGCACCGGGGCGCACTACTGCATCGGGGCCAACCTGGCGCGAATGACCATCGACCTGATGTTCAACGCGATCGCCGACGCCATTCCCGATCTGGAATCGATCAGCAAACCCGAGCGGCTGCGTTCAGGCTGGCTCAACGGCATCAAGCACTGGCAGGTCGACTACCACACCAACGGGGCGAAATGCCCTGTCGCGCATTAGGCTACGGCCATGCCGTCACATAAAGCAGTCCACGTAAAATCCGCGGGCGCGCCACTGGAGCTCGCCAAGGTCGAGACGACGCCGCCGGCCCGCGGCGAAGTGCGCATCAGCGTCGGCGCCTGCGGGATATGCGGTACCGACGCCCACTTTGTCGCCGGTGAGTTCCCCGGCCTGTCCTGGCCGCTCACCCTGGGTCATGAAATCGCCGGCAAGATAGCCGAAATCGGCGATGGCGTCGAAGATTTCGCGGTCGGCGATCGCGTTGCGGTCGGCTGGTTCGGTGGTAACTGCAACCACTGCGAGCAGTGCCGCAAAGGCTTTTTCATCAACTGCGTCAACGGCAAGGTCCCGAGCTGGCACTATCCCGGCGGTTACGCCGAATCGGTGACGGTGCCGGCGACCGCACTGGCTCGGATACCCGCGGAGCTATCCGACGCCGAAGCCGCGCCGATGGGTTGTGCCGGTGTCACGACCTACAACGCGCTGCGTCACACCAAGGCGCTCCCCGGGGACCGGGTGGCGATTCTCGGCGTCGGCGGGCTCGGCCACCTCGGGCTGCAGTTCTCCCGGGCCATGGGCTTCGAGACGATCGCGATCAACCGCGGCACCGCCAAGAAGGAGGATGCGCTCAAACTGGGCGCGCATCACTACATCGACGCCACCGACGGCGACGTTTCCGAAGCATTGAACGACCTCGGCGGGGCCGCTGTCGTGCTGGGCACCGCGGGAGCCTCCAAAGCCATGGCCGCGACCGTCGGCGGTCTATTACCGCAGGGTGAGCTCATCACCATCGGCGTCACGCCCGAGCCGCTGCCGATCAGTCCGCTGCAGCTGATCACCCCGTCGCTCAGCATCGTCGGGCATCCATCCGGGACCGCCAAAGAGATCGAAGACACAATGCATTTCGCCGTCCTGTCGGGCGTTCGGGCGTGGATCGAAGAGCTGCCGTTGTCCCAGGCGGCCGAAGGCTACGCAACGCTGGAGCAGGGGCGAGCTCACTACCGCACCGTTTTGACCATGTGACACAGTCGGTCCGTGACCGACATCTGGACCATCGACGCATCAGACGGTGAGTTGGTCGTTCACACCGGGGTCGCCGGCAGGGCGGCGAAAATGGGCCACCGGCTCACCATCGTGATGAAGCGGTGGCAGGCCACGGTCAACTGGTCGGACGGTGAACCCGTCGCGGCGCAGCTGACTGTCGAAGTCGACTCGCTCGAAGTCTTGCAGGGCGAAGGCGGCCTGACTGCGTTGTCCGGCCCGGAGAAGATTCTGGTGCGGTCCAACGCTTTACGACAGCTGGGTGCCGGACGCTTTCGCCAGATCCGCTTCGATGCGGATGCCATCGACGAAAGCCAGGACGGTTATCGCCTGACCGGGACGCTGCAGATCCACGGGAAGACCCGAGCGCAGGTAATCGATCTGTGCACCGATGATCTCGGCGATGTCTGGCGGCTGTCCACCGAGGCCGTCGTTCGCCAATCCGCTTTCGGGGTCAAGCCATACTCGTTGTTGATGGGCTCCTTGAAGGTCGCTGACGACGTCACCGTGTCGTTCAGCGCGCAGCGGGCCAAAGAAACCTGACCGGACAATCCGAACAAAGGAGTGACGATGCGGATCGGAGTGGTGTTCCCGCAGACCGAGATTGGCGCCGACGCGGGTGCAGTGCGGGCCTACGCCGAGCATGTTGAGGGGCTGGGGTTTGCCCACCTACTCGCCTACGACCACGTCGTCGGTGCCGATCCGAAGATTCACGTCGGCTGGGACGGCTTCTACGACGTGCACGACACCTTCCATGAGCCGCTGGTGACGTTTGGCTATCTCGCCGCCGTCACCAGCTCACTGGAACTGGTGACCGGCGTCGTGATTCTGCCGCAGCGACAAGCCGTCCTGGTCGCCAAGCAGGCGGCCGAGGTGGACCTGCTCAGCGGCGGCCGGCTGCGTCTGGGTATCGGGCTCGGCTGGAACGCCGTCGAATACGAGGCACTGGGCGAAGACTTTACGAACCGCGGCAAGCGCAGCGAAGAGCAGGTGGATCTAATGCGCAAGCTGTGGACCGAACAAACCGTCACCTATCACGGCACATATCACCGGGTGACCGGGGCGGGGCTGGCGCCGCTGCCGATACAGCGGCCGATTCCGGTGTGGTTCGGGGCCGCTTCACCGCGTGCGTGCCGGCGCGCGGGTCGGCTCGGTGACGGCTGGTTTCCCATGGTCGGCCCCGGCCCGAAACTCGAGCAGGCGCGGCAAGAGGTAGTGCAGGCGGCGACGGAGGCCGGCCGAGACCCCGCCCAGATCGCCATGGAGGGTCGGGTGTCCTGGAACGGCAACGCCGACGACCTTGCCGACGGTCTTCGAGTCTGGGCCGAGGCGGGCGCCTCGCATATATCGATCAACACGATGAAGGCCGGCCTGGCGTCGGTCGACGACCACCTTGCCGCATTGACGACGGCCGCGGAAATCGCGAAGGCCTTCGCGACTTAGCACTTGGGCGGCGGCACTCTGAACTGCGCCGAAACATCCAGAGCCGCTTGAAGATTGGGCAGCCCACCGCTAAGGCGGTGGCGCGCCCGGATTAGGCGGCGGGCCTTGTGGCGGCGCCGGCTGGTCCGGCGCCGGGTCTTGCTGACCGTGCAGGCGCTCAAGCAGCTTGGTTAGCAGTGGATGTGGATTCGGTGGCGGAGGCGGCGGTGGAGCGACCGGTTGCGGCGGTGCCGGCGCCGGTACCGGCGCGTCGGCGGGAACTCCCGCCGACGGTTCCTCGGCGACGACGGTCTGCGGCTGGGCAGCCGCCGGAGCGTGCATCGGTGCCGGCCGCGGCGCCGGTCGCGCAATCGGTGTCTCGACCGCTGTCGGCGGCGGGGCCGGGGCGTGCGCCACGGGAAGAGCTGCCGCCCGGTGGACCACGTGGTGGACCGGTGCGACACCTCTGTCGGGAACCAGATGCGGGCCCAGGGCGAGCGACAGCGATGCCACGAATGTGACCGCCCCGCCGACCAGCATCGTCAGCGCCCCGGCGTAGGAGTTCTGCCGCGAGCTTGCCCGCTCCCCTCGCTCGCCGTAGCCGGTCTCGACCATCTCGGGGTCGGTGAATTCCGTGCTGTCGGCCGACGCAAGAGCCGCTCCGCGCGCCAGGGCCAGCTGTGCACCGGTCTGCGTGATGACGGGGACTGGCACGGCTTTCTCGAGTCGCCACGTCAGCGTTTCGAGGTCTTGATCCGGCCCGACGACCACGATGCCGCCCGGCTGCCATGAGCTCCGGTCGAACAGGTTGGTCAGCCAGCTGACCAGCCGGCCCGGTCCGTCCGGCAGATGTTTGATGGCCGTTTGCGGCTCGTCGTCGCAGGTGTCGACCATCGCGACGATCGTTGAATCGCCGTCGAGCACGCAGACGGCCACTTTGTCGTAGCCGACGACCGGCGCGATCGCCTGGGCGAGCATGTCGCAGGCTTGGTGCAGCCGAATGGGGACCACATTGTCAAAGCCGGCGTTGGTCAGGGACTCCAGCAGCAGCGCGGCCTCGGCGGCCGCCTCGTCGCTCCAGGTGACGCCGATGACATGAAGACGGCGGTCGTAGCCGGCCGCTGCTGCCTGTGCGTCCAGCACGGCAGCAGTCGCCTGCTCTGAAGTGTTGACCGCAGGCACCCCAGCGCCGTCACATACCTCGAATTCTTCGTGATCCAGGATGGTGCCGTCGGCGTCGCGCCCGTCAACGAGGACCCAGCCGACCGACGTGGATGTCAGCGACAGTCCAAGTACCGTGTCCAAATCTGCACCTCAATCGTGTCCCAATGCCCATACGTCGCCGCCAGCACGAGACCGTCGATACGTTGATTCGCGCGCAGCGGAAGGACCGGGACAACGCGGTCTCGTCGGTCTACCCCGGGTGAGCCTACGCGTTAATCACGACAATAGTTGAACCGGTGTCAACACCCGGGTGCGACGTCGCGATGATCTGCAACGTCGAATTCGACGAGCCGTGCGCTGTTGCAGATGCACTGAATTTCGGCTCAGAACGTGGCAAACAAAGTTGCCACAAGCAGCCGTCAGGCCCGCTCACTACCGGCTCTGCGCAGGTGGCGGGCGCCGATACCGAGTTGAGACACCTTTGCGTCCTGATCGACATATGGAGGACCAGACGGTAAGTTTTGCGATTAGCGCACGACGGCCTACGACGAGGGGCACCGGATGACATACCTGAACGACAAGATGCGTGGCTGGGTGCGGCGACTGACAGTCGCCGCTTTTGCGGTCGCCGTACTGCCGGGCCTCATCGGCCTTCTCGGCGGAACCGCGACGGCGGGGGCGTTCTCCCGGCCCGGTCTTCCGGTCGAGTACCTACAGGTGCCATCCGGTTCGATGGGCCGCAGCATCAAGATTCAGTTCCAGAGCGGCGGCGCCAACTCGCCGGCCGTGTACCTGCTGGACGGCCTGCGTGCACAGGACGACTACAACGGGTGGGACATCAACACCCCCGCCTTCGAGTGGTACTACCAGTCCGGGCTGTCGATCGTCATGCCGGTCGGCGGGCAGTCCAGTTTCTACACCGACTGGTACCGCCCGGCCTGCGGCAAGGCCGGCTGCTCGACCTACAAGTGGGAGACCTTCCTGACCAGCGAGCTGCCCGGATACTTGGCCTCGCAGAAGAGCGTCAAGGCGAACGGAAGCGCCGCGGTCGGGATCTCCATGGCCGGTGCATCGGCAATGAATCTGGCGAACTACCACCCTGGTCAGTTCATCTACGCCGGTTCGCTGTCCGGGTATCTCAGCCCGTCCACCGGGCAGGGCTGGTTAGGCTTGGCGATGGGCGATGCCGGCGGCTACAAGAAGGAAGACATGTGGGGGCCAGACAGCGACCCGGCATGGCAACGCAACGACCCCTTGGTCAACGTCGGCATACTCGTCGCCAATAACACCCGGCTCTGGGTGTACTGCGGCAACGGGACTCCGAACGAACTGGGCGGTGCCAACTTGCCGGCCACGTTCCTCGAGAGCAACTTCATGATCGGCGTCAACAAGAAGTTCCAGGACGCCTACAACGCCGCCGGCGGCCACAACGCCGTGTTCAACTTCCCGGCCTACGGCACCCACAGCTGGGAGTACTGGGGCGCTCAGCTGAACGCCATGAAGGGTGATCTGCAGGGTGCCCTGGGCGCCCACCCGGGCGGCTAACCCTCGCGAGCAAACTGCGCTTGACGTTAATCCGTCAAGCGCAGTTTTTTTCGCAGAATCAGCGCAGCTGATCGGTGATATCGACCCACGCCGCCGACTCGCCACGGTGGTCGTTCATGTCGCGGCACTGACCATGGATACGCGCGACTCCATGCTTTTCGGATTCGCTGGCCGGGTAGAGCACCGCGGTGACACCGTCTTTGGACAATGTTTTGCCGAGCAGGTGCTGGTTGGGCGGCAGCCCTTCGCGCCAGCCGCGCGCAACCATGGCGGTCGCGATGCCCCGGAAATACTCGTCGACCCGGGCATCGGCGGGCAATGTGAAGTCCATGTAGACCGCCCCTTGGTAAGGCGGATCTTCGTGGTTTTTACAGGACATCAAACGATAGCCCCCCGCTGGGCTTTGAAGCGAAGCGTCGGCGACGATCTGTCTTGCGTGCTCGACGACCTCGGCCTTGGTCTGCTCGTCCGTGGCGGTACGGCTTGGGCGCTCAACAGAATCGGCGGCCGATGAATGCAGTCGGCCCGCCGCCAGCGACCCTGCGCCCAGTACGAGCGTCGACGTCAACGCGGCAGCGAGCAACAGCCGACTCGCCGGCGAGCGAAGCCGTTCGAGGGGGCTGGACCCCGGGTCAGCCACCCAGGGCGGCGAGGAGTTCCTTGATGCGGGCTGCTTCGTCATCCGTCGGGATTTCGTCGGCCTCGATGGCGTCGAGGAGATCGGCAGTCAGCCCCGCGCCATTGGCGGTTTCCTGCGCGGACAATTTGGCGCGCCGACGGACGGCATACAGCTGTTGACCCAACGTCGCGCCGGGCGCTTCGGCGGCCGTTGCCATCAGATCGTCATAGCGGGTTCGAACTCCGCTCAGCGAGACGATGACTGACGGCGTGGCCCGTCCGCGAGAGGCTGCTTTGGTGAGTGCCGTCTGCAGCTTTCGCAGACCGGCAAGGATCACCGCTGCGCGTCCGGAGAACTCCGGATCGTTGTTGTCGGGCAAGGCGTCGATCGCTGCGGTGAACATCTGCATCGCCGCCTCGACCAAGCTGACGATGACAGGCGCCTCGCCGTCATCCAGGCCGTTGCCTTTGGATCGCTTTGTGCCTGGGAAGGCATCACTGGCCTGTGCGTCGATGATGATCACCTGTCTTGATCGCGATAGAAGACGTCGAAACGCTAGCGCGGATCCATCGTCTGTACAAGAGCAGTCCCGCGCTCCAGGCCGCCGGCAACCGCAAATGACATATTCACAGCCATTCTTTGACTCTCGCAGAACTGTGTTATCGCATATGCGCGCGAGTCACATTGCAGGTCTTGTGCAAATGACACGTCGCGAGAAGAGTAAATGCATGACCGATCAGAAATTGATTGAGCACTGGATTCAAGGCTGTGCGGTGCAGCGGATCATGTTCCGTGACGGTCTCGTGCTCAACCTCGAGGATTACAACGAGCTCGTCATCTCGACACCCATCACCCTGACCTTGCCGGCCATCGCCAAGTCGCCTGTTGAGGTCGTGTCGATCGACCCCAACGACCCAGCCGTCCACGAGCGATCGCTGTTCGATTTTTCGGGGGCGACGTGCACGGATGTCGCCTGGGATGACGCCGGAGACCTGCACTTGGAATTCTCGGACGGACATCAGATCGACGTGGCGCCCGACGACAACGTGACCGCCTGGGAGCTATACGGCAAATACCACGGTTATGCCGCCTGCCTGCCACACGGCAAGGTGCGGGTGGTGCGGCTCGACGTTGCGGACGACGGCGAGGACTAGCGCCGCCGAGCGCAGGCATGCTTGGATCGGCCCATGCAGGGCTCGGCAACGGTTCACATGGCAGCATCTGCGGACGAGATCTGGAACCTGATCGCGGATGTCCGCAACATCGGGCGGTTTTCCCCCGAAGTGTTCGACGCCGAATGGCTTGATGGGGCTACCGCGCCCGCGCTCGGGGCGCGATTCCGCGGCCACGTCAAGCGAAACGAAATCGGGCCGGTGTACTGGACGACCTGTCGGGTCACAGCGTGCGAACCGGGCCGGATTTTCGGGTTCGCGGTGCTCGTCGGCGACAGGCCGGTGAACAACTGGCATTACCGACTTACGCCAACTGCCGACGGTACCGACGTCACCGAATCATTTCGGATGAGCGCCTCGCCTATGACCACGCTGTATTACTGGATGTTCGGCGGTTGGCTGCGTCAGCGACGCAATGTTCGTGACATGACCAAGACGCTGCACCGCATCAAGGATGTTGCCGAGGCGTGAGTTTGTTGACCTGTCGAGCTGAATGAGGTTGCCATGGGACAGTGGTCGCGCGAGGAGATCGAGTCGGCCTTCGACCGCCACAAGCAGGTGGTCGTAGAAATCGGTTCGAGTTGGGACTGGTCACGGTTCGCCGATCAGTTCGCCGAGGACGCAACCTACGTCGAGCACACCTACGGAACCTTCCACGGGCGCGAGCAGATCCGCGATTGGATTGTCTCGACGATGAATGAGTTTCCCGGCAGCGAGATGCCGTTTTATCCGACCTCCTGGTACTCCATCGACACGGACCGCGGCTGGGTGTTCTGCGAATTTCTCAACCGGATGCGCGATCCGGGCGACGGCAGCATCCATCAGGCGGCCAACCTCTCGGTGATGAAGTACGCCGGTGACGACTTGTGGAGTTACGAGGAAGACGCCTACAACCCGATGAACTTCCTGCCGGTTGTCCGCGATTACATCCAACGGAGTAAGGCATGTGGCACGGTTACCGACGACGCGATCGCCTTCGCGAAAAACATGAATTGGGAACTGGCCTAACGGCTGACCCGCGCGATGGCCGTAGGCTGGCGGCAGCACTGCTCGTCGATGCGGAGGGGCCTACAAGTGGACATCGCAATTAAGCAGAGGTTGCACTGGGTGGCGCTGCACGGCTTCGTCCGTGGCGTCTCGTCGCTCGGTGCCCGCCGGGGTGATCTGCAGGCCCGGTTGATCGCCGACCCGACCGTCAATGCGAATCCGGAGGCGTTCTACGAGGAGGTACGGACCCGCGGTCCCCTGGCGCACTCACGCATCGGCTACATCACCGCGGACCATGCGATCGGGCACGAATTGCTGCGATCAGAGGGCTTCCGGGTGCTGTCGATCGGGTCGAATCTGCCGGCCCCGTTGCGGTGGCTGGAGCGGCGCACCCGCGACGATCTGCTGCACCCGCTGCGCGCACCGTCGTTGCTGGCGGTCGAGCCGCCGGACCACACCCGCTACCGGAAGACGGTGTCGTCGGTATTCACCACCCGGGCCGTCGCCGCGCTGCGGGACGGCGTCGAGCAAACCGCGGTGACACTGCTCGATGAACTATCCCGGGAACCCGGTGTCGTCGACGTCGTCGACCGCTATTGCGCGCAGCTGCCGGTCGCGATCATCAGCGACATCCTGGGAGTGCCCGACGCGGATCGCCAGCGCATTCTCGAGTTCGGCGAACTTGCCGCGCCCAGTTTGGATTTCGGCCTCACCTGGCCGCAGTACCGGCGGGTGCAGCGCGGGATCGAGGGGTTCAACTCCTGGCTGACTGAGCATCTGCAGCAGCTGCGGCGGACCCCCGGCGACGACCTGATGAGCCAGCTGATCCGCAAAGCCGAAAGTGGTTCGCCGGAAACATATCTGGACGAGGATGAACTCCATGCGGTCGCCGGGTTGGTGTTAGCGGCCGGCTTCGAGACAACAGTGAATCTGTTAGGCAACGGGATTCGCATGCTGCTCGATAATCCTGAACATCTGCGCACGCTCAGTCAGCGTCCGCAGCTGTGGCCGAACGCCGTCGAAGAGATCTTGCGGTTGGAGTCGCCGGTGCAGCTCACCGCACGGTTGGCACTCAACGACACCGAGGTGGCCGGTACCCCGGTCAAACAAGGCGAACTGGTCATCGTTTACGTTGCCGCGGCCAACCGTGACCCGGCGGTGTTCCCCGACCCCAACCGGTTCGACATCGAACGCGAAAACGCCGGCAAGCATCTGGCTTTCTCGGGTGGACGGCATTTCTGCCTGGGAGCGGCGCTGGCCCGAGCCGAAGGCGAGGTGGGGCTGCGAGCGTTCTTCGACCGCTTCCCCGACGTGCGTCCGGCCGGTGCCGGCAGCCGCCGCGACACCCGTGTCCTGCATGGTTGGTCGACGCTCCCGGTAGCGCTCGGCCCGGCGCGGTCGATGGCGACTCGATGAGATAGAAGGTCGGGCTAGCGCTGGGATCTGCGGCCGAAGTAGCCCTCCAGCATCGTGGTGCACACCAACTCACCGGTGCGGTTGAACATCGTGCCCTGCGTCAGCCCTCGGCCGCCAATGCCATTGGGTGAATGTTGTTCGTAGAGCAGCCAATCCGACAGGTCAGGTGGCCGGTGGAACCACACCGCATAGTCCATCAGTGCCGAGTTGCCCGGTCCCAACGGGGTCGTGCGGTGGGCGATCATCGCAGGTTCCAGCAGTGTGCGGCCGGAAAGGTAAACGGCCAGACAGTAGGCAAGCATAGGGTCGCTCGGTGGGATCCCGTTGGGACGCCACCAGATTCGAATCCGCGCCGGTAGCGGTTCAGCCGAATCGAGTGCCAGCCGGGCCGACGGATCGATATAGCGCATCTCGATGGGCTGTTCACGGACCCACCATCCGGCCCGCTCGTCGGCGTAGGCGCTGAGCTGCTCTGCCATCGTGGGAAAGGATTCGGGCTCGGACAGATCGGGTGGCTGTTGTTGGTAGACATGGCTTTCGACGGATGCGCTGAACGACGCGATACCCTCCAACAGCACTGCGCCGAATTGGCGCGCGGTGACGCGGCGCGCGGAGAAGGTGCCGCCTTCATGCAGCGCAACTACCTCGAAATCCACCGGATGCCTCGCGTCACCCCGGCGCAGGAAAGAGACATGCATGCTGTGTGGTGAACGTTCGGCCGCCGTATGACTGGCCGCCATCAGGGCTTGTGCTGCGATGTGGCCCCCGACGATGTGGTGGTCGATTTCGTCGATCTGGGTTCCGACGAAAAAGTCCGCGTTCACCTGGTCGAGGTTGAACGTGTCGAGTACCTGGTTCAGTGTGAGGACGGGGGGCGGGATGGCCACCGACGCATCATGCCGCACAGCCGAACTAAGCCAGATACTGGCCGAACCACTCCAGCACCCGCCCCCAGGCATCGTTGGCGGCGGCAGCGTTGTAGCGGGGTCCGATGTCGTTGAAGAACGCATGGTCGGCATTCGGTTCGACGACGATGTCGTTGACCAGCCCGGCGCGATCAAGGGCTGCTTTGGCCGCCGCCTGGGATCCCGTGACACGGGTGTCGAGGGCTCCGTAGAGCGCCAGCACAGCGGCGCGCTTGGAGCCGGCGAAGTCGGGGTTGTCCGGCAGCGGCCCGTAGAACGGGACCGCGGCCGACAGTTCCTGCGTGCCGGAGGCCAGCAGTTGCCATACCAGCCCGCCGCCGAAGCAAAACCCCACCACCGCGATTTTCCGGCCAGGTACCCGCATCTGCAGTTCGTTGATGCCGGAATTCAGATCCGCGATGAAGCGGCTCGGCTTAACGGCGCTCAGTGCGGCGGTGGCCTGCGCCGGATCCGCGAAGTGGCCGGTGCCGCCTTCCTCGGACAGCAGGTCGATGGCCAGTGCCGAGTAGCCGGCCCCCGCGAACCGTCCGGCCACCGACCGCACCCAATCGTTGAGGCCCTTGTTCTCGTGGATGACCAACACCCCGCGACGGGCATTGTGGGCTTGCGACCAGACGCCCTGGAGTTCTCCATTCGGTCCGGACCAGGTGGTCGGCTCGGTCGGTAGCGCCTGGCCCATTCCGGGTGGCTGTGTCCCCGTGGTACCCGATGACCCCTTCGAACCCTGGCTTTGTCTGTCGCCGCAGGCGGCGATCAGCGCGGCCGCGGCCCCACTGCCCAAACCGAGCAGTGCCAGGCGCCGCAAGGCTTCGCGCCTCGTCAGCAGACCGTCGAAGTGGTCGGTGGCAATCTCTTCGGCAAGGTAGTGTTTTAGCGACGTCACCCTGGGGAGTATGCGCCGAAAACCGCTCTGCCGCCGGGATGTCGGGGCGGCGCGGCTCAGCTGAAGCTGTCCGGGTCAGCCACCGGGATGAGCAGCTGCGACGGGGTGGGGCCGCCCTGATGGAGCTGGTAGCTACCGCCGGCCAAGGCGCGGCGCGCGGGCTTCGTCGGGACCAGATGCGGGAAGTCGTAGGTGGTGACCGTCAGCCGCAGCCGGTGACCCGGCTCGATCAACGCAGCGGTCGGGAAGACTTCGACGTCATAGCGGGTCACTTCGCCGGGAACCACGGGCTTAACCGCCGACCGGGTGCTGAAGTGGTGTGGGCGTAGCACGGTGCCGTCGGGCAGGTACCAGGTGCGCTCCGGATCCAGCGCGCGGTGCGAGCCGAGCAGCGCTCCCTGAGTCAACGGGCGGCTGGCCCCGTCCGGGGCGACGTCGTCGAGGTGGGCGACCCACAGCGCCTCGTTGGTGGTGGCCGTCGCGTGCACGGTCAGCGTGATCGGTCCGGCGACCAGTGTTGGCGTCGCGAATGGTTCGGTGGTGTAGGTCAGCGCGCCGCGCTGCAGTCGCCGGTTGTCCTGGTCGTAGCGGGTGTGGCCGCCGCGCTGGGCGCGGATGAAGCTGGTCATCCCCAGGGTCCACTGCTCGATGCTCCGGCCGGCCGTCGGACCGCGCCCGACGTATGTGATTGTCGCCGTGGATGTCTCGGGCGCGCATTCGGTGGACAACTGGCCAGACTGGGACAAGTAGAAGCGGGTCGGCGTCGCCTCGGCGAGCGGGTAGTCGCGGGCGTGGAACCACCGCGAACTTCCGATGGGCTGGAAGGTGAACGGCGGTCCTGATATTGCCGCTGCCGCGTCGTCGTTCAGCCAATGGTCGAACCAACGCAGCTGTAGCGCGTGGATGTGCAGGCCGCCGAAGTCGGAGACGTGATACCAGGGTCCCATCAACAATCGCAGCCGCTCGGACACCGGCTGGCCTGGTTGCATCGGCGACTCGTCAGGCCGCCCGGCGAAGGCGTTCTGCAACGCCGCATAGTTCAGCGGCGCGCCGCGTTGGAAGGCGTCGTGCCACCCGCCGACCAGAAGAACCGCCACACCGTTGGCGACGATGCCCGGCAGCACCATGCCCGGTCGCATCGCGTCCCAGAACGGCCCGTCGTAGGCCGTCTCGCCGCCGGCGACGGCGTCGGCGATCAACGGCCGGAAGTACCCTCGCTGATCGCGCCCACGCTTTCGCACCCCGGCGAACCCGCCGGCTCGCGGACGTGGATGCTTGCCGAGGTTGATCACCTCCAGCGCCGGGTTGACGATGTTGAGCAAGCGGTAGATCCCGCCGTAAGCGCGTACCGTGCGCAGGTGCGGAGCACCCCCCATGGCCGCCGCATCGCGATAGAAATCGCGGGCGGCCATCACCGGGAAAATCGCCCTCAGCGGCGAATCGGGTCCGATGGCGGCAGCGGTGAACAGCTGGTTGATCGCCAGGTAGGACGTTCCGAAGATCCCGACACGGCCGTTGGCGTTCGCCAGCTTCGACGCCCAATCGACCAGCTCGATCCCGTCCTGCGTCTGCCGCTCCCCGAACATCTCGAAGGAACCGCCGGACACGCCGCTGCCGCGGACGTCGACCATCACCTCGATGTAGCCGCGCTTGATGAGATACGGGGTGGCACCACCGCCGATCTGGGCGGCGGGCGGCGGGGCCTTTTTGCCATAGGGGGTCAGACACAACAACACCGGGAACGGCCCGGCGGCGGGCTGCCCGGTCCCGGCCACCGTCGGGTAATGAATGTCGGCGCGCAGCACGACGCCGTCGCTCATCGTCACCCCGACGTTGTGATGCACACCGTGCCCGAACTGCGCCGGCCTCGGTGTCCAGGACGGTGTGAACGGCGACGGGCTGGACTTACGGGCACGTCGGGTGCCGGCTTTGCGTCGGGATCGCACCGTCGCCATCCCCCACCTCCTGCGCGCATCATTGACAACGTGTTCAGCGGCCCGGTTCTATGACATCCCATGCCGGTTGACGACACCGTACTCGGGCTGTGGCAAGCGTTATCGCGACGGGACTGGGATGCGGTCAAGACGTTCCTGTCAGCGGACTGCATCTATGTGGACATGCCGGTCGGGCCGACCCTGGCGGCGCGTGGCCCCGAGGACATCGTCAAGCGACTCAAGGTCGGGATCGAGCCGCTGGCGGGCTATGAGAACCACGACGGGGTGCTGGTGTCTACCGGCGCCGACGTCATGTACGAGCACTCCGAGACCTGGCGGTGGTCGAGCGGCGAGACGGCTCTGCAGCGATTCGTTTCGGTGCACCGCGTTGACGACGGCAAAGTGACGCTGTGGAAAGACTATTGGGACATGGGCAGCATGACCGCCCAGGCGCCACCGACCTGGTTAGCGGACCTGTCAAAAGCGGACACTAGCTGGGTTTTTGATGCCACCGGGCTGATCTGATCGGGCCGCAATGTCGGCCACGGGGAACGAGCGCAGCGGCTGCAGTTCGACGCAGAAGTTCTGCTGGCCGGCCTGTACGCGGATCATGCCACCGTCCAGGTTGTGGGCCTGAAAACGAGCTTCGGTTGAGGCGGGTGATGGCGCCGGTGCTCGTCGTCGCTAGTCGTGTCTTCTTAAACCTGGTCGTCCTCGGCGGTGACGACGATCAGGTGCTGGTGTCTTGCGCCTAGAAAAAGACAGCCGTTCAACACAATTCGCCAACTATTCGGCCGATCGCAGCCCTGAGCCGAAGTGCGGTCCGCTCAGTGGACCGGCACATTGATGCGGTCGCGACCTGCTGCTACGCATAGGAAGTTGACGGGAATTGCTCCAGTCAATCACGAGAGATTCAACTACCAGCGGCGCGTCGTGCGGCGGGTCGCGAGACACGAGGAGAAGGACGATGCCTACATACACGGTCCAGCCGGGTGACACACTCTGGGGAATCGCACAGAGTCAATGCGGCGACGGAAGTGTTTGGCCAAAGATCTACCACGAAAATAGATGGGTTATTGGTAACAACCCAAACTTGATTCATCCCGGGCAAGTCCTTAATATCGTCTGTCCTACGCCGGGAGGCATATGGTACACGGTGGAACCGGGGGACAATCTAACGCTGATCGCAGAGAAGGTATGCGGAAATAAAGATTGGGAGAAGATATACAAGGAAAACAAAGCCGTCATTGGT
>DATFYT010000076.1:0-36393 GCA_035314925.1 Mycobacterium sp. | reverse complement strand
CTGATTTTCTACTTTGCGCCGGGAGAGCTGCTGCCGCCGACGATCGCCGGTGCCACTGAAGTCCATGTGGCGCGCAACGCCATCCCGCCGCTGACCGTCAAGGGCTAGACCGGACCCGCCTGCAGTGCCATCGCCGCTGCGTCCAAGGACACTGCCAGCTGGGCGACGCAGCCGAGGAGCGGCACGACCCACGCGACCCGCTGGCGGACGAGTCGGATTACGGTGACCAGCACGTCGAGAAACAAGAAAGCCCACCGGCCCATAAGGCCAGATACATGGCCCGATCCAGCCACGCCGGGTCGCCGCACTTCTGATACCCGCAGGAGTCGGTGGTCATCACCATGAGTCCGAGCCCGACGAAGGTCGCCGTGAAGAACACGAAGTGGGCAATCAGCAAAGCGATCGTCCCAAGGACATCGGTGAGCTGGCGGCCACTGCTACGGCTAACGTTCTGCATCGCCGGTCAACTCGGCGCGAAGCTGTACACCTGACCGTCGCTGGTGGCGGTCACCACCCGGCGGTCGTGGCCGATCGAGACACCTACCGGATACCCGGTCGCCTCAGGTAACGGGTAGTTGCTCAGGGTGCGCCCAGTGCCCGGATCGAAGACCAGCAGCGACATCCCCCGCGCTCCCTCGCCGGGTCCGCCGGTCACCACGACGTAGCCGACGCCCTGGCCGGCCAGACTCGACGTCGATAGCGGGCTGACGTCGTTGCGACGCCACACCTGCTGGGCGTGGTCACCGGCGTCCTTGAATGCGACCAGCCGGGTATCCGGGCCACCGCCCGACACAATCAACCCGCTCGGCGTCACCGACGGCGGCGTCTGCGCCAGGAACTTCAGCGGCACCGACCATTTCGGCTTGCCGTCGGCGGCGTGCAGCGCCCACAGCCGCTCGTCGCGGCCGTTGACGTAGATCGTGGCGCCGTCGTCGGACAGCACCGGGCTGGCCAGCACGCCGGCGCCGACGGCATCGCTGGTCCATTCACGGGTGAGCAGCGGGTTTTGCCCCGGGTGATACTTCAACGCGGTCAGCACCGCGGCAGGTGCACCCGGCTGCCACAGGCCCACCACCACCATTCCGCTCGCCGCTGCGAACGCCGGCGCCGCGGCGACCGGGCAGCCGGCTAGGGCCGGGCCGCAATCGGCGAGCCCACGGGTGAAGTCGGCCGGATCGACGCCGTCCACCAGGTCCATGGAGTTGCCGACCACTATGCCGCGGTGTGCGTCGAAAACCTGCACCTGCCCGAGGTGGGTGACCACGAGCAGTTGACTGTGCCCGAGAAACCTTGGGGTGGAAGGCATTCCGATTACCGGTCGGCGCCAGCGGATCCACTGAGTGGGCGGAAAGGACACTATCGCCCCGGGCTGGCCGACGTAGAGGTTGTCGAAGCCGTCGAACAACGGGCCGGAAATGCCGCCACCTTGGAAGAGCCGGGTGCACCAGCGCTGCCTGCCGTTCGCGTCGTTCTCCCACTCCATCAGCGAACAGCCGCCCGGTGTCTGCGCGTTGAGCGCCATCCAGTTGCGCGAGCTCAGCGCCGGTGCCGCCGCCAGCGAGCCCTTGACCGAGCGGGTCCAGCGCAGAGTCAGGCCGGTAGCCCCGGACCTCGACGTGTAGCTGCTGTTGGACGCGTCGCCGTATTGCGCGGGCCAGCCCTCCGCGGGACCGGTGTCGACCCAGGAGTCGGTGTTCCCGCAGCCGGCCAGCGTGGCCGCCAGAATGACCGCCGACACGGTGCATGTCCAACGCCGCAATGCATGTCGGGGGAGTGGCGACACGGTGTGGGTTCCAAATCCTTCCCGAAATCCGGCGCATGAGCTGCGATCGAGTACAGCCGAGGGTAACCCGTGCCACCTCGCGGACGTGTTATTGCCCGCCTCCTCAGCTTGCCGTTCCGTGTCGGCGCTAGGCTTTCCGGCCATGACGACAATGTGGGGGGCACCTCTGCATCGCCGCTGGCGGGGATCGATGCTGCGTGACCCACGCCAGGCCAAGTTCCTCACGATGGCATCGCTGAAATGGGTGCTGGCAAACCGCGCGTACACCCCGTGGTACCTGGTCCGCTACTGGCGGCTGCTGAAGTTCAAGCTGGCCAACCCGCACATCATCACCCGCGGCATGGTCTTCCTGGGCAAAGGCGTCGAGATCCACTCCACCCCGGAACTGGCGCAGCTGGAGATCGGCCGGTGGGTGCACATCGGGGACAAGAACACCATCCGCGCACACGAGGGCTCCCTGCGCTTCGGCGACAAGGTGGTGCTGGGCCGCGACAACGTCATCAACTGCTACCTGGACATCGAGCTCGGCGATTCGGTGCTGATGGCCGACTGGTGCTACGTCTGCGACTTCGACCACCGAATGGATGACATCAATCTGCCCATCAAGGACCAGGGCATTATCAAAGGCCCGGTCCGGATCGGGCCCGACACCTGGGTCGGCGTGAAGGTATCGGTGCTGCGTGGCACCACCATCGGACGAGGCTGCGTGCTGGGATCCCACGCGGTGGTCCGCGGCGATATCCCGGACTATTCGATCGCGGTGGGCGCGCCGGCCAAGGTAGTCAAGAACCGGCAGCACGCCTGGGAGACGTCGGCTGCCCAACGCGCCGAACTGGCGGCGGCGCTGGCCGATATCGAACGGAAAAAAGCAGCCCGCTAAGGCTTTTCAGTTGATCCCTTGGTAGCGGCGCAGCGCTTCAGTGCGTTCAACGCTGTGATCGACGATCGGTTCGGGATACCCGGGCAGCTGGTCGTTTTTGGTCAGGCCGACGTCGTCGACCTCGGCAAGTTCGGGTACCCAGCGGCGGATGTAATCGCCTGCGGGATCGAACTTCTCGGCTTGCCTGGCCGGGTTGAAGACTCGGAAATACGGCGCCGCGTCGGTGCCGCATCCGGCACACCACTGCCAGCCATGCTGATTGTTGGCCATGTCGCCGTCGACCAACTGATCGAGAAACCAACTGGCGCCCCACTGCCACGGCAGGTGCAGATCCTTGACTAGAAACGACGCGACGATCATCCGCACCCGGTTGTGCATGAAACCGGTCTCGCGTAGTTGACGCATACCGGCGTCGACGATCGGGAATCCGGTCTCGCCGGCTTTCCATGCCTCGAAGCGCCGCTTCGCGTCTGCTCCGGTGTCGGTTTGGATGGCGTCGAAGTCGCGGTTCCAATTCCACCAGGCGCTTTCCGGCCAGTGATGCAGAACCGAGGCGTAAAAGTCGCGAAATGCCAACTGCCGCAAATATGCTCGCGCTCCGGCGCGACGCTGGTCCAAGTCGGCCACCATCGTCCGCGGGTGGATAGTGCCGAACTTCAGGTGCGCCGACATGCGGCTGGTGGACTCTCGGTCGGGCCTGTTTCGGTCGTCGGAATACTCGTCCAACCCGTCGTGAAGAAACGCCTTCCATTGCCGGCGCGCGGCCGCCTCGCCGCCGCCCAGGTCAAGCTCGACGCCGGGCTCGGGTATCTCAACGGGTTTCGCGGCTTTCCCCAACTGCGCGGGATCGACCCAGCGCGCCGATTTTGGCCCGGTTCGCGCGGGTTTCCGCCACCCCAGTTCGCGCCATCGGCCGAAGAACGGGGTGAAAACCTTGTACGGGTCGCCGTTGTCCTTGGTGACGCGCCCCGGCGATATCAGGTAGGGCGATCCGGTGGCCACCAACGGCACGTCGCCCAACGCTTCTCGCACCCGACCGTCGCGACGCCGCCCGAACGGCGCGAAGTCCTCCGAGACGTGCACCGACCGCGCGTCGACCTCCTTGGCGATGGCCGGAATCCGCTCCTCGGGCCGCCCACGTGTCACCAGCAGGCGGCCATCCAACTCGTCGTGCAGCTGGCGCAGCGAATCGCACAAAAACTGCATCCTGCGCGCGCCCGACGACGCCTCCAGCCGCGGATCGAGCACGAAGCAGGCAAGCACCTCATCGGTATTGGCGACGGCATTGAGCAGGGGAGGGAGGTCACTCAGTCTGAGATCACGGCGGAACCACAGCACCGCCGGCATTACCGGGCAACCTGTTTCATGACCTGTTGAGTACCCAGATATGACTGGACATCGCGGTGGCGAAAGCAGACCAGAGCGGATACGGCAGCAGCGCGGCCCCGGCGCGTGGATCTGCCAGCGCGGCTCGCCGGGCAAGGTCCGCGCTGCTGGCCGCCAGCACTGCCGCGCCCACCGTCGACGCGCCGAGTTTGTGGTACTTGAAGAACAGCCAACTCCATCCGGCATTGAGAATCAGGTTGACGCCCAGCGCGACGACGTAATTCCGTGCCTCGTCGTGGCGCCCCGCCGCGCGCAGCCGGTCGATGGCCGCTGCGGAGGTGGCCGCGATGTCGATGTAGAGCGAGGTCCACGCGACCGGGAACACCGCGTTCGGCGGCACATAGGCAGGCCTACGTAGCCGCGAATACCAGGAATCTACGCTGGCCCTGCTGGCCACGCTTCCGACGCCGGCCGCTGCGGAAACGGCGAGCGTCGTGGCAGCCAGTGTCACCTTATTCATGTTGTCTCCCCTCGAGTTCAGCGACTGCCTAACCCGCCGACGGCAGCACGAGCAGACCGTCCTTCTAGAGTGTTTCAATGATTGAAGTATTAATCAACTGAAGTAATCCATGAGAACGGATAAGCTGCGAGGTGTCATGGGCTCTGATCAGACCGCCGACGACCGAGCCGCGCTGGAGTCGCAGATCTCGGTTGATCTGCGGGTATTGACGGCCGAATCCGAACAGATCGGCCGAATTTTCGCTGCCGTGCACGACGTGCGGCCCACCGACTTTCGCGCGCTGCTGCACGTCATGGTCGCCGAAACCACCGGTCGGCCGATCAGCTCTGGTGAGCTACGGCAGCGGATGGGGCTTTCCGGCGCTGCGATCACCTACCTGGTGGACCGGATGATGGCGTCCGGTCACATCACCCGTCAATCCGACCCGGCCGACCGACGCAAAGTGATTCTGCGCTACTCGGAATCCGGCCTCGACACCGCGCGAGCCTTCTTCGCCCCGTTGGGACTGCACACCCACACGGCGATGACGGACTTGCCCGACGAAGATCTGACCGCAGCTCACCGCGTATTCGCCGCGTTGATCGATGCCATGCGGCGATATCAAGATGAGCTCGCATCGCTTGAATCACCTCAGCAGCCGACGTGCCGATAAGGGAGGGGGTGAGCGCGGTGACAACCGATCCCGATGGGATGACCACCCGCAAAAGACGTCACATCGACGTCTGTCTTGACGACCGTGTCGCGTATTCCGGAGTCACGACCGGGTTGGAAGGCTATCGCCTGCCGTACAACGCGCTGACGCAGACAAGCCTCCGCCATATCGACTTGTCCACCCAGTTCCTCGGCGCCTCCTTGCGCGCCCCGATATTGATCGGCGCAATGACGGGCGGTGCTGAGCTGTCTGGGACGATCAACAGGAATTTGGCTGCCGCGGCGCAACGGCTCGGCCTCGGGATGATGCTCGGCTCGCAGCGGATCATGTTGGACGGCGCGCTGGGAGAGCAGGCGGCCGCCAGCTTCACCGTCCGCGATGTGGCTCCGGATGTGTTGTTGTTCGGCAACATTGGCCTTTCGCAGCTGACAGCGACTGCCGTTTCTGATATTTCGAATGCATTGAAACGAGTGGAAGCAGATGTGCTTGCGGTGCATACCAATCCGCTGCAGGAGGCAGTCCAACGCGACGGTGACAACGACTTTTCCGGGTCGATGGACAGGCTGCGCGACGTCGCCGGCGCGCTGGAATACCCAGTGCTGCTCAAAGAGGTTGGCCACGGAATCGGTGCGGCGGCGGTCGCGGAGTTGATGGGGCCGTCGGGCGAGCCGCCGGTTGCGGCTATCGACGTCGCGGGGGCGGGCGGCACCTCGTGGTCACGTGTGGAACAACTCGTTCGTTACGGCGAGCTGCGATATCCCGATCTCGCCGACTGGGGGATACCCACGGCGCGAGCGGTCGTGGAGGTGCGGGAGGCGCTGCCCACCATTCCGCTGGTCGCCTCTGGTGGTATCCGCACGGGCATGGACGCGGCCAAAGCATTGGCGTTGGGCGCCGACGTGGTGGCGGTCGCCCGCCCGCTGCTCTCGGCGGCGATCGAATCTTCCGATGCAGTAATCGATTGGCTGCAGCGGTTCATCGACGAGCTACGAATCTGCTTGCACGGTGCCGGTGCGGCGAGTCTATGGGCTCTGCGCGACATCGGCGTTACACCGACACTGTAAATGCGGATTAGCCTCGCGCGCGCACGGGTGTATCAGGCGCGCTCAGTCTCTTTGGTGAGGTTGCCATCTCGTAGGTGGTTGTTATGCGTGGCTGCCCGCTTGGTCGCCGACTTAGGTTGCTGCGCAACGACTTCACCCTCGAACGTCGACATCGCGTCGATCAACGCACTGAACACGCGGTGAGCCGCCATCAGGTCGTTGTCGGGCAGCTCGGCGAGCGCGGAGCGGACATGGACGCCCAGCGGTGCGAAAAACGCGTGTGCCAGCTCCATACCGCTGTTTTCGTACCGAAGAAGCGCTTTGCGCCGATCTGCGGGATCCGATTCGCGCCGCACATGACCGGCGTCGATCATCCGATCCACGAGATAGGTGATCGCGGCCGGTGACACGTCCATGCGCTGCCGTAACTGCGCCATGGTCAACGGTGTTCCAGCGGTTTCGGCAACCATGACGTGCAACAAAGCGTGAAAGTCGTTGCCGCTCACGTCGTTCTGGCGCGCGAAATAACGACCCAACCGGTCAGACTGCGCTGTGACCGCCCGCATGTCGGCGGACATCAGCTTCTCCAGGTCTGCCCGGCTCGGAGGTGAACTGTTTGTGCCCCGCTTAGTCACCTAACCGCATCCTTCTTGGCGATTTGTTGGGAGAAGCGTATCGGAAACCCGCTGGATCAGCGGCAATACGCCATTAACCGGAAAAGTGTGCCACACCTGGGCCCCCGCGCCACGGATCGGCGCTAATTGACGCGTCAGAGGGGTTATTGACCGTTACTAATCCGCAGATCCGGCATCCGGCATCGGGTTTCCGGTCCAGGGTTGGCCGGGGCCTCGTGCATTTGACACAACAAAATTAACTGTTAAGATTCTTAAATAAATATTCCGTCGATGCTTCCGGGACCGCGGCCCCGTATCCGCTTGCTGCGCTCGGAAGAGCGGGACTGGCTGATGCCGATCTGTCGCTCAACGACGCGGTCCAGCAACTGAAGGACGCGGGCCCGAATCGATATCCCAGTCAACGAAGGAGTAAGCGTGCGCTGCATCGTATTTGGCGCCACTGGCTACCTCGGCGCGCGTCTGGTTCCGGCACTGCTGGCAGCCGGTCACGATGTCCGGGTGATGGCGCGCACGCCCGCCAAGCTCGACGACGTGCCATGGCGCCGGCAGGTCGAAATGGTCGACGGCGACGTCATTGACGGCGAACGGGTGCGGCAAGCGCTGGACGGGCAACAAGTTCTCTATTACCTGGTCCACTCGCTGCTGCGATCGGATTTCGTCGACTTCGATGCCCGCGCCGCCTCAACTGTCGCCGACGCGGCAGCACAGGCCGGACTTTCGCGCATTGTCTATGTCGGTGGCATCATCCCCGATCAGCAGCAGCTGTCCGACCACCTGGCGTCGCGAGAAGAAGTGGGACGGCTGCTCCACGAGTCCGGAGTTCCCACCGTGGAGTTGCGCGCTGCCGCGATCATCGGAGCAGGGTCGGCCAGCTTTGAGATGCTGCGCTATCTGACCGAACGACTGCCGCTGATGATCACGCCGCGGTGGCTCCGAACCCGGGTCCAGCCGATCGCCGTGCATGACGTGCTGTACTACCTAACCAACGCGGCGGCGTTGCCGGCCGAGGTGAGCCAGGCCTTCGATATCGGCGGCCCCGACACCTTCACCTATACGGGCATGATCCGGAAATACGCGGCGATCGCGGGCCTGCAGCGCCGGATCGCGATTCCGGTGCCGGTGTTGACTCCATGGCTGTCGTCGCACTGGGTGAATCTGATCACCCCGCTGCCACGCGCCCTCGCCTCATCGCTGATGGACTCCCTGGAAAACGACGTGGTGTGTACCGAGCACGACATCGCCGAACACATCCCCGATCCCGAGGGCGGACTGATCCACTTCGAAGACGCCGTCGAACTGGCGCTGGCGCGGGTGCGAGAAGGTGAGTTGCAGACCCGCTGGCGACACGGCGACGACAATTCACCGGCACGGCCGCTGCCTACCGACCCGTCCTGGGCCGGCGGATCGCTGCACGAGCAGGTGCATGAGCGCCAGCTACAGGCCGACACCGACACGCTTTGGCAGGCTTTCGAGGCGCTCGGCGCCGACCATGGCTGGTCGGCAACACCGCTGGCGTGGAGCCTGCGCGGATGGATCGGCCAAATCACCGGCGCCGCGAAAGTTGACCGAGGCCTCAGACAGCCACATCGTCTGCATCCCGGTGAGTCGCTGGATTGGTGGCGCGTAGAGTACATCGACCGGCCACACGTGCTGCGGCTTCGCGCGGACATCCCGCTTCCCGGCCGGCTGTGGCTTGAGCTGTCCGTGCACGACGAAGGCGATGGGCGCTCGTCGTATCGCCAACGTGCGCTCTTTCAGCCGCATGGCCTTGCCGGCGAAGCATTTTGGACGTTGTCCGGCCCGTTCCGTGATGCGGTGCTCGGAGGTATCGCCCGCGATATCACCTCGGCTGTACAGCAGCGCCGGGCCGGTCGCGCAGTTTTCAGCCGGTCCGGAGCCGGAACCTCCGGCATGTGAATCTGGGCCTCATTTGGTGCTGGCGCGCAAGTGGTAACGGCGCTCGGCATAGGCGAGGTCGTCTCGCCACAGCCGGGATGCGGCGAAGCGCATCAATCCCGAAATCAGCGGGGCAGCATGGCGAGCCCGCTTGAATCCGGTCCGATCGGAGTGCGCGATGACGGCTTCGATGACCGCGGTGCGCGGACGACCATCCGAATCCAAACCGATTGGTGTGGCGTGTGTTTCGACGACGCTTCCAAATCCCTCGCCGTCCAGGATGCGCATGACGATGGTCCGCGCCTCCGGGCTGGTGAACTCCGCGACGGTGGGAACGCCTATGCGACCGACCCGAAACGTCACCGCGACCAGGAACCGGTCCGTGTCCTCGGTCGGCGTGGTAAGCACCTCGAGCCGAGTGAACGAATACGGGTGATACCAGGCGCCATGCCATGGATCCAGGCGATTGGCGATGATGTCGGCGGGCTCGCACACACCGACCAGGCGGGCGACGGCGTCCAGTGTGTCGCCGGCCGGCCTGGCCCCGATCACCGGCTGATCGAGCGGCGGTTCGCCACCAACGCTATCCAGACGCACCCATGCCAGCACCCCGTCGTCGTGGCTGGGCAGCGGCTTCCAGCCGAATTCATCTGCGTCGCCGCCGAGGCAGAGGCCGTGCCACCGACAGATCAGCGCGCCGCGGTGCACCAGTGCGGTCGCGAGGTCGGCGCCGAGATGCGGGCAACTGCGCGGGCCGACGCATAGCCGCCCGTGCTGATCGCGCCAGGCCACCAACTCGACACCGGCGACCCGGGTGCCGAAGGGCCGGCCGGCGCGCACGTCGCGGCTGGCGGCGAACGCATACCAGTTGCCGGTGGGCCTGCGCTGTGATCGCTCCAGCGCGGCGTTGATGATCGCGGGCTGGGCGTCGCGATAGGTAGGGCGCTGATCGGCCCACGCCACTGGCGGGATGGCCTGCAGCGGCCAATCCTTCGGCCAGCGTCGCCGCATGTAGTCGCCGATAGTCATCGCGGAGAAAGCCTTTCTCGTCCGGCAAGGAAGCGCAACAACGCCGAGCGGCCTTGGGTGGGAACCGTACACAGGGCGTGCCCGGCAATTCCCCACTGCGCCAAAATCTCATTGGCGGCTGACCAGCCGGTGGTGGCCGCGCGCTCCATCAACGCCACCGGCAAGTCGATGCGGATCCCGTCACCGGCCAGCAGCAGACCGGGGAGCGGTGTGGTTACCCCGGGACGCTGCGCGTAAGTCCCGGGCGCGAACAGCGGGCAGTCGCTGCGGTGCAGCATCTGTTCGTAGACGACCTGCGCGCCTGCGGTTTCGGGATAGAGCTCATGCAGGCGTGCGGCCATGGCGTCCTTCGACTGCGCGGATTCCACGGCATACGAATGTAATTCGACGACCGAGCCGCAGTGTTGCCGTGCCCAGTCGGCGGCTTCACGTTCGTAGCGGTCAAGCACGCTGATGTTGTCGAGCGGTTCGTGGCCTGCGGTGCCCAGAAATGCGGGCCGATCGGTGGCGACCGGACGGTCGAGCCACAGCCGGTGCACCACGAACGGCGGCGCGGTGCGCAACCGCGCTATCCGTGCCCGCCACAGGTCGTCACCGAAGCCCGATGATGCCGCGATAATCTGCTGCAGCCCAGCCACATCGGTGGCCAGCACGATGGCGTCGGCGTCCAACTGGTCACCGGCATCGGTGCGCACCCGGAACCTACGGGCATGGCCGCGGTCGATGCTTGCGACGGCCGTGCCTTGGTGAAACCGCACCCGGAGGTCGGTCAGATATCGCTGCAGTGGCTGCCACAGTGCGGTGTCGTAGTTGGCGTTCGCGACGTCGAAAATGAGGCCCTCGCTGGAGCCGAGGAAGTAGATGTGGAACATGGTCGCCAGCTCCGCGGCCGACAGTTGCGTCGGGCTGGCGAAGAAGCTGCGAGAGAACACCTCGAAAGCCAGATGGCGCGCCGCCTCGGGGAAATTGAGACTCTTCAAGAAGGTTTCGGCGTCGATGTGATCGAGGCGGCGATAGATGTCGGGCAGCGACACCGCGGCCAGCGGCGCGGCGGCGCGCACATCGATCCTGGCCAGATCACGAAGTCGAAAGGTGGGGCTGCGCAACGCGAATGCCAGCGCGTTCCACGGGGGTGTGCGGGGCAGACCGCGGAAGCTGTCTCGCCGGCCGGCGCCGTCGATCAGCGGGTAATCGTCCACCGGTGTCAGCATGGACAGTCGCGGGTCGACGCGGCGCAGCAGCTCCCGCAAGTTGTAGTACTGGCGGAAGAAGGCGTGGAAGCCGCGGTTCATGGCGACCTCGACGCCGCGGTATTGCTCGGTCCAGGCGCCGACCCGCCCGCCCAAATACTCCTCGCGTTCGATGACGTCGACGCTGATTCCACGTTCGGCCAGGCCCGTCGCAGCGGCTAGGCCCGCGATGCCGGCGCCGACGACGACCGCGTGTGGCCGAGACGACAGCGCCTCGGCGCTGGGCAGTCCCGTGGGTGCCGGATGCGTCCGGCGACGACGGTCGGTCATCGCGGTGCATCTCCGAGGAAGGTGTGGGCGATGTTGGTCTCCCAGCCAGGCATGGTTTCGCTGTACACCGCGGCAAACCCCGCGTCGCGCATCCGATGTCGAAACTGCCGCACGCCGTCAAATGTCAGCACGCTGCGCCACAGATGCCGGTACAGCGTCGCGTCGCCGGTTTGCCGCCAGCCGGACGGAATGATGATGCCCCAACACACGGCGTGCCAAACCCACCTGGCGGCCCGGGAATCGCGCACCGAGTAGTCGTGAACCGCCAGCGTGGCACCGGGCCGCAGCATGCCGCGGAACGCGCGCAATTGGGTGTCGGGATCCGAGAGGTTGCGAATCAAATAGGCGGCCAGGATGCCGTCGAACGGTCCGGTGACGCCGTTTTCGGCGAGCGCCTCGATCGGGGAGTGCACGAACTGGACCGACGGCGGCCATTGCTTGGCCCGCGCTTCGTCGAGCATGCCCCGTGACGCGTCGACGGCGATGATCTCGGCCTGCGGGGCGACCCTGAGCAGCGCAGCCGTCGACGCGCCGGTGCCGCAGCCGGCGTCGAGCAACCGCAGGCCCTGCCCGCGGGCGGGCAGGCGCATGCGGCGTGCCGAAAGTCGCAGGTGGGCATGGTATCCGGGGCTGGCGCCGACCAGCCGGTCGTAGGCGGGCGCGCCGACGTCGAAGGCCGCCGGCACGTCGCGCCGCGGCAGACCCGTGCTACCGACGCTCACGTTGCCGTTCCCACAGCAGCAGAACCGCGGTGACCAATGCGAAGCCGAACAGGAAATCTTCGACCGGGATGTCGAACGGAAACCGGATGCCGGCGATCTGCCGATCGTCATACACGACGATCGGGGCGCTGAGCTTTGTCAGCCAACCGTCTACCAAGATTTGAAATCCCACCACAATCAGCATCGACAACCAGTAAGCCGGGCGTCGAAAAAGCCCGGTGCGCAACACCAATTCGAGCGCGCACACAGCGAGCACAGCCAGCACGGCCGGCGCGGTGTACCCAAGACCGGTCATCGGCGGTTGAACCGTTCCAGAATGGCGCTGACCGCGCTGTAGGTCAGCAGTGCGCACAGCGGGATGACGGCGAAGAACAGGACCTCTTCGATCGGCATCTGAAACGGGATATCGATGCCGGTGATGTAGGCGCGGTTGTACGTCCACACGTGTGCGCCGATCGCCACTTCGTCCCAGAGCACAAAGACCGCCGCAATCGGCAAAATAGCCCGCACCGCCCCCCACGCTTGGCGATAGACGCCGTCGCCGAAGATCTCCAACGGCAACGTGATCGCCAGGCACGCCGCGAGAACGATGAGGTATTGCCAGCGATCCATCACGCCACACCGAATCGGCGATCAACCGGTGAGGGCGGGTGCATCAGCCGCGCCCGCCATGACCGCAGCAGCCCGGTGCCGGCGACGCCCAGTCGTCGTGCGGTCCCCACGGTGGCACGCCGGCGGAACACGGCGAAGTCGCAGTCTTCGATGCGGTCGAGAATTTCCGAGTACAGCGTCAGCGCGGTGGCCACGCAGGCGCGTGAACGGGGTGCCAACAAGCAGATCCCGCCTTCGGCGAATCGGTAGATCTGGCGCGCGATGTCATGCTGATCGGCCAGGGCGTTGCGCACCCGGGGATCGGTCCGCCGGTTGTTGTGGCACCACATCAGCAGGTCGCGATCGACGTCGTATGCGGCCAGTTCGTCGGCGGGCAGGTAGACCCGTTGTCGCGTCAAGTCCTCGTCGATGTCACGCAGAAAATTGGTGAGCTGGAATGCCCTGCCAAGCGCTGCGGCGTATGGCGCGGCTTGATCGGTCGGGCCGACCGTGCCCAGGATCGGAAGCATCTGCAGGCCAATCGCTTCCGCGGACCCCTTCATGTACAGGTTGAGCGCGGCACGGTCGGGATAGTCGGTGATCGTCAGATCCATCTGCATTGACACGAGAAAGTCGTCGAACAATTCGTCGCTGATGCCGTAGCGGCGGGCGGTGTGGCCGACCGCGGCGAGGACTGGATCGGTCGAGTGCGCGCCGCGCGCGAAGAACTTGTCAGACAGCTCTTGCAGGCGCGCCGCACGCATCGCGGTGTCCAGGCTCGGGTTGAGATCGTCGAGGATGTCGTCGGCGTAGCGGGCGAAGCCGTACAGCGCATGCACCGGCGGACGTTGTTCGGGCGCAAGCAATCTGGTCGCCAAAAAGAAGGTGCGGCCGTGGGCGGCGTTGATTTCGCGGCAGCGTCGATACGCGCTGCGCAGGTCCGGGTCGTCGATGCGGGCGGCGTCCAACTCGCTGCGGATCATGACAGGCCGGCTCTCGTGATAATGCTTTGATTTGACTTCTCGACGATGCCGGTGATGCGGTCGGCGGCCAACCGCCCGGAGATCAGCGCGGTCGGCACGCCGACGCCGGGCACGGTCGACGATCCGGCCAGCACCGCGTTGTCGATGCCGCGCACGGTGTTCGCCGGACGGAAAGGCCCGGTCTGGGCGAAGGTGTGGGCGAGTGCGAACGGAGTGCCGGCGACCATGCCCTGGCGGGCCCAGTCAACGGGATTGACGACGTGGAGCACCTTGGCGCCGTCGCGCAGGCCGGGAACCAGTCGCGCTGCGACCACGTCGAGCAGCTGGTCGACGTAGGCGTCGCCGATCCTTGACCAGTCGACGACACCGCGGGTGAGGTTCGGTGCCGGCGCAAGAATGTAGAACAGGTCGTGGCCGGCCGGGGCCAGGCTTGGGTCGCCGGCCGTCGGCCTGGTGACGAGCAACGACGGGTCCCGCATCAGGCGGCCGTCGCGGATGATGTCGGTGAATGTCTCTTCCCAAGCGTCGCCGAACACGATGTTGTGGTGTGCCAGTGGGCGATTCGCCGACTGTCGGCTGGGACTGCCGATGTGGACGACAACCGCCGACGGCGCCGGCCGCAGGCTGCCGACGCGGCGCGGTTCGCGGCCCAGCAGCGTGTAGGTTTGCGGCAGTTCGCTGGTCAGCACCGCGGCGTCGCAGGCGAGGCGCTGATCCTGGTCGGTGTGGACCGCCGCGACACGGCCGCCGGTGCATTCCAGCCCCGTCACCGTGGCGCCGTAGTGAAACTGCACCCCGGCGTCTATCGCGGCGGCGGCCAGCGCATCGGGCAGCGCTCGCATCCCGCCGCGCGGGAAGAGAACTCCCGAGACGGTGTCCATGTAGGCGATCACCGCGTAGACCGCCAGCGCTTGCCGCGGCGCCACACCGGCATACAGCGACTGGAACGTAAACACTCGTCGCAGCCTCGGGTCGGTGATGTGGCGCTTGACCATGGCATCCCAGTTGCGGAATCCTCCGATCGCCGCCAGTTTCGCCAGCTGCGGATTCAGCAGCGACAGTGGGGAATCGAAGTTCCTGGCGATGAACCCGTCGAATTCGATCTGGTACAACCGGGTCAGCCAGTCGCGCAGTTGCCGGTAGCCCGCGGCCTGCTTGGCCCCGGCGAACTCCTCGATCGCGGCGGCCATCCGATCCGCATCGCTGTGCACATCGATGCTGCTGCCGTCGGCGAACTGCGCGCGGTAGGCCGGATCGACATCGAGCAACTCCATTCGCGCCGAGCTGGATTCGCCGACAGCGGCGAACGTCTCGTCGATGATGTCGGGCATCGTCAGCACCGTCGGCCCGGTGTCGAGACGGTAGCCGTCGACATCGAGCCGCCCGGCCCGCCCACCGGGCCAGTTTTCGCGTTCGACCACCGTCACTTCGTGGCCGCGGCCGGCCAGATGCAGGGCCGCGGCCAGACCCGCGAAACCCGCGCCGACCACGACGACCCGGTCGCTTGGGCCCGGCACGGTTTTCATTCGCTGCGCTCCGTGCACAGGGCGGCCATGGCCGCCAGCGCGGCCCGTACCGATTCATCGAGCAGGAGTTCGTCGAGTGCATCGCGCGCCGACGTGACGCGGTCGCTGATCAAGTCTTCGATCCACTGCACGGCTCCGGTCGTGACGATCAGCGTGCGCCAACGGTCGATTGCGGTGTCGTCGAGTTCACCGTCGTTCATCAGGTCGGTGAGCTGTCTGCGGGTGGGCGCGTCGGCCAGTTGGTGTGCGGCGATCACCACGCTGGTCGCCTTGCGCTCGACAAGATCTCGGCCGCTGGGTTTGCCGGTCGTTGCCTCGGAGCCAAAGACGCCCAGCAAGTCGTCGCGCAGCTGGAACGCTTCTCCGATGCCGGTGCCGTAGCGGCCCAGCACGGACAGTGTGCGGTCGCCGCAGCCGCTCATCGCCGCCCCGATCTCCAGCGGCCGTCGCACCGTGTAATTACCCGACTTGCGCCGCGCGACTTCCAGCACTACCGCCATCGACGGCAGATCGCGGACATCGCTTGCGAGATCGGCGAACTGGCCCAACGCCAGCTCGGTGCGCATGGCGTCGTAGCGCGGCAGCGCGTGTTGCAGACGACGATGCTCGACGCCGCTCTCCCGGAGCATCTGCTCGGCCCAGATCAGGCACAGGTCGCCCAGCAGGATCGCGGCTGAGTCGCCGAAGCGCCGCGGCGCTCCGGACAGCCCGCGCTTCTGATGCCAGTCGCTGAACTGGATATGGGCCGCAGGGCGCCCCCGCCGCGACGACGAATCGTCCATCACATCGTCTTGCAGCAACGCGAAGGCGTGCAGCAGCTCCAGGCTGGCCGAGGCGTACAGGGCCTCGTCACTATCGGATGCGCCGCACAGCCAGCCGAGATACATGAACGTGGAGCGCAGGCACTTACCGCCGGTCAGGAAGTTCAGCAGGATGTCGCCGGCCACCTCGACACCGGCCTCATCCAACTCGGCAGCGCATCGGTTCGCGACGAATTCGGCGACGTGGGTCAGTACCGTGCGTCGCACCCCGATCCGCCATACATCGAATTGCCCAGGATCCGACCAGGATTCCTGACGCAGCGCCACCGGCTCCGCGGAAGGCACCAACGACAATGCGCCCGGCTTGGCCACCGAAGCCCCTCTCGAAAGATCGGGCCGCCAGTTCGAACGGCTCAGACTCACGCGGTCATACCCCCTGACAACGAAGACAAACACGCGCTTACTCGGCGGACCCAGGTTCGCTTCACAAGCTTAAACATTAACTTACTGAACTTCTAGCGCGCTCGCCATAGCAAGGTCGCCCTCGCTTATCGTGTGGCCATGACCGCGGCTCAGCGTGAACGAAGCGCCCTTGTCGACACCCTGCGCATAGTCGGGCCGGATGCGCCCACCCTCTGCGCGGGCTGGACTACCCGCGACCTGGCAGCCCACCTCGTCGTGCGGGAGCGGCGCCTGGACGCGACGCCGGGCATTTCGATTCCCTTTCTTGCTGGTTACACCGCCAAGGTCCAGAACCAGACGGCGCGGTCAAACAGCTGGGACGACCTTGTCGAGATGGTCGCCTCGGGGCCGCCGGTGTACTCACCGTTCAAGCTGCTCGACTCGGTGGCCAACCTCGGCGAGATGTTCATCCATCACGAGGACGTGCGCCGCGCCGTCGACGGCTGGCAGCCCCGAGTGCTCGACGAACCGACCGTCGCTGCGCTGGGTCGGCAGCTCGGTCTGCTGAGCCGCTTAACGCTGACGAAGCAACCTGCTCCGGTCATCCTGCGGACGACCGCAGGCCGGCAGATTGCCAGGGTCGGCCGGGGCGATGCCGTCACAGTTACCGGCGAACCGCAGGAATTGGTGTTGTTCGTCGCGGGCCGCGACGCTGCGCTCGTCGAATTCGCCGGCGACCCGCAGGCCGTCGCAGCCGTGCGAGCGGCGCGCCGCGGCCTGTGATCAGGTTGTCTCCGAGCTTCGTTCCTTAGCTGACCGAAGCGGCGTTAGCGGTTTCGGTGTCCGCGTAGCGATCAGCACCGGCACACCGTTGGCCAATACGCTCAGCGAAGTACGCCTCCAGGCCAGTGCCATAAGTTCGAGCTGTGCCGCGCCGGAACGTAGCGAGCCGACGACGCGGTCGTTCATCCGTTCACCGCCTTGACGACCGCCAAAACTGAAACGACAAGGCCGACCACCGCGAGGCCGCTCGCCAGCAATGCTGGTGTGCGATTGTGTGGTAATCGCTCGCTGCACCGGATGGCTCGATCAACCTGGCGCCACCGCAACAGGCCAGCGCCAGTGCTCACAATAGCCAGCATTCCCAGCACCATTGACAAGATGTACTGCATCCCTTGGACCGCCGGTCCGGGAACGAATTGCAGCAGGGCAACCGTTGCTGCCAGCAGTCCGAGCGCTGTGCGCTGCCAAGCGAGAAAGGTCCGCTCGTTGGCCAGGGTAAAGCGGTAATCGGGCTCGTCGGTGAGTTGGCGGATCATATCTCTGATGCTGCGCCTCGCAGTGCGATGTCGGTAGCGGGCTTGTTCTTGGGGGATCACAAAGCGAGCTTGTGGGTGGATAGACCATGGCACTGAGTTCTCGCATGCCCGAGCTGTCCGCGCTCGAAGTCTTCCTGGCGGTGGCCAGAACAGCCAGCCTCGGCGCCGCAGGACGGGAACTTGGTCTGACGCAGCAGGCAGTATCTGCCCGACTCGCCTCGATCGAGGCCCAGACCGGCGTGCGGCTAGCGGTCCGCACCGTGACTGTTCCTGGTGGGCACCGATGCGCGGGTGGTCGATGCAGCGGTGCGGGTGCTGGCCCTGCAATGCCGCCACATTCGCGGCGTGGTTCGAGCGGCGAATGGTTCACCCGACGCGCCGTTGGAGATCTTGGGCCTTAGCCAAAAGCTGTGGGCCGCCGGCGGATTCGCCATCGCGCTGTCAGCGCGCGCTGGGCTCACGAACTCGGAGCTACATTCGACCACGCACGCGGCCTGCGACACAGGCATCTCCGGAAAGCCGGGGCCTCGGTGCTGCCTGTGCGATCAGCGGCCGAGCAGATGCCGCAGCGTCTGGTCGAGGTCGGGCCGGCGAAATCGGTGAGCGGCTTGTTGCAGCCGGGCCGGCAGCACCCGTTGATTGGCGCAGGCGAGTTCGCGTGCACCCTGCTCGCCGAGCAGTAACCGCGGTCCAAGCGACGGCACCGGCAACACCGCGGGCCGGCGCAGCACCTTGGCGAGTATTCGGGTGTAGTCGGTGTTGCGCACCGGATCTGCGGCCACCGCGTTGACCGGTCCGGACAGCGCGGTGTCCCACAGCGCGCGGTGGTATACGTCGACAAGATCGTCGATCCCTATGTAGGAGAACCACTGTTGGCCGTCGCCGAGGCGACCGCCGAGCCCAGCGCGGAACAGCGGAAGCAACAGGCGAAGGGTTCCGCCGCTCGGGGATTGCACGATCCCGGTGCGCACCCGCACCACCCGGACGCCGCCGTCCTCGGCCGCCGTCGCGGCGAGCTCCCACTCGTCGACCACGTCGGCGAGGAACCCGTCGCCGCGATCGCTGTCTTCGGTGAGTGACTGGTCGCCACGGTCGTAGCCGTAGTACCCGATCGCGGACGCGCAGATCAGCGCCTTCGGCCCGCCGGCCGATTTCGCGATCAGCTCAGCCAGGCGGCGGGTGGGCCCGATCCGGCTGTCGCGGATCGCGGCGCGATGCGACTCGGTGAAGCGGCCGGCGATCGACGCGCCCGCCAGGTGCATCACCGCATCGACGCCGTTCAGCAGATCCGGATCGGGTTGGTCCGGATTCCATTGGCGTTCATCGGGTTTAGTTGCCGCGCGGCGCACCAGATGAATCACCCGATGGCCGCCGGTCGACAGAAAGGCGCTCAACGCCGACCCGACCAGCCCCGACGATCCGGTGACCGCGACCGTTATCGGGCTCAAACCGTGCTCGGCGGCCCGCCGGTGCGCGGCGATGTCATCGGCCAACTGGCGATGCCGGTAAGCGAACATCGCCTGCAACGCCTTCGCCGGAACCGGGGTGGCGACGCGGTCGGTCACCCGCGTGCGCTCGGCGCTGACCTCGTCGAATTCGTGGGTATGCCGCCAGCGGACGGCCAGCCGCACCGGCAACGAGGCCAGTCCATCGATGCCGATCGAGTCGACGAAGCGTCGTGGCGGATCGTAGGCATCCGGTTGATGGTCGGCCACCCAGCGGAGACCGCCGGGAAGACCGAGTTCAGCACGCCCATTCTGCAGCGAATCCGCTTCGGCGACGACCCGCATCGGCTGCCATGGCGGCGACAGCCGGGTGATCGCGCCCGGGCGGGTGTGCCAGTCGAAGACTTCGTAGATTGGAGCGTCGATGACGCTGGAATACACAAGTCCCATCTTTTCGACGGTACCTGCGAATCCGGCGGACCCGCGTATGTAGCCGGGCGGTCGACTACCGATCCGGCAGCGCGTGCTCGACGATGGGCAGCCGCGGCAGCGGCTGACGTTCGCGGCGTTTGGCCGCCAGATAAACCTGCGCGGTCTCGTCGGCCACCGTGTGCCAATCGAAATCTGACGTCAGGCGTTCACGAGCGGCCCGGGCGCGGCGCTGAGCCGCGGCCGGGTCGTCGAGCACGGCGCTGACGGCTTTGGCCAGCCGCGTCACATCTCGTGGCGGACAAGACATCCCGGTCTCACCATTGATCACCGCTTCGCCCAAGCCGCCGATGTTCGACGTCACCAAGGGCGTTCCCGCCGCCGCGGCCTCCAGTGCCACCAGACCGAACGGCTCGTAGTGGCTGGGCAGCACCGCGGCGTCGGCGCGATGCAGCGCAGCCAAGAGCTCGTCGTGATCGAGCCGCCCGACGAATCGGGTTGCCTTGAGCACCCGGTGTTTACGAGCCTGCTCGACGAGCCAGTCCTGCTGGGTGCCCTCCCCGGCGATCGTCAGTGTGGTGCCGGGGTGGGCGCGCCTGATCCGCGGCAACGCCGCGATCGCGTCGTGTACGCCCTTCTCGTATTCCAGCCGGCCCACGAACAGCAATTCCGCCGGCCCACTGCGGCGCCGGCGACTCGCGAACGGCCAACGGGCCGCCTCGATGCCGTTACGGATCACGGTGGCCTCGGCCAGCCCGGGCCCGAACAGCTCGGTGATCTCGTCACACATCGACGCCGAACACGTGATCAGCGAATCGGATTCGCGCACCAACCACGACTCCACCGCATGCACCTGTCTGCTCAGCGATCCGGACACCCAGCCGGAATGCCGGCCGGCTTCGGTCGCGTGAATCGTGGAAACCATTGGTACGTCGTAAAACTCAGCCAGTGCGACGGCCGGGTGGGCGACCAACCAGTCATGGGCATGCACGACATCGGGACGCCAGGGGTGGTCGCTCGACGTGTCCTTGAGCGACAATCCGGCGCGAACCATGGCGTGGCCCATAGCCAGTGTCCAGGCCATCATGTCCTTGGCGAAGCTGAACTCGTGCGGGTCCTGGGCGGCCGCGACGACGCGGACGTTTTCGCTGATTTCATCCGACGACGGGTGAGTACTCGGATCGGTTCCCGACGGGCGGCGCGACAGCACGACAACCTCGTGTCCGGCGGCTGCCAGCGCGGTCGACAAGTGATGGACGTGGCGGCCGAGCCCGCCGATCACCACCGGTGGGTACTCCCACGACACCATCAGAACTTTCATCGCGGCAGCCTGCGTGCGTCCAGGGCGCCGAACAGTCCGTCGGCCCGGTTCCAGCCATCGGCCAGGCGCTGCGCGAGCTCCCGACGGCCCGACGCCAGAGCGCCGGCGATTTCACGGGTGGCGTGCGCGTGCAGGTGAGCCCGGTAGCGGGCATAGTCGGCGGCCGAGTCCTTGCTCACCATGAACGGCCAGTCGCTGGACACGGTCAGCAATGTCTCGCGCAAGATCTGATCGGCGATCTGGTCGCGGGGGATCGGCCCGTCCAACGATGCGGTCTGGGTCAGCGCCTTGTCGACGGTGCTCAGCGCGGTGTCGACGACCTCGTTGTTGAGCTGCACCAGGTCGGCCACCTTGTCACCGGCCCACACCTGCCAGTCCTTACCGGAACCCCAAGAGCTGGGCGGTAATTCGACAGCAGCGCCGACGAAACCCTCCGCGACGGCGTCGCTGAGGGTGCCGACGCGCACACCCGCCTCGGGCAAGGCCCGTAGCACCCGCTCCAGCCACACCGGTCCCTCGTACCACCAGTGGCCGAACAGCTCGGTGTCGAACGCGGCGACGACGTGCGCGGGCCGCCCGATGCGCTCGGATTCGGCCTGCAGTCGACCGCGGACAACATTGACGAAATCAGCGACGTGGCCGTCGATGGCACGATCGGCACGCTCGGGATCGTAGGGCGCTTTGGCGTCTGACGGCACGTTGCGGCCGGTGACGCGGGCCGGCTTCAGACCGGTGCGGTGGTCGTAGCTGTGGAAATCACGGTAGGAGGCGTGGCCGGGATAGCCGGATTTCGGCGACCACACTCGGTAGCTGACCTGCAGGTCGCGTCCGAACGCGACGACGTCGGAGTCGCCAACCGGCCGGCCCAGCGCGGTATCGCCGTGCAGCGACGGCCCGTCGACCATGAAGTGGCCGACCCCGGCGGCCGCATAGTCGTGTTCCATGCCGGGCGCGTAGGCGCATTCGGGTGCCCAGATTCCGATCGGCGTGTGTGACAAGCGCTGTTGCGCATCGGCCAGACCCTCGCGCAGGGCGAATTCGCGCAGCCGCGGCGTCAGCAACGGCTGGAAGGGATGGGCCAGCGGCCCGCCCAACAACTCGACCGTGCCGGCGTCGATCAGCCCGCGCAGCAGCGGGCTTCCGCCATGGCTCCACTCAGTGGTGAAATCTCCGAGCGCTTGCTCGGTCTCGGCGAACTCACGAATCCCGAACGACCGCAATGCTTCTGGCGTACTGGACGCAGCGGTGTCGTACCGGTCTCCGGGGCGGACACTGGCAGCCTCGGCGGCGCGCAGTTGCCAGTTGGCCAACCAGTGGTACATGCCGTCCAGGCAGTATGGGTCGTCGAGCTGTGCCGTCACGACCGGCGTCATGCCCAGGGTGACCAGTCGATGCCGGTCCTCGCCTGCCAGCTTGCGCAGCACCCGCATCAGCGGCAGGTAGGCCGCCGACCAGGACTGGTAGAGCCATTCCTCACCTACCGGCCAGCGGCCGTGGTGGGCCAGCCAGGGTAGATGGGTGTGCAGTACCAGGGTGAACAGACCGGGCACCTGGCTGCCGGTCGGCTGACTCATGGGCGCACCGCGATTGCGACCAAATCAAGGCTGTCGTCAATGTCACGGTCGTCGGCGTCCACGACATCGAAGTCAGCCGAGGTGACGGCGGCAACGTCGGCCAGCAGCTCCGCCGGCCACGGCGCGTCGGCGACCGCCCGCGCGATCTGGGCGTCGATGATCGAGCCGCCGTGGCGGGCATCCATCTCGGCCAGCCGCGGTCCGTGGAAGACGCCGCTCATCGACACCGACCTAAAGCCGGCATCGACCAAGAGCCGGGTCAGCTCGTCGGCGTTCAGCTCGCGGGTGTGGAACGGATTGATCGGGGTGTCGCGACCCGGGGAGAACGTGATCCGGTTGGGTGTGGAGACCATCAGCAGCCCCGATGGCCGCAGCACCCTGGCGCACTCGCGGACGAACTGTGTCTGATCCCACAGGTGTTCGATGACTTGGAAGTTGACCACTACATCGACCGAGGGGTCGGCCAGGGGCAACTCGGCCAGGTTGCCGTGCATAACCTCCACACGTGGGTAGCGGGCCCGCACGTGCGCCACCGTGGTCTGGTCATAGTCCAGCGCGATCACCCGACGCGCGACGCGAGAGATCAGGTCGGCGCCGTAGCCTTCCCCGCAGCCCGCCTCGAGCACCTCGAGGCCCGCGCAGCGCGGCGCCAACTGCTGGTAGACCACCTCGTGGCGGCGAAACCAGTAATTCTCCACATCCAACCCCGGGATGGTGCGCTCGCCCGTCAACGTCAAAACGTCGTCGACAGGGGCTTGTGGAACGTCGGGGACAAATGCGCTCATTGCATAGGGAGGCTAACCCCTGGGACCGGGTTCGCGAATGGTTCGCCGCGGGCGTTCCCGCTCGCGGGGCAGATGCGGGGGCAGAACCTGCAGGACGACCCGCTATGGTGTGAGAGCGAACCGCACAAAGTTACCCGTTAGTAACATGCGTGTGCGGGTCGCACAAGCCGTGACCTAAGTCTTGCGGCTGGCGGCTGCAGGGCTCTTCCGAGGAGGACGACCGACACTCATGACGAACATCGTGGTCCTGATCAAGCAGGTCCCAGACACCTGGTCAGAGCGCAAGCTCACCGACGGCGATTGGACGCTCGACCGTGAGGCCGCCGACGCGGTGCTGGACGAGATCAACGAGCGCGCCGTCGAGGAGGCGCTGCTCATCCGGGAGAAAGAAGCCGCTGACGGCACCGAGGGATCGGTGACCGTGCTGACCGCGGGCCCGGAGCGCGCTTCCGAGGCCATCCGCAAGGCGTTGTCGATGGGCGCCGACAAGGCCGTCCACCTGCTCGACGACGGTTTGCACGGCTCCGACGTCATCCAGACCGGGTGGGCGCTGGCGCGTGCGCTGGGAACCATCGAGGGCACCGAGCTGGTGATCGCCGGTAACGAGTCCACCGACGGCGTCGGCGGCGCGGTGCCGGCCATCATCGCCGAGTACCTGGGCCTGCCGCAGCTGACCCATTTGGGCAAGCTGTCCGTTGACGGCGGCAAGATCACCGGCCAGCGGGAAACCGACGACGGCGTGTTCACCCTCGAGGCCTCGCTGCCTGCGGTGGTGAGCGTGACCGAGAAGATCAACGAGCCCCGCTTCCCGTCATTCAAGGGCATCATGGCCGCCAAGAAGAAGGAAGTCACCAAGCTGACGCTGGCCGAAATCGGAGTCGAGGCCGACGAGGTCGGGCTGAGCAACGCCGGGTCGACGGTGCTGACGGCGACGCCGAAGCCGCCCAAGACCGCGGGTGAGAAGGTCACCGACGAGGGTGAAGGCGGCAACCAGGTCGCGCAGTACCTGGTGAGCCAGAAGATCATCTAAGACTGAAATCCTCCAGGACCGAAATCCGTTAAGCGAAAGACACGGAATAACCCATGGCTGAAGTACTGGTGCTCGTCGAGCACGCTGAAGACGCTTTGAAGAAGGTCACCTCCGAATTGATCACCGCGGCCCGTGTTTTGGGCGAGCCCGCCGCCGTCGTGGTGGGTAAGCCCGGCACCGCCGCGCCGCTGGTCGACGGGTTGAAGTCGGCCGGTGCCGCCAAGATCTACGTCGCGGAATCCGACGCCGCGGAGAACTACCTCATCACCCCGGTCGTCGACGTGCTCGCCTCGCTGGCCGAATCGGCAACTCCGGCAGCCGTTTTGCTGGCCGCCAGTGCTGACGGCAAGGAGATCGCGGGCCGGCTCGCCGCCCGGATCGGTTCCGGTCTGCTGGTCGACGTGGTCGATGTGCAGGCCGGGCCCAAGGCAATTCACTCGATCTTCGGTGGCGCGTTCACCGTCGAAGCGCAGACCAACGGCGACACCCCGGTGATCACCGTGCGGGCCGGCGCGGTCGACGCCGAACCGGCCGACGGGGCGGGCGAGCAGGTCACTGTGGAGGTGCCGGAGCCCGCCGAGAACGCGGCTAAGGTCACCTCGCGGGAGCCGGCGGTCGCCGGCGACCGGCCGGAGCTCACCGAAGCGACCATCGTCGTCTCCGGTGGCCGTGGCGTGGGCAGTGCCGAAAACTTCAGCGTGGTCGAGCAATTGGCCGACTCGCTGGGCGCCGCGGTCGGTGCCTCCCGAGCGGCGGTTGACTCTGGTTACTACCCGGGCCAGTTCCAGGTCGGCCAGACCGGTAAGACGGTCTCGCCGCAGCTCTACATCGCGCTCGGGATCTCCGGGGCGATTCAGCACCGCGCCGGCATGCAGACGTCCAAGACGATCATCGCGGTCAACAAGGACGAAGAGGCGCCGATCTTCGAGATCGCCGACTACGGCGTGGTCGGCGACCTGTTCAAGGTTGCCCCGCAGCTGACCGAGGCGGTCAAGGCCCGCAAGGGCTGAGTTCCTCCGCGAACAGACACAAAAGCCCCCCGCGCTCCGGCTGCCGGGGGCTTTTGTGTCTGCTCGGCAGCAGCCGTTTGGAATCGGACGCGGCGGTCTACACACAGGTGCTCCTCCGATCCAGGAAAGGTCCGACGATGAAGGCTTCGGCGCCTATCGCGATCGCGATCGCGGCGCTCCTATTCAGCGGATGTTCGGTATCACAGGTGATCAACACCGGCGGCGACACCAAGTGCAAGGACTTCATCACGCAAGACGAGAAGAAACAGACCGAAGAAGTCCGCGAGATGCTCAAAGACTCGACGCTCAAGGACAAGACAGGCGCCGAGCCCACCACGGCGGACATCTCCTCGACCCGTTCGTCGGCGGTGACCTACTGCCAAACAGTGGGCAAACCAGATCCAGACAGCAAGATATCTGAGGCGCCACCCGGCTGAACGGGAGCAGACATGAAGCCGTGGCCGAAACCCGATGCTCCCGGACCGGGACAGGAGTCGGTGTGGGATTACCCTCGCCCCCCGCGGCTGGAGGATTTCACCGGCTCGATCACGGTCGAGTTGGGTGGCCAGGTGATCGCGTCGACAACGCGCGCCTGGCGGGTGGTGGAGACCAGTCATCCGCCGACCTACTACTTGCCCCACGACGCGTTCTCCGAGGGCGTTCTGCGTCCGACTTCGGGCGCTTCCTGGTGTGAATGGAAAGGGCAGGCCCGCTATTACGACTTGGTGGCCGACGGGCGCGAGGCGCCGCGAGCGGCGTGGACCTATCCGCAGCCGAGTCCAGATTTCGCGTCCATCGCCGGTGCCGTCGCGGTGATGGCGGCAGGGGTGGATCGCTGCACGGTCAATGGCGAGCAGGTGATCCCGCAGCCGGGAGGTTTCTACGGCGGTTGGATCACCAGCTGGATTGTCGGGCCGTTCAAGGGAATCCCGGGATCCACGGGTTGGTGAGTTACCGCGCGTGTCCGCCGAGCCGTTGTTGTTGTTGTTGTTCGACGACGTCGCCCAAGTTTCGTAGAGTACGGGTCTGCACGAAGCTGGCTTGCTCGCCGAGTTCGGCCGCGCGATGACGCAAGGCGGAGAGCGCCAGATGCGCCTTGCGGCGGTGGAATCTGCGGCGTTCGAACACCGCCCGAGACTCGATCAGCAACACCGGCTGGTCGGGATCGTCGAGAAAGTGCGGCCTGAGCTGGTCGGCGAAACACCAACGCCGGGCCTTGTCCGCCGATGTTCTAGCCATCGTCGGCCTCTAACACCACCATGGTGCGCGGACCGACCTGCACTGTGCCGCCAACCTGAATCTGATCCTGACCTTCTGAATTCGGCGTTGCGGTGGCGGTGTCGACGACGGGCACCCACACCCGGCCGAACTCTTCTGGCGGCAAGGTGAATTCGATTGGCTCGTGGTGTGCGTTGAAGCACAAGAAGAACGAACTGTCGGTCACCCGCTGTCCGCGGGCGTCGAGCTCGGGGATGCCCAAGCCGTTCAAATAGACCGCTACCGATTTGCCGAAACCCGAATCCCAGTCTTCATCGCTCATTTCGGAGCCATCCGGTGCGAACCAGGAGATGTCAGGCTGCGCCTCGACACCTCGTCGGCGTACCGGCACCCCTTTGAAAAATCGGCGGCGGCGAAACACCGGATGCGCGGCCCGCAGAGCCGATACCGACCGGGTGAACTCCATCAGTTCGACGTCCGCCTTGTCCCAGTGCACCCAGGTGATCTCGTTGTCTTGGCAGAAGCCGTTGTTGTTGCCGCCTTGACTGCGGCCGAGCTCGTCACCGTGCGAGATCATCGGAACTCCCTGCGACAGTAGCGTTGTCGCGAGAAAGTTGCGTTGCTGACGGGCGCGCAGCGAGTTAACGTCCGGATCGTCGGTTGGGCCCTCGATACCGCAATTCCACGATTTGTTGTTGCTCTCGCCGTCGTTGTTGTCTTCTTGGTTGGCCTCGTTGTGCTTCTCGTTGTACGAGACCAAGTCGCGCAGCGTGAAACCGTCGTGCGCGGTGACGAAATTGATCGAAGCCACCGGGCGGCGGGCCGTGTCCTCGTAGAGATCTGCCGAGCCGGTCAACCGGGAGGCGAACTCGCCGAGCGTTGCCGGTTCGCCGCGCCAGTAGTCGCGAACGGTGTCGCGGAACTTGCCGTTCCACTCGGTCCATTGCGGCGGAAAGTTTCCAACCTGGTAGCCGCCCGGCCCGACATCCCAGGGTTCGGCGATCAGTTTGACCTGACTCACCGTCGGATCCTGTTGCACCAGTTCGAAAAAGGCTGACAGTCGGTCGACGTCGTAGAATTCGCGGGCCAGTGTTGAGGCGAGGTCGAATCGAAAGCCGTCGACATGCATTTCGGTCACCCAGTACCGCAACGAGTCCATGATCAGTTGCAGCGTGTGCGGGTGGCCGACGTTGAGGCTGTTGCCGGTGCCGGTGTAGTCCATGTAGTACTGCTGGTCGTCGTCGACCAGCCGGTAGTAGGCGGCGTTGTCGATGCCCCGCATCGAAAGCGTCGGGCCCAGGTGGTTTCCCTCGGCGGTGTGGTTGTAGACGACGTCGAGGATGACTTCGATGCCTTCCTCGTGCAAGGCGCGGACCATGGTCTTGAACTCTTGGACCTGACCGCCGGGAGTGGTGCTGGAGGTGTACTTGAAGTCGGCGGAGAAGAAGCCAATTGTGTTGTAGCCCCAGTAGTTTGACAGTCCCTGGTCCACCAGCGTCGAGTCGTTTGCGAAGTGGTGTACCGGCATCAGCTCGATCGCGGTGACGCCCAGACCTTTGAGATGCTCGATGATGACCGGGTGTGCGATACCGGCGTAGGTACCGCGCATCCGCTCTGGGATGTCGGGGTGTAGCTGGGTCAGCCCTTTGACATGCGCCTCGTAAATAACCGTGTCGGCGTACTCATGATTCGGCGGGCGGTCGTTGCCCCAGTCGAAGAACGGGTTGATCACCACCGACTTCGGCATGTGCGGCGCGGAGTCGTCGTCGTTGCGGCTGTCGGGATCGCCGAAGTTGTAACTGAAGAGCGCCTGGTGCCACGCGAAGTTGCCGTCGATTGCCTTGGCGTACGGGTCGATCAGCAGCTTGTTCGGGTTACACCGGTGCCCGGCCGCCGGGTCGTAGGGACCGTGCACCCGATAGCCGTAGCGCTGACCGGGTTCGACGGCCGGCAGAAAACCGTGCCAGATGAATCCATCCACCTCGTTCAGCGGCACTCTGGACTCAGTACCGTCGGCGTCGAGAAGGCAGAGTTCCAGCTGCTCGGCGACCTCACTAAAAATCGCGAAATTGGTTCCCGATCCGTCGTAGGTCGCGCCCAGCGGATAGGCCTTCCCAGGCCACTGCTCCAGGGCAGGTGCCGCCTGTTGCGGGTCGACCGTTTCTGTCACAGCGTCCTCTTTCGCCGGTGGGCCGCGTGCGGACGGCCTGACCCCAACCTGAAATGCATGCTGGGGGATACCCGCCGCGCCGCGGATCACACCTGGATGCGACGGCGATCACCGCGCAGCTGCGGCGTCCGAAGCCCGTCTGGCAAGTCCGTCGAGTTCGCCCGTCGCCCGCCACGCCTCGAGGATGTCGGCGTATTCGGTTGGGCTCCCGAAGAAAAAGCTGTCCTGGTTCAACCGCGCGTCCGGGTGGCCCTCGCGGTTGTAGTAGCCGGGGGTGCACGACTCCCGCCGGCCGGCGATCACGCTGGAGCGTTTCACGACGGTGTCGACCCAGGCTGCTTCGGCGTCGAGCGTCGCCTCCACCTCGACGGCGCCGTGCTGCAGCGCCCAAGCAATCACCCAGGCGATGTGGCGAGATTGGGTGTCGATGAGGTAGGGGAAGTTCACGGTGAAGCCGGACTGCGCGATGCTTTCGATGAAGCAGTTCGGAAAGCCGTTGACGTGCAGGCCGTGCAGCGTGCGCACGCCGTCGGCCCATTTCTCGGTGAGGGTCAGGCCGTCGCGCCCGATGACTTCGAAGCCGGTGCGTTGCGAATAACTGGTGCCGACCTCGAAGCCGGTGGCGAAAATCATACAGTCCAGCGGGTATTCGACGCCGTCGACGACGACGCCGTCGCGGGTGATCTGCTCGACTCCGCGGCCGTGGGTGTCGACGAGGGTGACGCTGTCGCGGTTGAACGCATGCAGGTACTCGTCGTGGAAGCAGGGCCGTTTGCAGTAGTAGCCGTACCACGGCTTGAGCGCCTCGGCGGTGGCCGCATCGGTCACGATCGCATCGACGCGCGCCCGGATCTCTTCCATCTTGGCGAAGTCGGCCAGTTCGGCGGCGTTCGGCCCCGCGTCGTTCACGATCGGCAGCTTTTTGATGAGGCTGGTCCACGCGTCGTCGACCAGGTCCTCATCGGCGGAACCGCCAGCGGTGAGGATTTGGAAGTTCTCCATGCGCCGCCGCTGCCAACCGGGCTGCAGCGATGCCGCCCACTCGGATTCGGTCGGCCGGTTGGCCCGTACGTCGACCGTTGACGGGGTGCGCTGAAAGACGAACAGCCGATGCACAGCTTCGGCCAGCCGCGGCACGCACTGAATCGCCGTCGCGCCGGTTCCGACGATCCCGACACGCTTGTCCGACAACCCGGTGAGGTCGGTGCGGGTGTATTCGTAATCCCAGCGGCTGGTGTGGAATGTGTGACCGCCGAACGTGGTAATGCCGGTTATTCCAGGCAGTTTCGGCTTCTGCAGGTAGCCGTTCGCCATCGCCACAAAGCGGGTGCGGATCTCGTCACCGCGGTCGGTGGAGATCACCCAGCGGGAAGTGCTTGCCTCCCAGCGGATTTCTTGCACCTCAGTTTGCAGACACGCGTCACGGTACAAGTCGTAGTGCTTGGCGATGCGGCGGCAGTGGGCAAAGATCTCAGCCCCCTTGGCATACTTCTCGGTCGGGACGTGGCCGAGTTCTTCCAGCAACGGCATATAGACGTAGGACTCGACGTCGCAGGCGATTCCGGGGTAACGATTCCAGTACCAGGTCCCGCCGACGTCGGCGGCCTTGTCGATCAATCGGACATTGTCGACGCCGAGTTGCTTGCACCGGGCTCCGATGAGTAAGCCCCCGAAGCCGGCACCGACGACGGCGACGTCGACCTCGTCGCTGATCGGGTCGCGGGTGAAGTCGGGATCGGCCCACGGGTCGTCGGCAAAACGGCTGAATGCGCCGGCGACCTGCACGTATTGGGAGATTCCGTCGGCGCGCAGCCGCCGCTGGCGTTCCTGCGCGTATTTGGCGCGCAGCGCGTCGGGGTCAAATGTCGCGCCGCCGACCTCAGCCACCGTCGCAGTCTGGACGAAAATTGTGATCCAGGCAACGTTTGTGCTCGCTGCGACATCGTCATCTGCCGTGCACGGACACGTCACGGCGCGGATGCCAATTAGTGATCAACATCGCTAACTGTGAGGGCATGAGTGTTGACTCGGTCCTCATACCCGCTGATAAGCCCGCGTCGGGGACAGGTTCGTCCACCGAGCCGCGGTATTCGCTACTGCTGTCCACTGATGCCACACTGATCGAATCCGCGCAGCGGCTCCGCTACGACGTATTCAGCAACGAGCCGGGTTTCGCGCTGACCGGACCGGACGCCGGCCTGGACGTGGACCGTTTCGACGAGCACTGCGATCACCTGCTGGTCCGCGAGGACAACTCCGGCGAGCTGGTTGGTTGTTACCGCATGTTGTCGCCGACCGGTGCTGTCGCGGCCGGAGGGCTTTATACCGCAACAGAATTCGACATCACAGCGCTGGATGCGCTGCGGCCGTCGCTGGTGGAGATGGGACGCGCGGTCGTTCGCGACGATCATCGCAACGGCGCGGTCGTGCTGCTGATGTGGGCCGGCATCCTGGCTTACCTCGACCGGTGCGGCTACGACTACGTCACCGGCTGCGTATCGGTTCCCGTTGCAGGAAATGCGGCGGACGGTGAACCACCGGGCACCCAGATTCGCGGCGTGCGTGACTTCGTCCTGCGCCGCCACCCCGCCCCACCGGAGTACCGGGTGCATCCGCACCGGCCGGTGATCATCAACGGACGCACCCTGGACGAGATCTCGCCGCCCGCGCGGCCGTCGATCCCGCCGCTGATGCGTGGTTACCTGCGGCTGGGCGCGCGGATATGCGGCGAGCCGGCCCACGATCCCGACTTCGGCGTGGGTGATTTCCCCGCGCTGCTGGACAAGCGTCAGGCCGACACGCGATATCTGCGCCGACTCCGGTCGGTATCGGCGGCCACCGAGGCGGCGGGCCGGGTGGCTTGATGAGCACTCCGAACGCGCGCGACCACGCTTGGCTGCCGCGGGCATCCTGCGATGTGGGGTGTCTGCGAGCGGGCGGCTCGGAAGCCTCTCGTCGGTTGATCGTGGCACTACGGGTCGCGGTGCGCGCCAGCCTGGGACTGCTGTTCGCGCCGGCGCTGCTCCTGGTTGCGCTTCCGGTGCCCGGAAGGTCGCGGGCCAAGCGAATCTACTGCCGCATGTTGTTGTGGTGTCTCGGGGTGCGGGTCACGGTGTCGGGCGGGCCGATTCGCAATCTGCCCGGCATGTTGGTGGTCAGCGACCACATGTCGTGGCTGGATATCGTGACGATCGCCGCGGTACTTCCGGCAACCCGGTGGCGGGCGGCGCCCGCGTCGTTTGTCGGCCGCGCCGACGTGGCCGCCAATCTCATCGTGCGGATGATGGCGTGCATCATCAAAGTCATCCCAATCGAGCGGGGCAGCCTGCGGCAGCTGCCCGGCGTCGTCGACGCCGTCGCCGCTCGGCTGCGCGCCGGTCAGACGGTGGTCGCGTTCCCGGAGGGCACCACCTGGTGTGGTCTGGCGTCCGGGCCGTTCTATCCGGCGATGTTCCAGGCGGCCGTCGACACCGGCCGACCGGTCCAGCCGCTGCGGCTGCGCTACCACCACCGCGACGGCAGGGTCTCGACGGTCCCGGCCTACATCGGTGACGACACGCTGTTGCGTTCGATCGGTCGGTTGCTGGTCGCGCGCCGCACGGTGGCCCGGGTCTACGTCGAATCACTGCAGCTGCCCGGTGACGATCGGCGCGAGCTGGCCCGTCGCTGCCAGGCCGCGATTCGCCTGAAGGCGACGTCGCACCCTGGTCATGGGCAGCGCCGGCCCGTGCTGGCTTCCTGACCTCTAGCTGGGTCCGATTGCCCTGCTCCGCCCCCTCGCGGCTGCGCGGCTGGGGGTTGCCCCCACCCCAGGCCAGTTCCGGCCTGCATCGTCGCAGGGCTGCCTCGGTATCCTGGGCGGGTCATGGTCTACCTGGATCACGCCGCCACCTCCCCGATGTACCCCGCTGCCATCGAGGCGATGACGGCTGCGCTGCGCAGCGTGGGCAACGCGTCCTCGCTGCACACCACGGGTCGGACCGCAAGGCGGCGCATGGAGGAATCCCGCGAGTTGATCGCGGCCAAGCTCGGTGCGCGGCCGTCCGAGGTGATCTTTACCGCCGGCGGCACCGAGAGCGACAACCTCGCCGTCAAAGGGATTTACTGGGCGCGCCGCGACGCCGAGCCGCGCCACCGGCGGATCGTCACGACCGCGGTGGAACACCATGCCGTGCTGGACGCGGTGAACTGGCTGGTCGACCACGAAGGCGCCGAGGTGACGTGGTTGCCCACCGCCGCGGACGGGTCGGTGTCAGGCGCTGCGCTGCGTGACGCGCTGCAGCACCACGACGACGTTGCGCTGGTGTCGGTGATGTGGGCCAACAATGAGGTCGGCACGATCATGCCGATCGACGAACTCGCCGCCGTCGCCGCCGAATTTGACGTCCCGATGCACAGCGACGCGGTTCAGGCGGTGGGGCAGCTGCCGGTCGTGTTCGGCGCCGGCCAGCTTTCCGCGATGAGTGTGGCCGCCCACAAGTTCGGCGGCCCACCCGGTGTGGGCGCGCTGCTGCTACGCCGCGACGTCGACTGCGTGTCGTTGTCACACGGCGGTGGTCAGGAACGCGACATTCGCTCCGGCACTCCCGACGTCGCCGGTGCCGTCGGCATGGCGACCGCGATGCAGCTTGCCGTCGACGGGCTGGAAGCCAACAGCACGCGGCTGCGGCAGCTGCGCGATCGTCTGATCGACGGGGTGCTGGCAGGCGTCGAGGACACTCGCCTCAACGGTGCAGAAGGATCCCGACGGCTCCCGGGCAACGCGCACTTCACCTTCGACGGATGCGAAGGCGATGCACTGCTGATGTTGTTGGACGCCAACGGAATCGAATGCTCGACCGGGTCGGCGTGCACGGCCGGAGTCCCACAGCCGTCGCATGTGCTCCTGGCGATGGGCGCCGACGCCGCCAGTGCCCGCGGATCGTTGCGATTGTCGTTGGGGCACACCAGTGTCGAGGCGGATGTCGACGCCGCACTGCGCGTGCTGCCTGCTGCGGTGGCCCGCGCCCGGCAGGCCGCGCTCGCCGCCGCGGGGGCGACGTGATGAAGGTCCTCGCCGCGATGAGCGGCGGCGTCGATTCGTCGGTCGCCGCAGCCCGCATGGTCGACGCCGGGCACGACGTCGTCGGCGTGCATCTGGCGCTGTCCCAGGCCCCGGGCACCTTGCGCACCGGCTCGCGGGGCTGCTGCTCCAAGGAGGACGCCGGCGATGCCCGGCGGGTTGCCGATGTGCTCGGAATCCCGTTTTATGTATGGGATTTCGCGGATAAATTCAAAGAAGACGTGATCGACGATTTCGTGTCGTCCTACGCCCGCGGTGAGACCCCGAATCCGTGTGTGCGGTGCAACGAGCGAATCAAGTTCTCGGCGCTGGCGACACGCGCATTGGCATTGGGCTTCGACGCGGTGGCCACCGGGCACTACGCCCGGCTTTCTGACGGGCGGCTGCGTCGGGCCGTCGACCGGGACAAGGACCAGTCATACGTGCTTGCGGTGCTGACCTCTGGTCAGCTGCGCCATGCCGCGTTCCCGATCGGGGACACGCCCAAGCCGCAGATTCGCGCGGAGGCGGCCGGCCGCGGCCTGGCGGTCGCGGACAAGCCGGACAGCCATGACATCTGCTTCATCCCGTCCGGTGATACCCGCGCTTTCCTGGGGGCCCGGATCGGGGTGCGCAGCGGCTCGGTCGTCGACCAGCGGGGGACCGTGCTGGCCACCCATGACGGGGTGCACGGTTTCACCATCGGTCAGCGCAAGGGGCTCGGCATCGCGGGCCCGGGTCCGGACGGCCAGCCCCGCTACGTCACCGCGATCGACGCCGACAGCGGCACCGTGCAGGTCGGCTCGGTCGCCGACCTCGATGTCTGGCAGCTGACAGGGCAGCAGCCGGTCTTCACCGCGGGGACGGCGCCGGCCGGACCCGTCGAGTGCGCGGTGCAGGTCCGTGCGCACGGCGAGACCGTCGATGCGGTCGCCGAGTTGGCGGGCGATGAGCTCGTGGTGCGCCTGCGCACCGCGCTGCGCGGTGTGGCGCCGGGGCAGACGCTGGTGCTCTACCGCCCCGACCCGGACGGCGACGAGGTGATCGGCAGCGCGACCATCGTCTAGCCGGGGATGTTGGCGGCGATGTTGGTGATGACGATCGTCGACACCGAGTCCGGGAAGCCGCAGAAGGTGACCTCCATCAGTACCACCGACTTGATTTGGTAATTGCGTCCGCAGTCGCCGGGGCGCGTCTGCAGCGACCGGTCATCGGCGGTCCAGGGGCTGACGAACGCCGCGCCGGCCGAGGTGTTCGCGCAGTCCCGGACGGTGGCCACCAGGGCGTCGAAGGCATGACGCGTAGTGTTGGCATCGCGATAGGCTGCGGCGCCCTCCGAGATCAGCCCGCCGCCAGGCGGGTACTGGAACGTCGTCTTGTGGAACTCTTCGATGTCGGGCCCGAAGGTGGCGGTGTCCTCGAAGACGAACCGGCATTGCGGCGGCGCGGTCTGGGCGAGCGTGTCGACGTCGACCGGGGACTTGCCGTCCATCGACGGGATGATCGTGAGGTGCTCGTCGGCGCCGGTGATCGCGCGCATGCGGTCCTGATCGAGCAGTACGCGATCGACATCGACCCCGGAAAGGTTGGGTTCAGTGCCGAAAGGCGCTACCGCGGCGCCGCCCACCACGCGGGTGCACGCGGCGGCCATCAGGCCTGCGCAAAGCAGCACCAGGGATCGTGACGTCATCTTTCCGTCTTTCGTTGCTCTGAGCGTAATCGTGCCGGCGGGCCCTGGCACGGGGCGCCCGGAACTCGATCGAATACGGTTGGCCGGTGAGCGTTTTCGCAACCGCCAGCGGCACCGGGTCGTGGCCCGGCACCGCGGCGCGGCTGGCGGCCGAGGTTGTCGTCGGCGAGCTGGGTGCCGCGATGGCCCACGTCGTCGAGTTGCCCGCCAGGGGAGTGGGCGCCGACATCGTGGGGCGCGCCGGTGCGCTGCTGGTCGACGTGGCCATCGACACGGTGCCCCGTGGCTACCGGGTGGCGGCCCGGCCCGGCGCGGTGACCCGCCGCGCGGTCAGCCTGCTCGACGAAGACGTCGACGCGCTGGAAGAGGCCTGGGAGACCGCGGGTTTGCGGGGAAGCGGCCGACCGGTAAAGGTGCAGGCGCCCGGGCCGATCACGCTGGCCGCCGAGCTGGAACTGGCCAACGGGCACCGGGCGATCACCGATCTCGGCGCCCTGCACGACATCGCCGCCTCACTGGCCGAAGGGGTCGGCGCGCATCGCGCCGCGGTGTCGCGTCGACTCGACACGCCCGTGGTGGTGCAATTCGACGAGCCGTCGCTGCCGGCGGCAGTGGCCGGCCGGCTGGCCGGAGTGACCACATTGAGCCCGGTGGCCCCGATCGACGAGACGCTGGCCACCACATTGCTGGACACCTGTGTGGCCGCCGCGGGCGCCGAGGTGTCAGTGCACAGCTGCGCGACGGCTTTGCCGTGGAAAGTGTTGCAGCGCAGTAATATTGCCGCAGTGTCCGTCGACGTGGCGACACTGCAGGCCGCCGATCTGGAAGACGTCGCGGAATTCATCGACTCGGGTCGCGCCGTCATGCTCGGCGTCGTCTCGTCCAGCACACCGTCGCGGCGTCCGTCGGCGGAGGAGGTCGCCGCCGCCGTCGTCGCGGTCACCGACCGGCTCGACTTCGGCCGTGCGGCGCTGCGCGATCGCATCGGCGTCACCCCGGCGTGCGGCCTGGCCGGGGCGACGCCGCAATGGGCCCGCACCGCCATCGGCCTGGCCCGGCGGGCCGCGGAGGCCTTCGCCGACGACCCCGACG
>DATFYT010000075.1:0-12136 GCA_035314925.1 Mycobacterium sp. | reverse complement strand
CTACGATCTCCATATCGAGTTCCTTTCCGTGGTAATAGTTTCGAGCGGTTCGACTTCGTCGGGTGCGAAGTACAGATAGCGGCCGTACCACTCGTGCAGGTCGGCGGCCGGATCGTCGTCGACGACGACTCCGACGTGCTGATTGCCGTCGACGTCTTCGTGCACCGAGGTGACCCGAGCGGTCTTGCCGGAGTAAAAGAGGTCTTGCGCGTCGGCGCGGCGACCCGGATGCAATCGCACTCGGCTACCTCGCGATACCCGCACACCGTTCACCAGCACCGCGTCGATATCCGGGCGAACAGCGTTGTCGGCCAGCGGGTCCCACCACTGCACGCCGTCGGGTATCTCCGGGATCAGGCCCAACTCGCCCGCCGGCGCGCCCAGGTGCGGATCGCGCAAGACGCCGTGCAGGCGCTGCATCGCCTCGGGCGACATGGCATCGCAGCGGTCGATGATCTGCGCTGCCAGCGGGTCGGTGGCGCGGGCCTGCGCCTTCTCGTCGTCGGTCATGGTCATTACCCGCAGGGTCAGGATTTCATCGATTTCGGTGGAGTCGTAGAGCGCACCCTCACTCTGCTCGGCGATCTCGGGATGGTCGTAGAGAATGATCGGCGACGCCAGCAGCAGGTCGTTGTCATCCGGTGGGCCGGCCAGCACCGGAAAGCAGCGGTGCTGGCTGCAGCCCGCCGCCGCGGCGGCGGCGCGGTCGGGTGGATCCAGCAGCGAAATGAACTCACCGCCAACGACTTCTGCGATGACGTGGGTGCCGATCATGGATGTGGCGATCGCCCAGTCTTTCCCGGCCTGCTCGACCATTGGCGCGGTGTTGCGAACGGTGACGGTGACGCGACTCAGGCCGTCGACGCGTTCGACGTCGACGGTCAGCTCGCCGCGGATGCTTTCCCTGCTTCGCACCAGCCTGCCGCCGTCGACCGCTTCGATATCGCTGCCCGACGGCGCCGTCACCGGCAGTGTCCACGACCCGCCCGAGTCGGCGAAGTCGAAGGGGCCGAACGGCAACTCGACTTCGATGGCCTCGTCCCAGCTGAGCCATGACCCGGACGGCGTCGTCAGTTCGTCGACCGGCTGGTAGCGCCCGCCGCCGGTGTCGCGCTCGGCGGCACGGTGCTGCAGTTGCAGGAACCGCACGACCAGCTTGATGCCGTCTGCGCCCTCGACCAGAAATTGCGCCGACAGGCTGTCGTCCTCGCCGATGCCCGCGTCAGCCGCTCCGGGCGGACCTAAAACCCCGAATTGCCAACGGGTTTGATTCTTGCTTGAGGATGCGTGATAGGGGTACAGCAGGTAGCCCTCGTAGAGCACGGCGTCGGCGATGGTGCGGGCCCGGTCCCAGTTCGCGCTCACCGGACCTCCTCACGAGCCTGGGCCAGCAATTCAGTGACCGCGTCGTCAAGGCTCAAGAGTCCGCGCGCCGATTTGTAGGTGTTCAGCGCCGTCACCGTGTCGTGGCCCAGGCGTACCCATCCGCTGCTGGGGTAGTGCCGCTGGATCAGGCTTTGCCACACCGACACCGGCATGTCGTAGCGGTCCTCGCAGTCCCACGGCACCTGCTCCACCGAGAACCCGCGCTGGCCGGCCATGAAAACCGTTCCGCTGAACAGGAACTGTAACGGCACCCGCCCGTCACGCAGCGCGTGCAAATACTTGGCGGCCGTCACCTCGAAGTCGTATGTGCATTCCAGCTCGAGGGGGACCTCGCATGCGCCGGTGAATCCGGGGACCATCGCCGCGCAGTGTTGCCACAGGAAGGTGTGCTGGGTGGTTGCCCACCGTTCCCGCGGTCCGAACAGGTCGGTCAATCCGGCGGCCTCGTCGTCGGAATAGCCGCGCCGCAACGGGTCGATACGGACCTGGCATCGCAGCGCGATCGCGTGCACCGGCTGCTCGCCGGGCACCGAGACGGCGATGCGGGCAATCAGCATCGGCGTGATCGCATACGGTTCGGGGGCCACGTCGACAACGGTGAACGAGGTACCAGGGGCGGTCATCGTGCTTGCTCCGCACCGCGCTGCGCGAGCGCGGTGAAGAAGTCGTCGATGAACTCGCGCGCGTCCTGCCCGCCGTCGAAACCGCGCCACCGCGTTCGCAGTCCGCCGACGAACTCATAGCACGCATCGATCGGGACCAGGTAGCACTCGGGCGCTGCGTCGGTTTCTGCATCGTCGCGCACGCGCACCAGCAGTGCCTCCACGTCGTCGGCTAGCAGACCGACCCGGGGTTCGGCGGCGCTGATTGCGTTCCAGGCGTCGAGGTCGAGTTCGGATTCGGTGGCGCCGGCCGGCCCCGGGTAAAACCCGACCGTGCGATCCAGCGCCGAGTTGCGGAAAAAGAACGCCAGGCCGACCGGAATCTGCAGCGCTTCCCAGGTGCGGCGATCGAGCGCGAAATCGGGAAAGGACAGGTACCGGTCCGGGACCGCGCGGTAGCGCAGGTTTGCGTGGCTGTCGGTGAACAGCAGGTAGCAACCGCGGCACACGCACATCAGTTGTCGCCCAGCCACATTCACCACGTGCTGATGCGCGTCGGCGATCGGCTCCGAGCACATCTCGCAACGCTCTCCGGCGGGCTCCGGCGCGCGCTGGTTTCCGGTGATGCGAGCCAGAACGTCGTAAGGGGTGGTCATGCCGGCGCGCCCATCGGCTCGGCCGGCACCGCGAGGGACAGCACGCCTTCGCGCCGCAGCAGTGGTATCGGATCGAGGTGGCGCTGGGCACCGTTGGCCAGGTCATCGAGACCCGCCCCGGCGTGCACCACGTCGAAATGCGCGTGGCAGCGCGGACATCGCAGCACCGGATCGTTTCCCACGACCGGTCGGTGCAGCGCGGCGCCGGCCAGGGACCCATCGCAGGCCGGGCAATGATCACGGTAGGCGTACAACTCGTCGCCGACCCGGCAGGCCAGCACCACGACGCCGGCCACCGAGAAGCCGCCCACCTCGCCGGGAGCCAGGTCGGCCAGATCGGGCACCTGATGCCAGGCCGAGCCGCCGCCGTTGGACGGCCCCCTGGAATGGACCTGGGCGAGCAGCGATTCGGCCGGGATCACCGTTGAGCCCTGTGCGATCTCGGCTTCGGGCGTCACCAGTTCAATTGACGAAACCTCCGGTGCGGCAGCCCGAATCGCGTCCTCGACCGCCAACTCCAGCGTCACCGCCGACGACGGGCAGCTCTTACAGCTACCGGCGAACTGAAGCTGCACGGTGTCACCCACGATGTCGAGCAGATGCACATCTCCGCCGTGCGAGCCCAGATACGGCCGGACCCGGTCGAGTGCGTCAGACACCCGTCGACGCACGTCGTGCGGGTGTAGGCCGTGGACGAGCAGCAAGCTGGCCACTAGGTCGTCAGCGACCAGGCGGTCCACAATGCGTGGATCCGCCTGGTCGCCGACTGTCGCGAGGATTCGCGACAGGCCCGCGCCGTAGAGCTCAACTACCTCGCGGACCAACTGCTCGGCGCGATCACGGGCGGCCTCCCCACCGGCCGCCGTCGCGTCCAGCAGCGTCTGGATCCGATCGCCCGCCGAGCGCCACTGCGCGTCCCCCTGCAACTCCTCTGGGCGATCAGCCATGCATCACTCCCCGGTCGCCGTTTGGGTCGGCGAGTGCAGCCGCTCCAGTGTCTTACCCTTGCCGAGGTACATGTGCACGCCACAGGGCAGGCACGGGTCGAAGCTGCGGACCGTGCGCATGATGTCGATGCCCTTGAAGTGCTCCCGGTCGTTCTCCTCAAAGATCGGCTGGCCCTGCACCGCGTCCTCGTAGGGTCCCGGCGTGCCGAAGCTGTCGCGCGGGCTCGCGTTCCACGGTGTGGGGGGATACGGGTGATAGTTGGCGATCTTGCCGTCGCGGATCACCATGTGGTGGCTCAACACCCCGCGCACCGCCTCGGTGAAGCCGCAGCCGATGCCCTCCTTGGGCACGTCGAACTTCTCCCAGGTCTTGGTACGCCCAGCGCGGATCTCCGCTAATGCCTTCTCTGCGAAGTGCAGTGCGCAGGCTGCCGCATAGGCCTGGAAGTAGGTCCGTGCCCGGTCGCGCTCGATGGTGTTGGACCCGTGCTGCGGGATCTTCCACTCGAACTCGACCGGCCCCTTGAGGACCGTCTTGGGCAGGTTGATCTGCACCGAATGACCGGTCGCCTTGACGTAGCCGATGTCGACCAGACCGGCCAGCGCCGTCGACCAGAGCCGGGCCAGCGGGCCGCCGCCGGTGTCCAGAGCGAGGTGGTCCTTGCCATCGAACCAGCGGGGCGACATCACCCAGCTGTAGTTGCCGCCGTCCAGGTCCCGCTTCTGCGGATGCGGGTTGGTGTGCTGGTTCCACGGGTGGCGCCGGTCAACGGGGTTACCCAACGGGTCGGTCTTGACGAACATCTCCTGTTCGGCCCAGTCGTCGTAATACGAACTGCCCAAAAGGATCCGGAGGCCCAGGTTGATGTCGACCAGGGAATGGGTGACCAGCTTGCCGTCGACCACCACACCGGGTGTGACGAACATGGCGTTGCCCCACCGCTCCATGTCCTTGTAGTCGAAGTTGCACACCTCGGGGTCCTGGAACGAGCCCCAGCAGCCCAACAGGGTGCGGCGCAGACCGACCTTCTCGTAACCCGGTATCGCCTCGTAGAAGAAGTCGAACAGGTCGTCGTGCATGGGCACGACCTTCTTCATGAATTCGACATACCGCATCAGCCGGGTCATGTAGTCGGTCATCAGCTGGATGGTCGCGACGGTGCCGACCCCACCGGGGTACAGCGTGGACGGGTGCACATGGCGACCCTCCATGAGGCAGAACATCTCCCGCGTGTACCGGCTGACTTGTAACGCCTCGCGGTAGAACTCCCCGCTGAACGGGTTGAGCGACCGCATGATGTCGGCGATCGTCTTGTACCCATGTGCGTCGGCGTGCGGAGCTGCGGTGTTTTCCGCTTTGGCCAGCACACCTGGGTTGGTCTCCGAGACCATCTTCTCGCAGAAGTCCACGCCGACCAGATTCTCCTGGAAGATGTTGTGGTCGAACATGTATTCCGCGGCCTCGCCGAGGTTGACGATCCACTCGCCCAGATGCGGCGGCTTGACGCCGTAGGCCATGTTCTGCGCGTAGCAGGAACACGTGCAGTGGTTGTCCCCACAGATACCGCAAATGCGGCTGGTGATGAAATGGGCGTCGCGAGGATCCTTGCCCTTCATGAAAATCGAGTAGCCACGGAAGATCGACGACGTGCTGTGACACTCGACCACTTCGCGGTTCTCGAAGTCGATCTTGGTGTAGATGCCGAGGCTGCCGACGATCCGTGTGATCGGATCCCATGCCATCTCGACAAGTTGGCCGGGCTCGCGCTTTGCGTGGGACGGCTCGGGGATGATCGTTGTCATCGAACTTTGCTCCCTATCTTCAGCTCAGATGCCGCGTCGCGCCTACCAGGTGCGGCGTGCGCCCGTGGTCAGTTTGTCGCCCTTGTGTCGCCACTTGGGCTCTTTGTCCACGGTGCGTGCGGTTACACCGCGCAGGTTGCGGATCAGCGAGCCATACAGTCCCGAGGCGGTGGTGGAAACCTTGCCGCCCGGTGGCTCGTCCATGAACGGCATGAACTTGTCCGGGAACCCGGGCATGGTGCACCCGATGCAGATGCCGCCGACGTTGGGGCAGCCACCGATGCCGTTCAGCCATCCGCGTTTGGGCACGTTGCATTTGACCACCGGTCCCCAGCAGCCCAGTTTGACAATGCATTTCGGTGATCCGTACTCGGTGGCGAAGTCGCCCTGCTCGTAGTAGCCGGCCCGATCACAGCCCTCATGCACGGTGTTGCCGAACAACCACTTCGGCCGCAGCGCGTCATCAAGCGGGATCATCGGCGCCTGGCCGGTGGCCATGTAGAGCAGGTAGGTCAGTGTCTCGGACAGGTTGTCCGGGTGGATCGGGCAGCCCGGGACGCAGACGATCGGGATGCCGGCCTTGCTCTTCCACTCCCAGCCCAGGTAGTCGGGTACGCCCATTGCGCCGGTCGGATTGCCGGCCATTGCGTGGATGCCGCCGTAGGTTGCGCAGGTGCCCACCGCGACCACCGCGGTGGCTTTCGGGGTGAGTCGATCGAGCCACTCACTGGTGGTCATCGGCTGCCCGGTGGCCGGGTTGTTGCCGAACCCGCACCAATAGCCCTCGCTCTTGAGCGACTCGTTGGGAATCGAACCTTCCACGACGAGCACGAACGGTTCGAGCTCACCGCGGTCGGCCTTGAAGAACCACTCGAGGAAATCGTCGGCCCCGCCGGTGGGTCCGCATTCGAAGTCGATCAGTGGCCAGTGCACAGCGATCTTGGGCAGTCCGGGGAGTGCGCCGAGCGCGATCTCCTCGATACTGGGTTGGGTGGCGGCAGTCAGCGCCACCGAATCGCCATCACAACTCAGACCCGCGTTGATCCATAGAACGTGGATCAAGGTTTCTTCCGCTTTGACTGCTGCTTCTGTTGGCATACGGCAGCTTTCCGGGGCCCGGGCTAAAGGCCCCTCGCACCGCGGGAGTCGACGGTCGGCACGCTTACGCGACGCTATTTCCTGGGTCTACTCTCGCCGAACTGGCTTGTCAACGATGTTCTGGCAAATTCGGAGACCTCGTACGGGTTTCCGGATTTTCGCCGTGATTTCGCCTGCCGCGGCGTATTGTCGGCCCTCAGTCGCCGTCTTGGGCCAGCAGTGATGCGCGCCGATCAGCAACATATGTGCCGTCTTGCGAATTAGTCGCACGTGTTGCGATTCAAGCGATTTCCAACTCGCTCGTCTCGTCGTGCTCCAGAGGACGCCAGCGCGCGCTCAGGCCGCTGAGGCGGCCATGAACCGTCGCAGCCAGCCGAACCAGGCGGACATCCCGGCGCCGGTGCGGGCACTGACCGGCAAAATCGTCGCCGTCGGATTGACCTCGCGGACGCGGGCTAGGTAGGAGTCGACGTCGACGTCCAAATACGGAACCAGATCGATCTTGTTGAGCAGCACGACGTCCACGGCGCGAAACATCACCGGGTACTTCAGTGGTTTGTCGTCGCCCTCGGTGACCGAATAGACCATCGCCTTGGCGTGCTCGCCAACGTCAAATTCGGCCGGGCACACCAGATTTCCGACATTTTCGATGATCACCAGGTCCAACTGGGGCAGATCCAGTCCCTGTAGCGCGCGGTTGACCATGGGTGCGTCGAGGTGACATTCGCCGCCGAACCCGTTGCCGGTGTTGAGCAGAGATATCTGAGCGCCCCGGCCGCCGAGCTTGGCCGCGTCGAGATCGGTGGCGATGTCGCCCTCGATCACTCCGACGGCGAACTCGCCGGCGAGTTCGTCCAGCGTTGCGCCCAGCACCGTCGTCTTGCCCGAGCCGGGTGAACTCATCAAGTTCAGTGCGCGAATACCATTGCTTTCAAATGCTTTTCGGTTGTAGTCTGCGCGGACGTCGTTTTCGGCGAAGATCGACTCCAGCACGTCGATGCGCTGCGATCCGGTCTCGTAGCCGCTGTGGTCCCCGTGCTCGTGATGTTCGTGGCCGTGTTCGTCGTGGTCGTGGGTGTGCACCGTGCCGTCGTCGTGTCGATGAAACCTGCCCATGCGCTCTACCTTTCACAGGCCGTTACGAAACGTCCAGCGAAGTCACCAGGAATTCGTCGCCGCACAGCACCTCGACATCGGCGCTCTCGCAATGCCGGCACAGCAGCGCCCACTGCGACGTGATCGTCGAACGTTGGCCACACGAGCGGCACCGTACCTCGGCGGTGATGAACTCGAGCTCCAGCTCGGCGTCGGGCATGTCCTCGTGGTCGCGCAGCAGCGTCCAGCAGAACGTCAGCGACTCGGGTACCACCTGGCGCAGCGCACCGATCTTGACCCGGACGATGTCGACATGGCGGCCGTCGGCATACGGCCTGACCACCCCGGCGATCGCTTGGCACAGCGACAGCTCATGCATGGCGGGTCGCCGCCGTGGTGCACCTTGGGCAAAGCTGGCCCATGAGCCCGTTTTACACCTCAGGGCTGTTCACCGAAGCCTAATGAAGTTGCACGGGCCGCCGATCAGCGTCTACCCTCGCCTACGTGCTGTTCCTTCTTGGTCATCTCGTAGTAGCCAGTACCCGCAGCGGGGTCTGATCCAGACCGACCCCCCGCTGTGGGTCGGAAGCTACTACCTGTCGGTCACCACTGAAAGACCAGAGAAGACCGGCACATGACAATCACCGACTTGAGTAGCGCGGACATCGCGCCCGCTCCATCCGAACCGTCAACCCTCCGATTTGACGGTATTCCGCTACCGCGGGGGCTTCGGGAGGACGCCGACACCATGTCGTGGAGCACATTCACCGCCACCTATGCGCCGAGTGCCGGGCCGCTGCACCTGGGTCGCTGGGAGTGCGCAGATACCGAACGCCCCGCTACCAGGCTGGGGCCCCGGACGTTCCGGGCCACGCTGGAGTTCGGCGATCACATCGAGACCGCGACCGCCACCGCGACAGGCCCGGTCGCCGCGCTCACCGCCATGCTCTACGACCACGGCATCGCCGTGGAGATGCTGCGGTTCCATCAGCTGCGGTCGCGGAACACGACCGCGACCTTCATTCAGGGCAGCGACGGCTGCCGGGCCGAGTGGGCGATGGGCTGTGCGGACGACGCGACCCAGTCGGCACTGCACGCCGTCATTGCCTGCGCCAACCGGCTGTACGGAGAAAGCAGCTCCGGCTAAAGCGGGCGCAACACGATCGGCATGCCGTCCATCGGGACGGGCATGCCGGCGTAGTCCCATTTCGCCTGGTACCCCACGCGGGGCAACTCAAGCCGGTAACGGCGCAGCAGCCGGTGCAGGATCGTCTTGATCTTCAACTGGCCGAACGTCATCCCGATGCACTTGTGCGCCCCGCCGCCGAACGGCGTGAACGCGTAGCGGTGCCGTTTGTGTTCGCTGCGCGGCTCGGTGAACCGGTCGGGGTCGAATTTCAGCGGATCCGTCCAGATCTCCGGCAGGCGATGGTTCATCCCCGGATACGCGATGACGTTCGTGCCCGCCGGCAGGTAGTAGCCCAGCAACTCGGTGTCGCGCACGGTCCTGCGCATCGCCCACTGCACCGGTGTCACCAGCCGGATCGCCTCGTTCATCACCAAATCAAGCGATTCCAGCTTTTCCAGTGACTCGATGTCCAGCGGGCCGTCGCCGAGCCGATCGGATTCGTCGCGGCAGCGTTCCTGCCACTCGGGGTTGGCGGCCAGGTGGTAGGCCATCGTCGTCGTGGTCGATGTCGAGGTGTCATGCGCGGCCATCATCAGGAAGATCATGTGGTTGACGATGTCCTCGTCGGAGAAGCTGTTGCCGTCCTCGTCCCCGGTGTGGCACAGGACGGTCAGTAGGTCGCTGCCCTCCTTGCCGCGGCGCTCCTTGACGCGCTCACGGAAGTAGTTCTCTAGCAGCTCACGCGCCTGCAGACCGCGCCACCAGGTAAATGGCGGCACGCTGGTGCGGATGATCGCGTTTCCGGCGCGGGTGGTGATGGTGAAGGCCTTGTTCACCTTGGTCACCAGCTCATGGTCGGTGCCGGGTTCGTGACCCATGAACACCATCGATGCAATGTCGAGAGTGAGCTCCTTCATTGCGGGGTAGAGGAGAAAACGCGGGTCGTTGACCACCCAGTCGTTGGCCACTACCTGTGAGACGACCTGGTCCATCTGCTCCACGTAGCCGACCAGTCGAGACCGGATGAAGGCTTCCTGCATGATCCGCCGATGGAACATGTGCTCCTCGAAATCGAGCAACATCAGGCCGCGGTGGAAGAACGGCCCGATCATCGGCACCCAGCCCTGCTGGGAGTAGTCCTTGTTGCGGTTGGAGTAGACGACCTGGGCTGCGTCGGGGCCTAGCGCCGCGACGGCCGGCAGGACCGGTGAGTCACCGAATATCACCGGACCTTTGCTTTGGTAAAGGAATAGCAGGTAGTCCGGTCCGCCCCGCATCATCTCGATGAGGTGGCCGAGGACCGGCAGGCCACGATCGCCCATCACCGGCTTGAGCCCGCTGTCCGGAGGCGGATCCGCGAGCTTCCTCGGCGTCCAGGTGGTGTTCAGCAGCCTCTGTTCGACGGCAGCCATGCCGGGAAAATTGTTGAATGACGGGGTCAGCCGGCGTTTCGCCTGATCGAGCAGGTAATTCGGGGTGCTGATGGTCGCCATTGACACTCCTCCCCGACGCCTGCGGTGAAGTTTGACCGGCGTTGTGGCAGGCGTCAACAAATGCCATCCTCAGATGAAATTTGACGGCTGTCAAGTTTCCTTTTGGGCGTGGCGTGGTAGAAGCTCAAGGCGTGGTAGAAGGTCAAAGAGTGCGGATCGAGCAGGAGGACGGCATGGTGGCTGATCCGGGCGGAGTCGTGCCGGTACCAAGACGACGGGGAGATCGGCAGCGGCAGGCCATCGTGCAGGCCGTGCGCGAGCTGCTCGAGGAAAAACCGTTCGCCCAGCTGTCGGTGAGCACCATCAGCGACCGCGCGGGTGTGGCCCGTTCCGGCTTCTACTTCTACTTCGACTCCAAATACGCGGTGTTGGCTCAGATCCTCGCCGACGCGACACACGAACTCGAAGAACTCACGGAATACTTTGCGCCCCGCGGGCCCGACGAGTCACCGGCGGCATTCGCCAAGCGGATGGTCGGAAGCGCCGCCGCGGTGTATGCGCATAATGACCCGGTGATGTCGGCCTGCAATGCCGCTCGCAGCACCGACGCTGAGATCCGCGACCTGCTCGACCAACAGATAGAAGGCGTGGTCCAGCAGATCATCGGCATCGTCAAAGACGAGTTGCGGTCCGGCACCGCCCACCCGATCACCGACGACATCCCGACACTGGTGCGGACACTGTCCTTCACCACCGCGCAAATGCTGTCCGGCGACACCGCTTTCCTGGGCGACGAGGCCGACGTGCAGCGCGGTGTGCGGGTGCTCGAGGCGTTGTGGCTCACCGCGCTGTGGGGCGGCGGAGCGACCTAGTCCTCGGGCTGTACCGTTACCGCGCCCGGCGACGATGCAGCCCGCGGAGCGGGGTGAGGTGGGGGTACCTCCCAGCCGCGAAGCGGCGAGGGGGCGAGGCGGGCCATTAGGCCCGTATCGTCATCCCCCATGGCGCAGAAGACGTTCGCGGGGAAGCGGTGCTTCATCACCGGTGCGGCCAGCGGTATTGGCCGGGCGACCGCGTTGCGGCTCGCTAGCCAAGGTGCCGAGCTGTACTTGACCGACCGCAACGCCGACGGTCTGGCGCAGACGGTGGCCGATGCGCGCGCGCTGGGTGCACACGTCCCCGAGCATCGGGTGTTGGATATCGCCAACTACGACGACGTCGCCGCGTTCGCCGACGAGATTCATGCCAAGCACCCGAGCATGGACGTCGTGATGAACATCGCCGGGATATCGGCGTGGGGGACCGTCGACCGGTTGACCCACGAGCAGTGGGAAAAGGTGGTCGCGATCAACCTGATGGGCCCGATCCACGTCATCGAGAACTTCGTGCCGCCGATGGTCGCCGCGCGCCGGGGCGGTCATCTGGTCAACGTGTCGTCGGCGGCCGGGCTGATCGGGCTGCCCTGGCATGCCGCTTACAGCGCCAGCAAGTTCGGGTTGCGCGGCCTCTCCGAGGTACTGCGCTTCGACCTCGCCCGAAACCGCATCGGGGTGTCGGTGGTCGTACCGGGCGCCGTCAAGACCCCGCTGGTGAACACTGTCGAGATCGCCGGCGTGGACCGCGACGATCCTGCAGTAATTCGCTGGGTGGATCGCTTCGCCGGCCACGCGGTGTCGCCGGAAAAAGCCGCGGAGAAGATCCTGGCCGGAGTCGCCAAAAATCGGTTCCTCATCTATACCTCCGTGGACATCCGAGCGCTGTACGCGTTCAAACGGGTCGCCTGGTGGCCCTACAGCCTGGCGATGCGCCATGTCAACACGTTGCTCGCCCGGGCGCTCCGGCCTGCGCCGGTACCGCGCTGATTTATTGCGGCATCTGTAGTTCCAGCCGTACCCCGAGCAGTCGCACCGGGCGGTCCAGCTCGAACAGGTCCAGAACCCGCAGCGCGGTCGCGACGATCACGTCGGCGTCGGTTGTAGCCTCGTCG
>DATFYT010000074.1:0-11169 GCA_035314925.1 Mycobacterium sp. | reverse complement strand
CCCCGCGACGGTGGCGGCAAAAGGTACACCTGGTCGGACACCGGCCTGGACGCCGCGGAGGTCCGTGAGCAGGTACGGGCCTACCAGGAACGCTATGACGTGCCGACAGAAAGCTTGCGATGAGCGGCGGTGCCACCTAGGCGGTCCGGCGGATGCTGCGCGTCCTACCGATGTCACGCTTGAGCAGCAGCTCGCGCTCGGTCTCGGAAAGCCCGCCCCAGATGCCGTACGGCTCGCCGACTTCCAGGGCATGAGCGCGGCACTGGGCCAGGACCGGGCACTGGCGGCACATCTCCTTGGCGCGTCGCTCGCGCTGCAAGCGGGCCCGACCGCGCTCGCCGTCCGGATGGAAGAACACCGACGAATCCACCCCGCGGCAAAGACCTTGTAATTGCCATTCCCAAATATCGGCGTTGGGCCCTGGTAGCTGCTCCGGCTGTGGCATTGAAGTCCCTCTCTACACGCCCATGTTCTGCATCGAGCGGGTCGTCGGTGACTACTCGTCGGCCTTAAAGGTAGGGGGCCTACGGAAATTTCGTCAACACGCGGTGATCTGTCGAATGCTCAACGGAGGCTTGACAATTTACCCCGAGTTCATCGACGTGATGGGTCTGCTCGCAGAACCATGTATGGTGACGGGGCGTTATCAGGGAATGTCCCAGCTCGCGAGGCGTCGCGAGCTGATCGCAGAAAATATAATCTGCGTCAGATTTAATACCGGTGTAACTCAAAGACCATGAAGTTTTAACGGGTGCCCGCCGTGATCGATATCCCTTCCGGACCGACAATCGAGTCCGACCTTACTGCCGCCGCCTTTGGAAATCAGCCCGGGCGCTGGCCGCTGCCGTCGGCGCACACAGTCCGTCAGCTCTGGCTACGCGCGGTCGGCGCCGGGGGGCAGGGTCGCTACGCCAGCGCGCGCGATGACCTCGCGGCGCTACTGCGCAGTGCTCCGGCCGGTGCGCTTGCCTCGCTGGCGCACAGCACCCAGGCGTCGTTTCTGCGCCAGCTGGGCTGGCACCAGCTGGCTCGCGGCTGGGACGGCCGGGCGATGGCGCTGGCCGGTGCCGACCCTGAGGCCGCTGCCGATGCATTGATCGGGCTGGCCGCCGACGCGCTCGGCGTGGGTCGTCTGGCCGCCTCGGCGACGCTGTTGAGCCGGGCAGAGCCGTTGGTGGCCGACGCCCAGCAGCACCGGTTGTCGGTGCGCCGAGCGTGGGTTTCCGCGGAGCTGGCGATGGCGGCCGGCGACGGTGGCGCCGCGGTGCGCAACGCGGAGCTCGGCGTCGAGTTGGCTGCGACGACGGTCGACGGGTCCGCCCGGCACGCCGCGAAGAGCGACGTGGTGTTGGCGGCGGCGCTGTGCAGCGCCGGTGCCGTCGACCGGGCTCGGACTCTCGGGGAGGCGACGCTGGAGCTCACCGGCCGGTTGGGCCTGGTTCCGCTGCGCTGGGCGGTGGCTTGCCTGTTGGCCGATATCGGAAGCCCGGCCCGCCCGGTCGCCGATCTGTGCGTCATTCGTGACGAGTGCGCCCGACAAGTGCAGCACTGGGGCGGAGCCTGGAACCAGCGCTGAGGCCACAGCCGCTGCAACCTGCCGTTATTGTTTTACTGTGTGCCACCGCACCGGGCGGCGATGCCCGGTTCGTAACGTTGGAGATGTTGCCGCCGATGACAACCCAGGAGGGACGTCTCGACGCTGTTGTAGCTGAGGCCGTAGCAGGGAATCGGGACGCGCTTCGAGAAGTGCTGGAGACGATCCGCCCGATCGTGATCCGATACTGCCGCGCACGGGTCGGCGCAATCGATCGGAGCGGTCTTTCGGCTGATGACGTGGCACAGGAGGTGTGCTTGGCCGCCGTCATGGCGCTGCCGCGCTACCGTGATCGAGGGCGCCCGTTCCTGGCCTTTGTTTACGGCATCGCCGCCCACAAGGTGGCCGACGCATATCGTGCAGCCGGCCGCGACCTGGCCTATCCCACGGACTCGATTCCCGACCGCAGGTCGGCCGAGGCCGGCCCGGAGCAGGTGGCCATCGAAGCCGATTCCGTTACCAGGATGAGCGAGCTGCTCAAGGTTCTGCCCGAGAAGCAACGCGAAATCCTGATCCTGCGCGTGGTGGTCGGATTGAGCGCTGAGGAGACGGCCAGCGCCGTCGGCAGCAGCGCCGGAGCCGTGCGCGTTGCCCAACACCGCGCCTTGGCGCGGCTGAAATCCGTAATTGTTGCAGCGGGGCGAGATTATGTCTGAGTCAGCTCATTCACCGTTTGATCAGCCTGATCCGGGCGCAGTGGCCCGCACCGAGCGCTTCATCGACGCACTGGCAAAACGTGAGCCGACCGATGTCGGCGATGTCGCGGACCACGGCGGCGCCGGCGACAGGGTGCTGGCCGGGCTGCTGGAGGACTGGCGCGACGAGTTGAGGACCCCGGTGCCGCGCGGGTTCTGCACGGAGCGGGACGCGGTCGCCGCGTTGGATCGCGGGCGGGTAGCCCGTCGTCGTATCCACCGTCGCATGGCGCTGGTTGGGGCCCTGGCCGCGACCGTGCTCAGCGTCGGCGGATTCGTCGCCATGATGGGCGAGGCCCAGCCCGGCGACACGCTTTACGGCGTCCACACCAGGGTGCTCGGCGAGCCGACTTCGGTGCACGATGAGCGGATCGCGCGGTCCGCCCAGGACGACCTGGACTCAGTCGAGCAAATGATCACGCTGGGTCAGTGGGATGAAGCGCAAGACAAGCTGGCCGCGGTCAGCGACCGGGTACAGACCGTCAAAGACAACGATCGCAAACAGGACCTGGTCGAGCGGGTGAACCTGTTGAACGCGAAGGTTGCCAATCGTGATCCCCATGCGACGGCGGTGCCGAGTCAGCAGCCCAACTCGGTGGGCGGTTGAGGCGAAAAGGCCTGGTTAGCGACGGGCCGTGATGCCTCGGAATATCTAAGTTTCCGAGGTCGCCTCGTTGAGTGAGGCGTCGGCGTACCCCCGGCAGTAATCCCAGGTGACGTAGGCGTCAGGCTCGGGGTCATAGGCCGGCTCGTGCGGACGGACGGTGCCGTCGATCAACAGCTGCAGCAGGTTGGCGCGCAGCATGTCCCAGTCGTGGTAGTGGTCCTGCTGACACTCGTCACAACACACCACCAGGCCGCGGATACCCTTGTGCGCCAGCAGGGCTTCGTAGACCGCCAGGTCGGCCAAATCGGCCTCGACCGCCATCCGCTCCTGGGGGTCAAGCGGCTGGCCGGGCTCGACGGCGTCCAGCGCCGCCGACGGATCACACGGGTCGTCGGCAAAAGGATCGGGCGGCAAACCCGGCGGGAGGTAGTCGCGCACGGGTCCACACTACGCAGCCGGGCGGGTATCACGCCAGCGCTATGCGCGCAGACCAGCCCCCATGTCGCCGCTATGCGAGCCGTTCCCGGCGCGCGTCGCCGCTGCGTCTCAAGGTCAAGCTGCCCGCCTCGCCCCCTAGCCGCTACGCGGCTGGGGTACCCCCACCTCGCGCCCCTGCGCGGCGCGCATCGCCGGCGGGCGGAGCCGATAGGATGAGGCTCTTACTCCGCATGCGCATGGGAGGGCCCCGGCAATGTCATCTGGCTTGTCCCGTCTTGAAGGCAGCGGCGACCTGATTGTCGAGCCGTACGTCCGCGTCGGTGGCCTCGCCGACGACCCGGTGTCCACCGGAGGTGACGATCCGCACAAGGTCGCGATGCTGGGCCTGACCTTCGATGACGTCCTCCTGCTGCCGGCCGCCTCGGATGTGGTGCCCGCCACTGCGGATACCTCCAGCCAGCTCACCAAGAAGATCCGGCTCAAGGTGCCGTTGGTCAGCTCGGCGATGGACACCGTCACCGAGTCGCGGATGGCCATCGCGATGGCCCGGGCCGGCGGCATGGGCGTGTTGCACCGCAACCTGTCGGTCGGCGAACAAGCGGGCCAGGTCGAGATGGTGAAACGGTCGGAGGCGGGCATGGTCACCGATCCGGTCACCTGCCGGCCGGACAACACGCTGGCCGAAGTCGACGCGATGTGCGCGAAGTTCCGGATCTCGGGGCTGCCGGTGGTCGACGGCTCCGGTGCTTTGGTCGGCATCATCACCAACCGCGACATGCGTTTCGAGGTCGACCAGTCCAAGCCGGTCGCCGAAGTGATGACCAAGGCTCCGCTGATCACCGCCCAGGAGGGCGTCAGCGCCGACGCGGCGCTGGGCCTGTTGCGCCGCCACAAGATCGAGAAGCTGCCGATCGTCGACGGTCACGGCCGACTGACCGGGCTGATCACCGTCAAAGACTTCGTCAAGACCGAGCAGCACCCGCTGGCCACCAAGGACAGCGACGGCCGGTTGCTGGTCGGGGCCGCCGTCGGTATCGGCGACGACGCCTGGGTGCGGGCCATGACACTGGTCGACGCAGGGGTTGACGTCCTGATCGTCGACACCGCGCACGCGCACAATCGGCTGGTCCTCGACATGGTCGGCAAACTCAAGGCCGAGGTCGGCGACCGGATCGAGGTGGTCGGCGGCAACGTCGCCACCAGGTCGGCGGCCGCCGCGTTGGTCGAGGCCGGAGCCGACGCGGTGAAAGTCGGTGTGGGTCCGGGTTCGATCTGCACCACCCGGGTGGTGGCCGGCGTCGGGGCGCCGCAGATCACCGCGATCCTCGAAGCGGTCGCGGTCTGCGGTCCCGCGGGTGTACCGGTGATCGCCGACGGTGGACTGCAGTACTCCGGCGACATCGCCAAGGCGCTGGCCGCGGGTGCGTCGACGGCGATGCTGGGCTCGCTGCTGGCCGGCACCGCCGAGGCGCCCGGCGAGCTGATCTTCGTCAACGGCAAGCAGTACAAGAGCTACCGCGGCATGGGCTCGCTCGGCGCCATGCAAGGCAGGGGAGAGGGCAAGTCGTACTCCAAGGACCGCTACTTCCAAGACGACGCGCTCTCCGAGGACAAGCTGGTGCCCGAAGGCATCGAGGGCCGGGTACCGTTCCGGGGGCCGCTGGCCTCGGTCATCCATCAGCTCACCGGCGGGTTACGCGCCGCGATGGGATACACCGGGTCCAACACCATCGAGACGCTGCAGCAGGCGCAATTCGTCCGGATCACGCCAGCGGGCTTGAAAGAAAGTCATCCACACGACATCACCATGACCGCCGAAGCGCCCAACTACTACGTGCGGTGAACCGATCGAGAAGGGTCGCTCATGCGTGACATGGTCGAGATCGGCATGGGCCGAACGGCAAGGCGCACTTACGAACTCGAAGACATCAACATCGTACCGTCGCGGCGCACCCGCTCCTCGCAGGACGTGTCGACGGCCTGGCAGCTCGACGCGTACCGGTTCGAGATCCCCGTCATCGCCCACCCGACCGATGCGTTGGTGTCGCCGGAATTCGCCATCGAGCTCGGTCGGCTCGGCGGTCTGGGAGTGCTCAACGGCGAAGGCCTGATCGGCCGGCACGCCGATGTGGCCGCCAAAATCGCTCAGGTCACCGAGGCAGCGGCGAAAGAGCCCGAACCGTCGGCGGCGATCCGGCTGCTGCAGCAGTTGCACGCCGCGCCGCTGGATCCCGAGTTGCTGGCCGCGGCGGTGGCCAGCATCCGCGACGCGGGGGTGACCACGGCGGTGCGGGTGAGTCCGCAGAACGCCCAGGCGTTGACGCCGGGCCTGGTCGCCGCGGGCGTCGACCTGCTGGTCATCCAGGGCTCGATCATCTCCGCCGAACGGGTCGCCAGCGACGGTGAGCCGCTCAACCTCAAGACCTTCATCTCCGAACTCGACGTCCCGGTCGTGGCCGGCGGTGTGCTCGACCATCGCACCGCGCTGCACCTGATGCGTACCGGCGCCGCAGGCGTCATCGTCGGCTACGGCTCCACCCGGGGAGTGACCACCAGCGACGAGGTACTCGGGATCAGCGTGCCGATGGCCACCGCGATCGCCGACGCCGCCGCTGCCCGGCGCGAATACCTCGACGAGACCGGCGGCCGCTACGTGCATGTGCTCGCGGACGGCGATATCCACACCTCCGGCGAGCTGGCCAAGGCGATCGCCTGCGGCGCCGACGCGGTGGTGCTGGGCACCCCGCTCGCCGAGGCTGCCGAGGCGCTCGGCGATGGCTGGTTCTGGCCGGCCGCCGCCGCCCACCCGTCGCTGCCGCGGGGCGCGCTACTGCAGATCGCCGTCGGCGAACGGCCTCCGTTGCGGCAGGTGCTCGACGGCCCTTCTGACGACCCGTTCGGCTCGCTGAACCTGGTCGGCGGGCTGCGCCGCTCGATGGCCAAAGCCGGCTACTGCGATTTGAAGGAATTCCAGAAGGTCGGCCTCACCGTTGGAAGCTGAAGCCAGCTGATCGGGCGGCTCGCTAGATTGCTACCGGCGGGCAAGTCCATACTGGTGCGATGGAATCGGATTACGACGTCCTGATAATCGGGTCGGGCTTCGGGGGCAGCATCACCGCGCTACGGCTGACCGAAAAGGGTTACCGCGTCGGTGTGCTCGAGGCCGGCCGCCGCTTCGACGACGAGGACTTCGCCAAAACCTCTTGGAACCTGCGCAAATTCCTGTGGGCGCCCCAACTGGGCTGCTACGGCATCCAGCGCATCCACCTGTTGCAGGACTGCATGATCCTGGCCGGTGCCGGTGTCGGCGGTGGATCGCTGAACTACGCCAACACGCTTTATGTACCGCCGGATCCGTTTTTCAACGACCGCCAGTGGTCGCACATCACCAACTGGCGCGCGGAGTTGATGCCGCACTACCAGCAGGCGCAGCGGATGCTCGGTGTGGTCGAAAACCCGACCTTCACCGATGCCGACCGCTTGGTCAAGGAGGTCGCCGACGAGATGGGTTGCGGCGACACGTTCGTGCCGACCCCGGTCGGGGTGTTCTTCGGCCCGAACGGAACCAAGACACCCGGCGAGACGGTGCCCGACCCGTACTTCGGCGGTGCCGGTCCGGCCCGGACCGGCTGCCTGGAATGCGGGTCCTGCATGACCGGCTGCCGCTACGGCGCCAAGAACACGTTGCTGAAGAATTATCTCGGCCTCGCGGAATCGGCTGGGGCGCAAATACATCCGATGACGACGGTCACCAAGTTCGCGCAGCGGCCCGACGGGCTTTGGGAGGTTCGCACCAAACACACCGGCCGCTTGCTGCGTCGCAAGAAGCGCACGTTCACCGCGAATCATGTGGTGCTGGCCGCCGGCACGTACAACACGCAGAAGCTGCTGTTCAAGATGCGCGACACCGGCACGTTGCCCGGCCTGTCGGATCGGCTGGGTGTGCTGACCCGCACCAACTCCGAATCGATCGTCGGTGCCGCGACGTTAAAGGTCTCGCCGGACCTGGACTTGACCCACGGTGTCGCGATCACGTCGTCGATTCACCCGACATCCGACACTCACGTCGAACCCGTCCGCTACGGCAAGGGCTCCAACGCCATGGGTCTGCTGCAGACGTTGATGACCGACGGCTCCGGCCCCGAGGGCACGGATGTGCCGCGATGGAGGCAGTTGCTGAATCAAGCCGGCGAAGATCCGCGCGGCATCATTCGAATGCTCAATCCGCGTCAGTGGAGCGAGCGCACGGTGATCGCACTGGTGATGCAGCACCTGGACAACTCGATCACCACGTTCACCAAACGTGGACGGCTGGGCCGGCGCCGCTACGTCAGCAAGCAGGGGCACGGCGAGCCGAACCCGACCTGGATCCCGGTCGGCAACGAAGTCACCCGTCGCATCGCCGCCAAGATCGACGGGGTGGCCGGCGGCACCTGGGGCGAGCTGTTCAACATCCCGCTGACCGCCCACTTTCTCGGCGGCGCGGTGATCGGCGACAGCGCCGAGCATGGCGTGATCGACCCGTATCACCGGGTGTACGGCTACCCGACGTTGTCGGTGGTCGACGGTGCGGCGATCTCGGCGAACCTCGGGGTCAACCCGTCGCTGTCGATCTCGGCGCAGGCCGAGCGGGCCGCGTCGCTCTGGCCGAACAAGGGTGAAAACGACTTGCGGCCGCGACAGGGCGAAGCGTACCGGCGGCTCGACCCGATTGCGCCGCAGCATCCGGTGGTGCCGGCCGATGCCCCCGGCGCGCTGCGCTGGCTGCCGATCGAGCCGATCAGCTCGGCTGGCTGACCGACCGGTAAGCGTTCCGGTGCAGCGGCTCGCGTCCGGGTGGTTGCTGCGGCGTGGGCAGCAGCGGCTCACGCTTGTGCAGCGTGATCGTTGTCGGAGCGCTGGTGCTGAGCTCGACGTCCTCCCCGGCATGCCGGATAGTCAATCCACCCCCGGGGCCGTCGCGCAGCGTGTAGGTCACTTCGTCGTGGATGACGTCCACGGTCACCCGGAAGTCGCGCCAGCGCAACCGGAATCGCAGCCGTGAGATGCCCTCGGGCAGATACGGGTCGAGGTACAGCACGCCCTCGTCGTCCCGTAGGCCGCCGAAGCCGGCGACCAGAGCAGTCCACGCGCCGGCCAGCGACGCCATGTGCAAGCCGTCGCGGGTGTTGTGGTGCAGGTCGCGCAGGTCGACCAGAGCCGCCTCATAGGTGTAGTCGTGCGCCAGCTCCACATGCCCGACGTTGGCGCACATCACCGCTTGGGCGCAGGCAGACAGTGACGAGTCGCGCACCGTGCGCCGCTCGTAGTAGTCGACGTTGCGCGCCTTCTGCTCGTCGCTGAATTTGTGGCTTTGCCAGTGCATGGCCAAAACCAGATCGGTCTGCTTGACCACCTGCGCGGGATAGAGCAGCGCGTACGGCTCGTGCAGCAGCAGCGGGTAGGTTGTCTTCTCGTTGAAGTCCCACTCGGCGTAGGTGGTGAAGCCTTCGGACTGCGGATGCACGCCAAGCTCTTCGTCGAAGGGAATGTGCGCGGCGTCGGCGGCATCGCGCCACGCGGCGGTTTCTTCGGTGGTCACGCCCAGCTCGCGAGCGGCCTCGGAGTGCCGGGCGCACGCGTCGGCGGCAACCCGCAGGTTGTGTGCCGCCATCATGTTGGTGAACACGTTGTCGCGCACGATCGCGGTGTATTCGTCGGGACCGGTAACCCCGTCCAGGTGCCATACTCCGTGGCGGTCGTGATGGCCGAGTGAATGCCACAGCCGGGCCGTCTCGATGAGCACTTCCAGCCCGCAATCCCTCTCCAACGACTCGTCGCCGCTGACGATCCGATAGCGCTCGAAAGCCATGGCGATGTCGGCGTTGATGTGCCACGCGGCGGTTCCGGCCGGCCAGTAGGCCGAGCATTCCTGGCCGCGAATCGTTCGCCACGGATAGCTGGCACCCTTGAGGTCCAGCTGTGCGGCCCGCTCCCTTGCTAAATCCAAAGTCGAAGCGCGCCAACGCAATGCATCGGCGGCTGCGTGCGGCAAGGTATAGGTCAGCACCGGAAGAACGAATCCCTCGGTGTCCCAGAAGATGTGGCCGTCGTACCCGGTGCCGGTCAAGCCTTTGCTGGCGATGCCGCGCCGCTCGGCTCGCGCACTGGCCTGCAGGAGGTGGAAAAGCCCGAACCGCACCGCCTGCTGACATATGGGGTCGCCTTCGACCTCCACATCGGCGCCGTCCCAATAGTCGTTGAGAATCTTGCGCTGTGCGTCCAGCAGGCCCTGCCACCCGCTGTAGCGTGCGCTGTGCAAAGCGGCGGCTGCCTGGTCGCGCAGCGCCGGACGTGAACGCTGGCTTGACCAGCCGTATGCCAGGTATTTCACGATGCGCAGTTGCTGGCCCGGCCGCAGCCCGCAGATCACGGTCGTGCGGGCGAGGTCGTCGCCCGCGTCGTTGGTGATTTCCACGCGGCCTTCTACCTCGACTTCGTGGTCCATCGCCGCGGCCATCATCAAGGCACTGGCGCGCGTCCGGTGCATCAGCAGCGCGCCGCATTCGGTGTCCTCGTGGTCGACGGCCTCCAGCGGACTTTCCAGGATCGCCGCCACCCGCGGATCGCCCGACGTCACGGGCTGGTCCTCGTTGGCCACCAGCTCGGATTGCACCGTCACGCGAACGAATTCAGCACCCGCCTCGACGATGTACTCGATCGCGGCGACGCTGCGCTGTGCCAGTGACACCAGCCGGGTCGAGGTCACCTTCACCTGCTTGCCGACTGGTGACTGCCAGTGCGCGGATCGGGTCAACGTGCCGGCCCGCAGGTCGAGCACCCGCTCGTGGCTCAACAGCTTGCCGTAGCGAACGTCGAACGGCTCGTCGTCGACCAGCAGACGCAGGATCTTGCCGTTGGTGACGTCGACGACGGTCTGCCCGGCCTCCGGGTAGCCGAAACCGGCCTCCGCGTACGGCAGCGGCCGGACCTCGTAGAAGGAGTTCAGATATGTGCCGGGCAGGCCGTACGGCTCACCTTCGTCGAGGTTGCCGCGGAGTCCGATGTGCCCGTTGGACAACGTGAACAACGACTCCGATTGCGCCAACACATTGAGGTCCAGTTGGGTCTCGCGGACCTGCCAGGGTTCGACGGGGAAGGTGTTATCCGGGATCATCGCGGCGCCTACAGCAGATCGCCGAGGTCGGTGACCACGACATCGGCGCCGTGGCTGCGTAATTCGTCGGCTTGGCCCACACGGTCGACACCTACCACGAGGCCGAAGTGCCCCGCATGTCCGGCGGCGACGCCGGAAAGCGCGTCCTCGAACACCGCCGCTTCGGCGGGGGAGACGTCCAGCAGCTGAGCGGCACGCAGGAACGAGTCTGGTGCGGGCTTGCCGGCGATGTGTTCCTCGCGCAGCGTCACGCCGTCGACTCGCTGCTGGATGAACTTGTCGAGCCCAGTGATCTCCAGCACCTCGCGGGTGTTGGCGCTGGAGGACACCACCGCCGTAGCGAGACCCGCGGCGGCCACCTTTTCCAGGTAGCGCCGCGAGCCGTCGAATACCTTGACGCCGTCGCTGTGCAGCGTCACCTGGAAGGCATCGTTCTTGCGGGTACCCAACCCGTAGACGGTGTCCTTATCGGACGTGTCGTCGGGGCCGCCATCCGGCAGTTCGATGCCGCGGCTGGCCAGAAACGACCGGACTCCGTCTTCACGTTTCTTGCCGTCGACATATTTCAGGTAGTCGTCGACCGGATCGAACGGGACGAACGGCGTGCCGGTCTGTTCGGCCCGTTGCTGCAGGAACGCGTCGAACATGACCTTCCAGGCCTTGGTGTGGACACTCGCGG
>DATFYT010000073.1:0-44713 GCA_035314925.1 Mycobacterium sp. | reverse complement strand
GTCCGGGTCGGGTAGCAGCAGCATGTCGGATTCGTGGATCGCCTGGAAGCCGCGAATCGACGAGCCGTCGAAGGCGATCCCGTTCTCAAATACGTCCGCGTCGAAAAATGAGATCGGAATTGTGAAGTGCTGCATGATGCCCGGCAAGTCACAGAACTGGACGTCGACGAATTCGACGTGCTCGTCCTTGGCGAATTTGATGATGTCGTCGGCCGTTTTTTCGGACACCGAAGCGCTCTCCTTTGCTGCGAGCTTCGAATCTACTGCGGTCACTGAAGTGGCTCTCCTTTACGTGGCCGTAACTGATCGCCCGACCAGACGCTAGGGACGCGGTGTTGCCTGGGAGTCAACCCTGCGTTGCGCCGACGTTACGCGACACCGCGAACGCCGCCGAGACCGGGCAGGTCTCACCCAACCCTATTGTTGAGTGATGGCCCGAAGTATCGCATCTTGGCTGTCCGGTCCGGAGCCACTTGAGTCGGGGGGACCCCGGCGCTACCCGGGCGAAACCCTCGGCTTGCCGGAGCACGGGCCCGAGTCGCTGGCCCGGATGGGCCGCCGATTGGCGGCGCTGCTCGTCGACTGGCTGCTCGCTTACGGCCTGGCCGCTCTCGGTATGACGTTTGGGCTGATCTCTCCGAGACTGCTGTCGTCGGCGATTTTGGTCATCTGGTTGGTGCTGGGTTTGCTCGCTGTGCGGTTGTTCGGGTTCACCCCGGGCCAGTTTTCGCTGGGGCTTGGGGTCGCGTCCGTCGATGAACGGCAGCACGTCGGTATAGGCCGTGCCGCGGTACGCGGGGTGATGATTGCTCTGGTCATACCCGCTCTTTTCGTCGACGTCGACGGTCGCGGGCTGCAGGACCGCCTGACCGCCACCGCCGTCGTGCGGCGCTGACTCGAGCGCGGACTTATCGGCGGCGCACCGTCCGCTGAACGCCGCGCATCTTCGCGGTGCCGGGCAACGGGCCCTTGGGCATGGCGGCCGTCCCCGCCCGGGAACCCAGCGCGCTCAGCCGCGATTCCAGCGAATCCATCTGCTTGACGGTGATGTTGGCCGGCAGCCGGGTGAGGTGCCGCTCCAGTTTGGCCAGCGGAACCTCTCCGTCGCCGTTTCCGACGACGATGTCGTAGATCGGGATATCGCCGATTAGCCGGGCGGTGCGTTTCTTTTCCTGGGCAAGCAGCGGTTTGAGCCGCGCCGGCGACCCCTCGGCCACCAGGATGACCCCCGGTCGGCCGATCACCCGGTGCACCGCGTCGAAGTGGCCAGTGGCCGCGACACCAGGAGTGACCCGCCATTTGCCGCGCAGGTTCTCCAGCGCCCAGGCAGCGGCGCCGGTTTGACCCTCGGCCTTGCTGTACACCGACCGCTGCGCACGCCGACCGAAAATGATGAACGCCACCAAAACACCGAGCACCACGCCTAGCGGGATCATCGTGATCATGGTGAACCCGCCGGCCGACACCCCGGCCGCCACCGATATGCCCACGATCAGCACGAACGCCCCGATCATGTAGGGCAGTAGCCGCTTGTCCTCTTGACGCTGGACGTTGAACGCCTGCCAGAGCTGACTACGACGTTCTTTGCCGGCCGCCTTGCGGGCCGCTTTCGCCTCGGCCCTGGCGGCTTTGGTGGCCTTGCCATCACGGGATTTCGCCATTGGTTCAGGATACGGTTCGCGCCTGCACGGCCTGTTGGTAGAGGCGCCCGGCCCGGTATGACGAGCGCACCAGCGGTCCGGCCAGTACCCCGGCGAATCCCAGCTGTTCGGCGAAGTCCGAAAACTCGACGAACTCTTCGGGCGTCACCCAGCGCTCGACCGGATGATGCCGCGCCGATGGGCGCAGATACTGGGTGATGGTGACGATGTCGCACCCGGCGTCATGGAGATCGGTCAACGCGGTGCGCACTTCGTCCGGCGTCTCGCCCAGTCCGAGAATGAGATTGCTCTTGGTGACCAGCCCGAAGTCCCGCGCCGCGGTGAGCACGCCAAGGCTTCGCAGATAGGAGAAGGCCGGCCGGATTCGCTTGAAGATGCGCGGCACGGTTTCGACGTTGTGCGCCAACACTTCCGGTTGAGACTCGAAGACCTCGTGCAGCCGGTCGGGATCGCCGTTGAAATCGGGGATCAACAACTCGACGCCGGTGGACGGGTTGAGTTTCTTGATGGCGCGCACGGTCTCGGCGTAGAGCCATGCGCCGCCGTCGGCCAGATCGTCGCGGGCTACCCCGGTGACGGTGGAATACCGCAAGCTCATGGCCTGCACGCTCTCGGCTACCCGTCGTGGTTCGTCGCGATCGAAGGGGGCGGGCTTGCCGGTGTCGATCTGGCAGAAGTCGCAACGCCGGGTGCACACCTCACCGCCGATCAGGAAGGTGGCTTCGCGGTCTTCCCAGCATTCGTAGATGTTGGGGCAGCCGGCCTCTTCGCAGACGGTGTGTAGACCAACACGGCGGACCAGGCTTTTCAGTTCGGTGTATTCCGGCCCCATGCGCAGCCGGGTCCTAATCCACGGCGGCTTGCGCTCGATCGGGGTTTGCGCGTTGCGTACTTCCAGACGCAACAACTTCCGACCCTCGGGAGTGACGGTCACGGTGTCGATGCTACGCGGGCCGGGTTGGGCTGCCAGCTAAGCGCGAGCCGGCCGTCCAGGGCGTCGCGCACCGCGTCGGCGACCGCCGAGCGGACGTCGTCGACGCCGACCCGGCGGCCCAGTTCGGCCGAGATCGACGTCACCCCGGCGTCGGTGATGCCGCACGGGACGATCCTTTCGAACGCGCTCAGGTTGCAGTCGCAGTTCAGCGCAAACCCATGCAGCGTCGTCGCGCGCGAGACCCGAACGCCGATCGCGGCGACCTTGCGCGCCGGCCTTCCGTCGCCGGCCGGCACCCACACCCCGGACCGGCCGTCGACGCGGCCCACCTCCAAACCCAGTCCGGTGCACACCTTGATCAGCGATTCCTCAAGGCGCCGAACGTAGTTGACGACGTCGAGCGGTTCGGCCAGCGTGATGATCGGGTAGCCGACGAGCTGACCCGGTCCGTGCCAGGTGATCTTGCCGCCTCGGTCGGTGTCGATCACCGGCGTGCCGTCCGTGGGTCGTTCCTGCGCCAGCGTGCGGCGCCCGGCGGTGTAGACCGCCGGGTGCTCGAGCAACAGCAGCGTGTCGGTGCCGCCCGCCACCCGGGCGTCGGCCAGTTCCCGTTGCAGCTGCCATGCGACCTGGTAGTCGACGGCGCCCAACTGGCGAACATCGATCGGGGCGGTGCTCGAACGAATGGTGCTCACTGACACGAGGCTACCGCGAAAACCTGGCGATAACCTGACAGCACCTAGGCGACATCGCGGGTGGCAGTCGCGTACCGCAGCGCCTCACCCACGGTTCTGTGGTGGAACTCGAATCCGTTGCGTTCCAACACAGCCGGGATTGCGCGTTGCCCACTCAACAGACTTTCGTCAGCGAACTCGCCGAGTGCGGCGCGCACCGCGAACCCCGGCATCATCAGCGGGGTGGGCCGGTTCACCGCTCGGCCCAGTGCTGCGGTGAACTCGGCGTTGGTAACCGGCGCCGGCCCGGTGAGGTTCACCGGGCCGGAGAGCCGAGTATCGGAGATCGCGAACTGCAGAGCCCGCACCGCATCCTCGAGACTGACCCACGACATGTACTGGCGGCCGTTGCCCAGGCGCGCGCCAAGGCCCACCGAGAACAGCGGCCGCAACCGGCGCAGCGCACCGCCCGAAGAGGCAAGCACCACTCCGGTGCGGGCCTGCACTACCCGAGTGCCGGCCTGCTGGGCGGGCGCGGTGGCCGCTTCCCAGTCCTTGCACAGTTGAGCAAGGAAACCCGTTCCCGCCGAGTCGGTTTCGACGACCACTCGATCCCGGGCGTCGCCGTAGTATCCGACCGCGCTGGCATTGACCAGGACGCCGACGCCGGATTCGGCGACCGCCGTCGACAACACTTCGGTTGGCGTGATGCGGCTATCGCGCAGGTTCTGCTTGAACGCGCCGGACCAGCGCCGCTGGCCAATGTTGATGCCGCAAAGGTTCACCATGGCGTCGACGCCGCTCAGTGCGCCGGCGTCGAACTCGCCGCTGTCGGGATCCCAGTGCAGCTCACCGGCATTCGCCGGCGTCCGGCGCACGATGCGCAGGACCCGATAATCTGCCGTGCGCAGCGCCGTCACAAGCGCCGAGCCGATCAGCCCGGATGAGCCCGCGATCGCGATAACGGTGTTGGCCACGCTTCAAGCCCCGTCACAGTCCCAGATCGGCCTCGAACGCGCCTTCTTCGAGCCGGTGCTTGATGGTGGTCAGGAACCGTCCGGCGTCGGCGCCGTCGATCAGCCGGTGGTCGTAGGTCAGCGGGAGGTAGCAGACCGATCGCACTCCGATGGACTCGTTGCCGGTGTCGTCGACGACGACCCGTGGCCGTTTGACAATGGCCCCGGTACCCAACATCGCGGCCTGCGGCGGCACCAAGATCGGGGTGTCGAAAAGCGCGCCCTGGCTGCCGATGTTGGTGATGGTGAACGTCCCGCCGGACAGCTCGTCGGGCCTGAGGTCTCCCGACCGGGCGCGGGCGGCGATGTCGGCGATCGCACGCGCCAATCCGGCTAGCGACAGGTCACCGGCGTTGTGGACGACCGGGGAGAGCAGACCCTGCTCGGTGTCGACTGCGAAGCCGAGATGCTCGGCGTCGTAGTAGGTGATCTCCTTGGTGTCCTCGCTGTAACTGGCATTGACGTTCGGGTGCGCTTTGAGCGCATCGATCACGGCGCGTGCGAAGAACGGCAGGAAGGTCAGGTGCACGCCTTCGCGTTCGGCGAACGCGGCCTTGGCCTTGTCTCGCAACGCCACGATCCGGGTCATGTCGACCTCGTGGGTCTGGGTGAGTTGCGCGGTGGCTTGCAGCGATTCGCGGGTCTTCTTCGCCGTGATCTGGCGAATCCGGCTGGCCTTCTGAGTGGTTCCGCGCAGATGTGCCAGCGCGGGCGCCGGTGCGGGTGCGCTCGGCTTCGGCGCGGACGGGGCCGCAGCGGCCGGCGCGGCTTCCGGGGTTTTCTTCGCTTCTTCCTTTTCCGCGGCCTTCTTCGCCGCGGTCGACAGCACATCCTGTTTACGGATGCGGCCGCCGACCCCGGTTCCATTCACCTGGCTGAGATCAATGTTGTTCTCGGCAGCCAGCCTTCGGACCAGCGGCGTGACGTAGGGAGTGCTTGCGTCGGCCGCCGGTGTGGACTCGGCGCGGGGCTGGGACGCGGGCTCCGGTTCGGCTTGCGGCGCTGGTTTGGCTTCGGGCTCTGGTTGCGGTGCCGGCTTCGTCTCGGGTTGGGGTGCCGGTGGGGCTTGCGGCGGGGGTGCCGGTGTGGCAGCAGGTGCGCCGGCACCGGTACCGATCCTGGCCAGCTCGCCGCCGACCGAGACGGTGACGTCCTCCTCGGCGGTGATGCTGATCAACGTGCCGGCGACCGGAGACGGAATCTCGGTGTCGACCTTGTCGGTGGAGACTTCCACCAGCGGCTCGTCCACGTCGACCGAGTCGCCGACCTTTTTCAGCCAGCGGGTCACCGTGCCCTCGGTGACCGACTCGCCGAGTTCGGGCATAAGCACCGGGTGGGAGGTGCCGGTCGCGTCCTGACCGCTGGCCGCCGGCGCAGCGGCCGGCTCCGGCTCGGCCTGTGGTTGGGGCTCTTCTGGAGCGGGCTGGGCTTCCGGCTCCGGTTGTGGTTCGGGTGCCCGTGCGGCGACCGGTTGCGCGGCGCCGCCGCCGTCCGTGCTTTCCGCCGCGTCGCCGATGACGGCCAGCTCGCCGCCGATCTCGACGGTGTCGTCCTCGTGGGCAACGATCTTGGTGAGCACGCCCGCCGCCGGCGATGGAATCTCGGTGTCGACCTTGTCGGTGGACACTTCCAGCAGGGGTTCGTCGAGTTCGACGGTGTCGCCTTCTTGTTTCAGCCAGCGAGTAACGGTTCCCTCAGTCACGCTCTCACCGAGTGCCGGCATCTGAACTGAGAAGGCCATCTCTGTCGACTCCTCGATCGATCGGTCGGTGGGCGCGGGTCGACCTTTGGCTTACCACAGCGTGATGTACGGAAGCTGCACCCAAGCGGATTACCGAAGCCATCCTGTCACTGCGGCGGCGTCGCCACGCAACCAGGGCAGAGCCAGTCAGAGAGGCAGCAAGGACCGCGGAATTAGAAACGTGACAAATAGCGATGTCCAATTTATTGGACTCAATGTCCGCGGACTCGGATTCCCTTGGTTTCAGCGGAGTTAATACATTAGGTGTTTGAGGCGTTTTGGATCGGAAAGCCGAAAATCTGGATTATCTTGTTCTCTGTGTATCCCGACGATAGCGGTAAAGAACTCGCCACGGTGCTCTCTTACCTGGCCGGGCGTTCCCTCAGCAGAGAAGAAATCTGGACGGCGATGGAACTGCCGCGGTCCACGTATTACGACCAGCTGGACAAGGGAACTTTGATCACTGCGGACAACCTGCGCGTTGCCGCGGCCAATCTCGGTATCAACCGCGCCGAGTTGCTGACCCGTTACCGGTTCATCCAGCCGGAAGAAGTCACCGCACTGGCTGAGGAGATTCGTGGCGGCATCACGGTGCCGCATGCCTCGGCCAACGGGAACCTGAAGACCGCCCCGCAGCCGACCAAAATTGCGGAGTGGCGACCGCGACAAGACGCACCCCCGCTGTAACACGCCTGACGGATCGCTGTGGCCCTCACCGCTCTCATCATCATCACCCTCGCATCCATCGCCTGGAGCCTCTGGATACGGCGAGTCACCTGGCATTGCCGCTGGGAAGTGGCCGCCACGCTCAATATCGCTCTGCAGGCATCTGCGGTCGCACTGATGTCCCCGCTGGCCTCGCACACGCTGGGCGTTGCCCTGCACAACATCACCGGCGAGTGGAACTTGCAGAACTACGTCGGGCACGACTGTTACATCGTCGCGGCCTCGGCAATCGTCTACAACGTGGTCGGTCGGCTTGAAGACGACGACGCGCTACAGAGGTCCTTCAAGCAGTGGGTAGAGCGGCCGGCGACGTTGTGCATTCCGCTGCTACTGGCAACTTTCACATTGAGCTATGGCAGCAAGACTTATGCGAGCGATTTCTTCGCGCTACGGACCGACTTCTGGCTGAGCGTGTATTGGGTCTTGCTCACTGGAACGCTGTCTTACTTACTGATATTCGGATCGCGCGCGCTGCTGGTGCTGCGCAGAGACCCGCGCTCGAGGAACATCGCCAACCTGTATCTGATCGCCTCGGCCAGCGGCATCTCTGCCTGCATGGTGCGGATGGTCACTGCGGTGATTCCTCCGTTCCAAGGTCCGGTGGGTGCAGGGCTGGTCTGGCTGTTCGCCTGCCTGTGCGGCGCCGGTTTCGCGTTGACCTCTGCGCAATCCTGGCGGCAGAGGCTCAGATGGTTCCAGGGGTCGGCGCTGCATCACTAGCCTGCCGCTAACCGTTTTCGGCGATGTCTTCCAGTACCGCGAACATAGTGCGGGTCGGAACTCCCGTGCCGCCCTTCGGCGTGTAGCCCCAGGGGCTCCCGGTGTTGTAGGCCGGCCCCGCGACGTCGATGTGGGCCCAATTCACCCCGTCAGCAACGAATTCCCGCAAAAACACGCCGGCGACCAGCATGCCGGCGAAGCGCTGCCCGCTGACATTGGCCAGGTCGGCCACCGTCGACTTCAAGTCGTCTTTGAGCTCGTCGGGCAGCGGCATCGGCCAGCCGTTCTCCCCGACCTGCTGCGAGATGGCGGCGACCCGGTCGCGAAACTCGTCACTGCCCATCACCCCGGGCGTGCGTGCGCCCAGCGCGACCGTCTGCGCACCGGTCAGCGTCGACGTCTCGATGAGGTAGTCGGGGTTGTCTTCGCAGGCCCGGGCGATCGCGTCGGCGAGGATCAGCCGGCCCTCGGCGTCGGTGTTGAGCACCTCGACGGTGGTCCCGCCGTACTGCGTCAGCACGTCACCCGGGCGCTGGGCGGTCGACGACGGCATGTTCTCGGCCATCGGCACGGTGGCAATCACGTCGATCGGCAGTTCACGTTGGGCGGCCAATACCACCGTCGCGATGACCGCCGCGGCACCACCCATGTCCGACGTCATGTAGTGCATGGATGCCGCTGGCTTGATCGAGATGCCGCCGGTGTCGAACGTGATGCCCTTACCGATCAAGGCGACTTTCTTGGCCTGCTTCGGCTTTTTGGCCAGCTTCGACCCGTGATGGGTCAGCCGCACCAACCGCGGCAGCCGCGACGAACCCTTGCCGACTCCGATCACCCCGCCGTAGCCGGCCTTCTGTAGCGCCTTGTCGTCGAGCACCTCGACCTCGAGACCAACTGATTCGCCCAAAGCCTTTGCCCGCTTGGCGAATTCAGCCGGGAACAAGTGGCTGGGCGGGGTGTTGACGAAGTCGCGCGCGGTGGCGACGGCGGTCGCCACCGCCGCTGCATGAGCGGCCTGTGCTTTGGCGTCCTTGGCGGTGGACAGCACGGTGATCTTGCGTAGCCCGCTGTCTTTGGGCGCCGTCTTGCTGGTCCTGAATTCGGTGAATCGGTAGCTGCCCAGAACCAGACCCTCCACCGCGGCGTCTAGATCTAAAGCCGCCAGCGTCGTGACGGCCGTCTCGTCGCTACCCAGCGCACGGGCGGCGCTGCCGGCGGCGCGGCGGATCACGTCGGGGGGCCACTCGTCGCGGGGCTTACCGAGGCCGATCGTCAGCACGCTGGCCACCGGCAGCGATGGCACCACCAACCGGTTCACCTGCTCGACCGCACCGGTTGCGCTCAGCGCGCGCAAGCCCGCCTCGATTTCGGCGACGGCGTCGGACGGCAAGAAAGGTTCAGCAGCGAGGACAGCCGCGCCCGGCTGATCGTCGTCGCCGGAGGAGACGATCGGGACGATCAACACCGCCGATCCGGCGCTGCGGCGCGGCAGCGAGGAGGCGACCGCGACAGTAGGGGCGAGGTAACCGGGTTGTGTGCTCACAAGCAATAACCCTAGCGACGCGGGCCGCTGCGCAGGTCGTAGGCTGTCACCGGTTCGTCGAAGCCCTTGAGCTGCAACGGTTCCTGGACGATGGCCGGCCAGTCCGGCAGTTGCTCGTGAACGGCTCCGTCGGCGAGGATCTGCCCGGGTGACGCGGCCGCGACCAGCCGGGCGGCCAGGTTGACGGCGTTGCCGAAATAATCACCGTTGATGGCCAGGATCTGGCCATAGCCGAGGCCGGCGCGGACTTGAATGCCGGCCTCGCGCGCCCGGGGATGCTCGACGAGGTGGAGCGCCGCCTCGGCCAGCCGCTCCGGGCTCGAGCTCACCCACATCACGGCGTCGCCGAGGAACTTCACCACGCGCCCGCCGTCGGCATGCACCACGTCGCTGACGGTGGCGCCGAACTCGGTGAGCATTGTCGACAACTCCGCGGGTGTGAGCAGTTGGGTCAGTGCAGTGAAGCCGGACAGATCGGCAAACCCAACGCCGCACAACAGACTCGCTGACGGCCCGGTGTCGATGCCCTCGATGAATGTTCGAGTACTGACGAGATGGTGGCGGTGGACGGCGTCGATCATTGCCCCGACGCGGGGGACGAACTTCGCGGCCTCACGGTAGACCTGCGCGGTGGCGAGTTCGTCCCCGGTGAGGCCGAGCCACATTTTGGGTTGACTCGTCCGGATCATCGACGATATCGCCTCGGCCACCCGGGCGACGTTCGCGCCGAGGACCCGCAGGAAGCCGTCCGCGGCGTCGGGGCCGTTCTGCATCCTCATCGCCACCCAGGTCGCCAAGCTGTCGACGTCGGCCTGACTCAACGCCGGGGCATCCGGGTCTGCGACGGTCAGGCCGAGCATGGCCCAGCCGTGTTCGACCTCCTCCAATGCCACACCGATCGCATCTGCGGCGGTCCGCAGGGTGTAGATCGGGGGCCCGGACCACAGCAGCACGTCACCGGCAAGGCCGAACAGGCGGCCGCGCCGCTCGGCTTCGACCATGTCGTCGGCGGTGAAACCGAGTCCCGCCAAGTACTCGATCAGGCCGGCCCGCTCGCGTGCACCGGCGATCCCTGCTGCCTCAAGCGCCTCGAAATCCAAGGAATCGGCCACCTCGCCAAGTGTGCCAGTCGGGTCGCCGATTAGGGTGAAATGCCGTGGGTGATGACCTTTTGCATGGACCGCTCGAGGACCGCCACCGCGAACTTGGCGCAAGCTTCGCTGAGTTCGGCGGCTGGCTGATGCCGGTGTCGTATGCCGGCACCGTCAGCGAGCACACCGCGACCCGCGACGCCGTCGGGCTGTTCGACGTCAGCCACTTGGGCAAGGCGTTGGTTCGCGGACCTGGCGCCGCAGATTTCGTCAACTCCGCGCTCACCAACGACCTGAACCGCATCGAGCCGGGCAAGGCGCAATACACGTTGTGCTGCAATGAATCTGGCGGAGTCATCGACGACCTGATCGCGTACTACGTTGGGCCCGACGAGATCTTCCTGGTGCCCAACGCCGCCAACACTGCCGCGGTTGTCGCGGCGCTGCAGAAGGCCGCGCCGGACGGGCTTACCATCACCGACGAGCACCGCTCGTATGCGGTGCTGGCCGTGCAGGGACCGCGCTCGGCCGACGTGGTGTCCGGATTGGGGTTACCGACCGGCATGGACTACATGGGCTACGCAGACGCGGAGTTCGCGGGAGTGCCGGTGCGGGTTTGCCGCAGCGGATACACCGGGGAGCAGGGCTACGAGCTGTTGCCCCGCTGGGAATCCGCCAGTGTGGTGTTCGATGCGCTGGTTGCCGCGGTCACGAAAGCGGGCGGGCAGCTGGCCGGTCTCGGGGCGCGCGACACGCTGCGCACCGAGATGGGCTATCCGTTGCACGGTCACGAACTTTCGGCAGACATCTCGCCGCTGCAGGCGCGGTGCGGTTGGGCGATCGGCTGGAAGAAGGGTGCGTTCTTCGGCCGCGACGCGCTACTGGCCGAAAAGGAGGCGGGCCCGCGGCGGCTGTTGCGTGGTCTGCGCGCGGCGGGCCGCGGTGTGCTGCGGCCGGACTTGGCCGTGCTCGACGGCGACACCAAGGTCGGGTTCACCACGTCGGGCACCTTTTCTCCGACGCTGAAAACCGGTATTGCGCTTGCGTTGATCGACACCGACGCCGGCGTCGAGGACGGCCAGCACGTCAACGTCGATGTTCGGGGCCGCGCGGTGGAATGCGAAGTTGTGCGTCCACCGTTTGTCGAGCCAAAAACCCGCTAGCGCCCGGTTATACAATCGCATGATGACCGGCGGCGCCCTCGAGTTCACGGTTTCACGCACCGCAAACCCGACGAGCGACGACGCGCGCGAAAAGATACTGGCCGACCCTGGTTTCGGCCGCTACCACACCGACCACATGGTGTCGATCGATTACACGGACGGGCAGGGTTGGCATAATGCGCGGGTCGTCGGGTACGGGCCGATCGAGCTGGATCCTTCGGCAATCGTGTTGCACTACGCGCAGGAAATCTTCGAAGGACTGAAGGCTTACCGGTGGTCGGACGGGTCGATCGTGTCTTTTCGCGCCGAGGCCAACGCCGTGCGGATGCGGTCCTCGGCGCGGCGAATCGCCATCCCGGAACTGCCCGACGAGCTGTTCATCGAGTCGTTGCGTCAATTGATCGCTGTCGATAAGGCGTGGGTTCCGCCGACCGGTGGTGAGGAGTCGTTGTATCTGCGGCCGTTCGTCTTCGCCACCGAACCGGGGTTAGGCGTGCGTCCGGCCAAGCAGTACCGCTACCTGGTGATCGCCTCGCCGTCCGGTGCGTATTTCAAGCACGGCATCAAGCCGGTCAGCGTCTGGGTGTCAACGGAATACGTGCGCGCCAGCCCGGGCGGAACCGGTGCGGCGAAGTTCGGCGGAAATTACGCCGCGTCGTTGGTGGCGCAAGCCGAAGCCGCCGAGAACGGCTGTGAGCAGGTGGTGTGGCTGGATGCCGTCGAACGCCGCTACATCGAAGAGATGGGCGGGATGAACATCTTCTTCGTGTTCGGCAGCGGCGGATCGGCCCGGCTGGTCACCCCTGAGCTCTCCGGCTCGCTTTTGCCTGGCATCACCCGGGATTCGTTGCTGCAGTTGGCAACTGACGCCGGTTTTGCCATCGAGGAACGCAAGATCGATATCGACGAGTGGCAGAAGAAATCCGCCGCCGGTGAGATCACCGAGGTGTTCGCCTGCGGCACTGCGGCGGTCATCACTCCGATTTCGCATGTGAAGTACGGCGAAAGCGAATTCACCATCGGCGACGGCGAATCCGGCGAGGTGACGATGGCGCTGCGTGACACGTTGACTGGCATCCAGCGCGGAACTTTCGCCGACACCCACGGCTGGATGTCACGGCTAGGCTAAAGCTCGGCACGGCTGGTCGCAGCAATTGGATGATCCGTGGGCGATCATCGGGTAACGATTTTGGGCAAGGGCGTCATTTAGGCGTGCTCTGTCGCTGGTGGCCGTAAGCTTCTGCGGGCAAATTCCCCGTGGGAGGTATGAAATGGTCAGCCCGAGTAGCCCTGCTCCGCAGGGGCCGCGTCGCCAAGTAGCAGTGATCGGGACGTTGATGCCGCATATGGCGGCGGGGCGTCATCATGTGTACCGCAATGTCACCGCGTTGGCGTTGTTGGCGGCGTTGATCGCAGCCGGGCTGGGGTCCCTCCCGGTCGCGTTGGTATTGACCGCCGTGGCATTACCGGCCGCGGTATTGGTCTACATTCACGATCATCGGTTGTGGCACGACGAGCCGCTGACGATAATCTTTGTGGCCTTTGGGCTTTCGCTGCTGCTCGGCATCGGCGTCGGGCTGTTGGAAACCCATTTCATCAAGCTGGTGGCAACCGGGTCGACCGGCTACCACCTACCGCCGGTCGCCCGCATTCTCGAATTGGGCGTGCTGGTACCGGTGGCGGTATTTGTGGCGGTGGTGATCGCTCCGCTGGTGGTCAGCGCGCGCTCGGCATTCCGGCACCCGATGGATGTTGTAGTGGCGTGTTCGCTCAGTGGTGCGGCGCTGTCGTTGGGGCTGAGCGTCGTGATTCAGCATGGCGCGTTCACTCATATCCAGGCGACGGCGGGGGATCCCGCGCACGTGGCGTTTATTTCCTTGACGCTGGGGTTTTTGCAGCCGATTGTGCTGGCGACCGCGGCCATGGTGGGGGTTTTGGGCTTGCGCCGGTTGGGAGTCAGCCCAGTCGCGGGAGTTATCGAAGGTTTGGTGTTAGTGCTGGCCTACGAGTTGGCGACCACCTTGCTGCAGCCCTACGGCACCCGCGGGATCGTGTTGACCGCGTTGGCGGCATTCCTGTTGGCCGGGGCAGGGTTGGCTGCGGCTCGCGATGGGTTGCATGAGGCGCTGCTCGCTGACACTGGTTCGGATGCGGATTCGCCGGCCGCCGGGCACACCGAGCATCGGTTGCATGCCGGGTTGGTCGCCGCGATCGTTGCGGTCGTCGTTGCCGTCGCTGCGGCTGCCAGCTTGGCGGTGGTGATGAGCGGTTCGGCGACACGTCCCACGCCGCCGGGTCAAGGCGGCAGCGGGAGGATTGCTCCGCACCGCGCGTCAGCGACCGGATCCGTCCATCGCACGCCCGGCCAATCCAGGAACGGCCCTTGGGGGAGCGTGGCTTTGGCGTCGAGCAGCTCATCGCTGGCGGCCGGTTCGACCGCCACCGTCAACCTTGTGGACGGAATCAGCATCACCGCGGCGCCCGGCTGGACAATCACTCGTCAAGGTCAGGGGTCCGCCAGCCTCAGCAATAGCGACCAAACCGCGGCCCTGTTCGTTACCGCTGGTCGTGCCGACACGCCGGATATCGCACAAGAATCAAGCATGCTGATCAATCAGGTAATTCAAGGCGGCGGACTGACGAACGTGCAGCAGACCCTTACACCGGTAGAGTCGGTGCAGGGCAAGAACTTTCAAAAAATGCTCGAGGTCGACTACACCGCTAACGTCCAAACCAACCAGGGCACCGACCAGCTCTACGGCGGATGGGTGACGTTCTACAACGCCTCTACCGGTATGTCGGGCTTTCTGGATTTCTACGCCCCGACCCAAGCCCTGTTCAAAGCGTCGTTGCCGGATGCCGCGCAAATGATGGTGTCGATGGAGTAGCCCGGTTAGTCGGCGGTATACCGCTCCGCGAACTGTGAGGCGGGAACGGGCCATTCCTCACCGTCGGTGCCTCGCACCACCCAGTCGCCGTCGGAGGCGGTCGTTGGTCCCTCCAGGGTGGTGATCGTCTCGCCCGGCTCCGCCGGTCGAGCGGAAACATGGCCGCGACTTCGCCATTGGTTGCCCTCGACGTGCTCATAGCTGGCCTGGAAGATGTCGTCGCGCACCGACCACGTGGCCCCATCCGCCTGCACCTGCCAGTCTCCGGCGTCGGCTTGCATGGTCTGACCCGATCCCGACGTCCACGTCCAGGGTGTGTTTCGCTGTTCGGCATTGACCGTTCCGACCCGGGTGAACTGCTGCCACACCGGACGTGACCGATAACCGAGCTGGCGCAGGCTCCACAGGGTCGTGGCCAGACTCTCGAGCGCGGTGTTGAGCAGATCCTCGTTGGCTTCGACCACGGACCATTCAACGAGCTTGTTGTGGATTCGGTGTTCATCGTTACGGACTGCGCCGTACTTCCAGTGATGGCGGCGATAGTAGCGACACCAGTTCTCGTGTTCCGCCTTGGCCATTTTCATCGCGGCCTCGCGGTCAAAGCCCATGCGCGCCAGCCGTTGCAATGGCGTCAGTCCAGCCATATCCTGGACGCTCAGTGGCGGCGGTGGGCTGCCCCAGGTATTCCAAGTGTGTTCGGCGATCCGCTCCACCATCCACAGCGCATTGCGGACCAGACGCCGATTCGACCCTCGGTAGAACGGATCAAGATCTTTCCACGGCAACCTTGCAGGGGGAGGGTTCGGTTCCGGTTCGATGCCGGCGACGTAGCGCTGGTGAATCAGCTCTGCCGCACGTTCCCACATGTCCTGGGCTTGTCCCTCGGGAATGTCGAGCGCCAGTCGGTAAGTTCGCAGCCGACCGACGATGGGCAACGGGTCCTCGGCCATCTGAGCGTCGTTGTCCCAGATGTAAATGGGCATAGTCGGATAACGCGCAGCCAGCCTCGTACCGATCGACCTTGCGGTAGACGGTCCGTGTGTGTTGTCGACGAATATCACGGCGTTGTTGGGAGCGTCGCTCTCGCCGATCATGCGCATCAAGACCGACACGGTCGGTGGCTGCGTTGTGGCGTCGATAGTCGGCCCGGTCGACAAGAACCCGACCTGCCGGCGATGGAATTCATGGTCCTCGCGATACTCTTCGGCGTCCGCGCCAACCAGATTCAGTGCAGGCAAAGCCGTCCCGCCCGGTGCGGAGTAGTAGTCGTCTTCCAGCTTGCGACGAGTGAGATCAGCGCACAGCGCCAGCGTCAATTCCGATGTGCCACAGACTAATACATGCTCGACGCTGGCGGTCGCAATAATGTTCTCTAGTAGCCAGCGGGCGGTTACCTCGTATTTCCCGACGGCGTCGGCCGCCCATCTGGTGTCCGATCCACCGAGCTGCTCAGCGCGCCACGCCTCGGCTTGCCACGGATCATCTATCCGCACGGTGAGCGGTAGCCGCCGCTTGTGGCCGACCGCAGAGAGGCCCCGCGTGATCGTGTTCAGCCATAACTGGTTGGTCGGCGGATCGGCCGACATCAAATAGAGCCGCTCAAGGTTGCGCCACAGCCACAGCGACTTGAGCGCATCCGGGGCGTTGAAGTCGACCGTGACCACCCGGCCGCCGTGGATTCTGGCCTCCTGCACACCGGGATCGTCGAGGCCGCCGGCGACGACGACCAGTGTGCTCGGGCGGTTCAGCGTGCTCGCGATCGCACTGACCATGGACCGGGTTTCGCCGTCGATCCCAATGACCGCGGTGACAGATGTGGCGAGGTTGGCCCGCAGTCGATCGACCTGTGATCGGAACAACGCGATCACCACACCGGCGAGGCCGGTGAAAATCGCGCCGAGCGCGGCGAGCCGTGCAACCCACAACGCGTCCGGGGTGGGGGTGGGGCAGACGTGCCCGCCCAGCGGACCGCCCAACGAGAAATCGCTCACGCCGCCTTTGACTAACGAGACGGTCCAGATCAGTGGCTGGAAGAAGACCGGATGCGTGGCATTGTGACAGCTCCAATACGAGCTGAAGCCCAGCACGGCGCTTGTCGCGGCGAGGCCGGCCACGACCGCGACCGGAACGTTTCCTGACCGGCGGGCACTCAGCGAACGAAAGCTCAACACGCACAGCGCGACCAGCACAGTAGCCACGATGGCGATCGTCACCGATGACCCAGGCCGGCCGAACCAGCTCAACCAGGTGGGCAGCTTGTCGGCTGCCGCGGGATTTGCCGCCAGGAGGCAAAGCCACCCGAGCAGTATCAGCGCAACGGCTAAGAGCGTGGCTCGCAACGAACGGGAAGGTGCGACGGTGCGTTGCATTCGACCTTCCCTCCTGCTTGAGGCGCAGTAAAGATGATGGCATCGAAGCCGATGACTCGGGCTGAAATGCGGGGCGCAGCCGTCATTCCGCGTCGCGGACCAGGCCGCCGGGTGGTTTGCGGATAATCTGCAGCCCCGCCGAAGCGAGAATGGCCGGCATCGCCCTGATAAAAACAGCGTCTAATTCCGCGATGTCGGGATAGCGTTCCTTCAGCTGCTTCCACGGCAGCAGATATGGAGTTTCCTTCCGTTCGACGTTCTTCTTCTCAGCCAGCGCCCAGCCATCAGCGATGCGCTCATGGTTCCAGCGCGCGTGCTCGGCGATGGCGAGCAGTTCGATTTCTGAGTCGGTGAAGGTGAAATCCGTTGTCTCCCGGCCACGTAGCGGCGCAACGACGCAGTCAATCTCGCGTAAGTGCATAGGGATGTGGCCCGCTTGGTCGCGGCTGGAATTCTTGCGGGACTCGTCGAGGTCCTGCCACGTCGGCGCTGTCTCACCTTTGGCGATCGCTTCTTGGCGCCAGCGCTCGTGAATGGCACGGGCTATCGGCTCGACCGACCCCTGCTGCCCAGACGGCCCACCACTGAACTGGCCCACATCGACCCCACCTATCTTGCTAAGCGCTGCCGATTCTAGTCTCGTGCGGCGCCTGACTCGGCAACCCAACTGTGCCGTCAGCCGAAGCGGGCCAATCCGACCAGCGTCAGGGCGCTCACGGTCGTGGTCAATTCGATTGCGGCACCGAGCACGTCGCCGCTGATACCGCCGAAACGGCGTACACAGTGCCCGATCAGCGCCGTGCCGCAGGCGAGCCCGACCAGCACCGCCACCGGCCCCTGCCACAGCTGCCGATCTGCGGCCAGAGCCGCCGCGAGCAGCACGATGACCCAGGCCGCGACCACAGGCGCGGACTGGGAACCTGCGACCCGGGCGCCCAGCGTGCTGCCCTGCGCCGCCGGCAGCGACCGGCGGCAGGCCAGCACGGCGGCCACCCGGCCGGCGGAAACGGCGACGACGATGGCGGCCGCGCCCAGCGCCGAAAAAGCCAACCCCTGCAGCATGATCACCAACACCACGCTGGCCACCCCGAACGGTCCGGTCGACCCGTCGCGCATCACCTGCAGCGCGCGGTCCGGCGGCCCGTAGCAGCCCAGACCGTCGGCGGTGTCGGCCACACCGTCGATGTGCAGGCCCCGAGTCGCCGCCAGCAGCGCCGCCACCGCGAGCAGGCCGGTCAGCGGGTTACCCGAGCCGAACGCCAGCCCGCTCGTCCATGTCACGGCCGCTGCCAGCGCACCGAGCGCCGCGCCGACGATCGGCAGCGCGGTCATCGCGCCGCCGCCTAGCAGTCGATCCGACGTACCGGGCAGCGGGACGACCGTCTCGAACGCGAAAGCCGTTGCCAGCGAGCGGATCACGATGACGAGAGGGGGCGGTCGGAGACGTTCGCGCTGTCAAAGGTGGCCATCGACGTCAACGCGGCCACCGCGGCCCGCAGCACCGGTAACGCCACTGCCGCGCCGGTACCCTCGCCCAGCCGCATGCGCAGGTCCACGATGGGATCCAGCCCGAGCTGGGCCAGGGCCAGCGCGTGCGCCGGTTCGGTCGACAGGTGACCGGCCTGCCACCACAGCCGGGCGCCGGGCGCCAGGCGCTCGGCGATCAGGGCCGCAGCCGTCACCGCCATACCGTCCAGCAGCAACGGCGTACGCCGGACGGCGGCCTGCGCGCAGAAGCCGGCCATCGCCGCCAGATCGGCGCCGCCGCAACGCTGGAGCAGCGCCACCGGATCGGATACCACCGGCTCGGCGCGGAACAGTGCATCACGCACGGCCGCCGTTTTACGGGCCCACCCGGCGTCATCTATCCCGGTTCCATAGCCGACCGCCGCAACCGGCTCGATACCCGTCAGCGCCGCGGTCAGAACCGTTGCCGCGGTGGTGTTTCCGATGCCCATATCGCCGGCGATGAGAAGATCTGCACCGGAATCGACCTCCTGATCGGCGATCTGCCGGCCGGCGTCAATCGCGTCCACGGTCTCCTGGTGGGTCAGCGCATCCTCGCATCTGATGTCGCCGCTGGCGCGCCGTACCTTATGCGCACCGACCTGCTCCGACAGCGGGTCAGCGTCGACCGCCAGGTCGGCGACGCGCACCGTCGCGCCGGCGACGTCAGCCAGCGCGTTGATCGCGGCGCCGCCGGCGGCGATGTTGGCAACCATCTGGCTGGTGACCTCCGGCGGGTAGGCCGACACCCCCGATCGGGCGACCCCGTGATCGCCGGCGAAAACCACAATCCGAGCTCGCTCGAATTGCTTTGGCGGACAATGGCCTTGACACGATGCGACCCAGACTGACAGGTCCTCGAGGCGGCCCAGGGCGCCGCGCGGCTTGGTCAGCGTGTCCTGGCGGGTCCGGGCCGCCGCAGCGGCGTCCGTATCGGGTGGCACTACCGGCGGAAACACCATCAGATCCTCGGCGGCTTGATCTGCAACGGCTGCCCGGCCACCATCAGCACCACTCGATCGCAAACCGCGGCCAGCCGCTGGTTGAGCGCGCCCAACTCGTCGGTGAACCGGCGGCCGGATACCGTCGCGGCCACGATGGTCAGCCCAACCTCGTGGCTGACCAGGACCAGCGGCAAATTGAACGAGGCCACGGCGTCGAGCATCTCATCGACGTCCGCCGACACCGAGCCGTTTTCCCAGCCACGGCGGTCCAAAGTGGCGGTCAACCAGCCGCACACATCATCGACGAGGGTGGGTGCTACCGACTGGCGTAATTGTGTTGGGATGTCATCGCTTTCCACAGTTGACCAGTGCCCGGGGCGCCTATCGCGGTGCTGGGCGATCCGTCGCAACCAGGCCGGGTCGGTGTCCGCTACCGATCCCGTCGCCAGGTACTGCACGGGCTCAACCGGTCCCAGCGACTCGGCGATGGCCGCCTCCGCCCAGCGCGACTTGCCCGACTTGATCCCGCCGAGCACCAGGGTCCGCACGGCCGATCAAACACCCCATGGCGATCGCAAGCGCGGCGCAGCCGGGCGCAGCGGGTCGCCATGCGAGGGCTTCTTCAGGTGGCGCTTACTCGACACTGGCGCCGTGCTTGACTTGCGGCCGGGGTGCGCGCATCCGGCGCATCTGGGAAGCTCGACTGGCTGCGTAAAGCCCAAGCTTCCAACGGCTTTCGGTGTCGTCCGGAAACTTCTCGTCGACCCGCCTGGCGACCTTGCGGCCGAGAATGATTCCGTCGAGCATCATGGCACCCATCAGCACCAGCATCGCCGGTGAGATGTACAGCTGCAATTGCGGCACGGCGAACATGATGAACAGCAACATCAGGGCCGAAGGCATGAACAGCCCGAGCACATTGCGGCGGGCGTCCACCAAGTCGCGGACGAACCGGCGGACCGGGCCCTGATCGCGCGTCAGTAGGTAGCGCTCGTCGCCGGTCATCATGCGCTCCCGTCGATCCGCCATTTCGGCGCGACGCACTGCACTGTTAGCGCGGCGTTCCTCACGGCTGAGCTTGGGTCCCGCCAACGACTTTCGCCGCGCCCGGGCCTCGGCAGAGGTCATCGGGGCCGGCGCGACCGGGCCCTTGCGCCGGGCGGCGGCGCTGCGGCTCGGTGTTGGCCGTCCCTTGGGGGCGGTTTTTTGCGAACCCCGGGACGACTGTGACTCGGACGAGAGCGTCGACTCGCCGTCCGCCGGTGTCTGCGCATCATCCTGGTCACCGGCGGCGCTGGCCGTGTTCTCGTCTTTTCTACGACCAAGCAGTTTCACGCTCGCCAGGTTACTTCGCAGCGGGGGTCTCCGGTACACGGCCGGGATGGGTGCACGTCCCCACCGTGGGCCCTACGCTGGCTGAAATGAGCGGGTCGGCCTCTGACGTCGGCGGTGTCGCACCCGCCGCGGACCGTGTGCCCGCGACCCTGCGGGTGCTGGTTGCCCCCGATTGCTACGGCGACAGCCTGACCGCGGTCGAGGCCGCCGCCGCGATCGCGACGGGCTGGAACCGGTCGCGCCCGGACGACCAGTTCATCATCGCGCCGCAATCCGACGGTGGCCCGGGCTTCGTCGACGTGCTGGCCAGCCGGTTGGGGGAGCGGCGGCACTTCGAGGTATCCGGTCCGCTGGACGAAGACGTGCAGGCCGAATGGGTGCTGGATCCCGAGTCTGCGACGGCATACCTGGAATGTGCGCAGGCCTGCGGATTGGCCCGCCTCGGTGGCCCACCGACGCCGCAAACGGCACTGTCCGCCCACAGCAGGGGAGTTGGACAGCTCATCGCCGCCGCCCTGCAGGCGGGCGCCGCGCGGATCGTGGTCGGCTTAGGCGGCACCGCCAGCACCGACGGCGGCCGCGCATTGGTCGACGAGCTCGGCGGCCTTACTGCAGGACAGCAGCGGCTTGCCGGCGTGGAGCTGATCGCGGCCTCGGACGTCGAGTACCCGCTGCTCGGGCCGTGGGGGGCGGCGGAGGTGTTCGGTCCGCAGAAGGGAGCGGACCCAGCCACCGTGGCGGCGCTCGAACGGCGGCTCACCGGCTGGGCCGGTGAGCTGGACGCAGCCGCTGGGCGGCCGGTCAGCGCGCAAGCGGGCGCGGGGGCGGCCGGCGGCATCGGGGCGGCGCTGCTCGCACTGGGTGGCCGGTGTGAATTGGGTGCATCGATCATCGCCGAGCACACGCGATTGGCTGATGACATTGCCGCCGCTGACCTGGTGATCACCGGTGAGGGCCGGTTTGACGAGCAGTCGTTGCACGGCAAGGTGGTCGGCGCGCTGGCCGAGGCGGTGCGACCGCGGCGAGTACCGATCCTGGTGATGGCCGGCCAGGTAGAGCTCGACCGGCTGGCGCTGCGATCGGCGGGAATTCTGGCGGCGTTCGCGATCGCCGATCACGCCGGTTCGGTGCGGCTGGCTCTGGCCGATGCTGCCAACCAGCTCATGGGCCTGGCCTCTCATGTGGCGGCGCGACTCGGGAATAGCGGCTGAACAAGGTACCTTTGAAGAGGTGGGTTTTTTCAGCAGGGGCGACACCGCAGTGAACGAAACCGACCCGAGAACGATTTAGGCTTGTAGGCACTTAAAGGGAGACGCAATGACTGTTCAGGACGAGTCAGCCGCCAAGACCACTCACGGTGTGATCTTGACCGACGCCGCGGCAGCCAAGGCGAAGTCACTGCTGGAGCAGGAGGGGCGCGACGACCTGGCGCTGCGTATCGCAGTTCAGCCCGGGGGATGCGCGGGCCTGCGTTACAACTTGTTCTTCGACGACCGCGCGCTCGACGGCGACCTGACCGCGGATTTCGGCGGCGTGACGCTGACCGTCGACCGGATGAGCGCCCCCTACGTGCAGGACGCCTCCATCGACTTCGTCGACACTATCGAGAAGCAGGGCTTTACCATCGACAACCCGAACGCCACCGGCTCGTGCGCCTGCGGCGACTCCTTCAACTGACGCAGGTACCCGGCGTCTAGTAACTGCCCGCCGTTCGCTGCACGTAGGAACACACCAGCACCTGGTTGTGCTGGAGAAGCAACTGGGCGATCCCCTGCACCTGTTCGCGTGGGGCGCTACCGGTGCCAGGTTCGACGCGCATGCTGAACAGCACCTGGGCCTGGTAGTCCGACCAGTAAACGATCTTGTCGATCGAGGTCACCTGCGCCTCGGTGAACTGCTTGCGGAACGCCTCGCTGCTCAGTTTGGCCAGCGCTTGATCCGAGCGCCGGTCTCGCACGGCGTCGTAGATGCCGCACAGCGCGTTGCGCGCGATGGTGTCGATGTCGCGGTGCTCGAGGGCATCCAGGTAGCGCTGGATCGCTGTTTTGGCGGTGGCGTCCGAGATCGTCGCGGTGGTCGGGCGGCTGTGTGAGCCGTGCAGAATAGCTACGACCAACCCGGTGACCAGGACCAACGCCAGCAGGATGCCTAGGACCAGCCGTCGACGGCGGCGTTTCGGGTACTGCACCGGTGGTGGTAGCAGCCCCGGATAGGCGGCCGACGGCGGTGCCGCCTGCTGGCCGGGGATGGGCTGGCTGGGATGGGGATCGGTGAACGGCGGTCCGTCGATGCCGAAACGGTGGTTCGGCGAATACGGACCGGGCATGGGCTGTTTCTCCTGGAGATAGCGGGCTGGATCACGAACGGCGCCGCGAGGTTCTCGTAGGAGAGGCTAGCGGGCCTCGGCCCGCCCTGCAGAGGCAGCCACAAGCGTGGGTACGCTTAGCTAGCCGAACTTATGAAACGAAGGGTGGATTTTTCGTGACGATCGCGGTGACCGGCTCTATTGCCACTGACAATTTGATGCGGTTTCCGGGTCGGTTTTCGGAGCACCTGCTGGCCGAGCATCTGCAGAAGGTGTCGCTGAGCTTCCTGGTGGACGACCTGGTCATTCATCGGGGCGGCGTGGCCGGAAACATCGCCTACGCAATCGGCGTGCTCGGTGGCGACGTCGCGCTGGTGGGGGCGGCCGGCGACGACTTCGACGACTATCGCCAATGGCTGCAGGCTCACGGCGTCAACACCGACCACGTGCTGATCTCAAAAACCGCGCACACCGCGCGCTTCGTCTGCACCACCGACGAGGACATGGCTCAGATCGCGTCGTTCTACCCGGGCGCGATGTCTGAGGCCCGCAACATCAAGCTGGCCGACGTCGTCTCGTCACTGGGAAAGCCGGACCTGGTCATCATCGGCGCCAACGACCCGGACGCGATGGTGGTGCACACCGAGGAGTGCCGCAAGCTCGGCCTGGCTTTCGCCGCCGACCCGTCGCAACAGTTGCCCCGGCTGTCCGGTGACGAGATCAACAAGCTCATCGACGGCGCCGCGTACTTGTTCACGAACGATTACGAGTGGGAGCTGTTGCTGTCGAAGACCGGCTGGTCGGAGTCCGATGTGCTGGGCAAGGTTGGCCTGCGGGTGACCACACTCGGCGCCAAGGGCGTCGACATCGTGGACAGCGACGGGGCGACGGTGCACCTCGGTGTGGTGCCCGAGAACAGCCAAACCGACCCCACCGGCGTCGGCGACGCATTCCGGGCCGGTTTCCTGACCGGACGCAGCGGTGGTCTCAGCCTGGAGCGTTCGGCGCAGCTCGGTTCGCTGGTCGCGGTGTTGGTGTTGGAGTCGACCGGGACTCAGGAGTGGAAGTGGGACCGCGAGGTCGCCAAGACGCGCCTGGCGGATGCTTATGGCGACGACGCTGCCGCCGAGATCGGTGCCGTACTGGCCTAGAGCTGCACCGGGTACTGCGGCTCGCTGATCTGCGGCACCACGCTGTGCTCGACGAAGATCGCGTGCCACAGCATGAAGATGAGCAGCGTCCACAGCCTGCGACTGTGATCCGCTGTGCCGCAACGGTGTTCGTCCAACATCCGGCGGACAGCGTCGACGTCGATCAGATGGTCGGCTGTTGATGCGTTCAGCATTTCATGCGCCCACTCCAGCAGCGGGCCGGCCCGTAGCCAGTGCCGAATAGGCACCGGGAAGCCCAGTTTCGGCCGGTTGAGCACATGCGGCGGGACGATGGGCTCCAGCGCGCGCCGCAGCGCGTATTTCGTGGTGGTGCGGGTGATCTTGGCCTGCACGGGCAACCGGGATGCGACCGCGAACACCTCGGGATCCAGAAACGGCACCCGCAGTTCCAGCGAATTGGCCATCGTCATCTTGTCGGCCTTGACCAGAATGTCGCCGCGCAACCAGGTGAACAGGTCGATGTGCTGCATGCGCGCCACCGGGTCCCAGTGCGCTGATTCGGCATACAGCGGTGCCGTCACGTCGGTGTGCGTCCAGTCGTCGCGGAACCCGGGTAGCACGTCGCGCAACTGCGCGTCCGAGAAACTGCGGGCGTTGCCGTAGTAGCGCTGCTGGAGTGTCAGCGAGCCGCGGTGCAGCAGGCTCTTGCCGCGCATGCCCTCCGGCAGCGGCTTGGATATTTTGCCCACCGAACGCCGTAGCGGCCCGGGCAGGTAGTCGAAGGGCTTGAGCGACAACGGCTCCCGGTAGATGGTGTAGCCGCCGAAAAGCTCGTCGGCGCCTTCCCCGGAGAGCACTACCTTGACGTGTTTTCGCGCCTCACGGGCGACGAAGAACAGCGGCACCAGCGCAGGGTCGGCCACCGGTTCGTCGAGATACCAGACGATTTCGGGTAAGGCGGCGACGAACTCGTCGGGAGCGACCACCTTGGCGATGTGCCGCGCGCCGATCGCCTCCGCCGACGCCACCGCGACGTCGATCTCAGAGAATCCCTCGCGCTCGAACCCGGTGGTGAACGTGATCAGCCGGGGGTTGTGCCGGATGGCCAGGGCCGCGATCGCCGTCGAGTCGATGCCGCCCGACAAGAAGGCGCCGACCGTGACGTCGGCGCGCATGTGCTTGGCCACCGAGTCCTCCAGGACCGCGGTGATCTCGTCGTAGCGGGCCTGCTCGGTGTCCCGGGTGATCGGCGTCGCGGTGAAGCGCGGAACGAAGTAGCGCGTGGTCTCCGGTGCGGCCGTGCCGGGGCGAATCCGCGCATAACAGCCGGACTCGAGCCGGCGCACGCCGCGGTGCAGGGTCTCCGGTTCGGGCACATACTGCAGCACCGTGTAGTGCTGCACAGCGCGCACGTCGATTGCGGTGTCAAACCCGATCAGGTCGGCCAGGTCCAGTAGGCACTTCTTTTCGCTGGCCACCGCGGTGCCGCCGGTCCCGGTCGCCATGAACAGTGGTTTGATGCCGAAAGGGTCGCGGGCGCAGAACAATTCGCCGGCAACGTTGTCCCACAGCGCGAATGCGAACATGCCCCGCAGTCGTGTCAGGGCGTGAGCGCCCCAATAGTGATAGGCGGCGACGATGGCCTCACCGTCGCCGTCGGTGGCGAAGACGGCGCCGTGGCGCTCGGCGAGCTCCGCCCGCAGCTCCAGGTAGTTGTAGATCTCGCCGTTGAACACCAACTCATAGCGGCCCGGGCTTTCCGGCGGCCCCCATCGCAACGGTTGATGCGAGTGCTCGATGTCGATGATGGACAACCGGTTGAAACCGAACACGACAGTCCCGGCAGGATCGGCCCAGGTGCCCGGCTCGTCGGGTCCGCGGTGGCGCATCAGGTGGGATGCGCGTGCGACGGCATCGGCCGTATCAAGGGCCCTGCCCGAAGAGCCCGAAGCATCGCCGCCGGCCGCAGCGCTCACGAAGGCCAGCAGTCCACACATCGCGACAAGTATGCCGCAACGCGCTAGGGCCGGCGCTGCCGCAGGTCACGGGTCAGCTGGCGGGCCGGCGCCCGACGCGGGGACTCCGGCACGGCTTCACTACGCGGCGTGGTCTACGCTGCGTAGTATTCGACATGCTTGCTGTCGGTTCAGCTTGTGATTCAGGAGGCGCCACGGTGACACCTCGCGGACCAGGCCGTTCGCAGGGATTGTTGGGAAGCCGCTCCGCAGGCTCCCGTCGGCTTCGGCTGGTGGTACTGGCCGGCGTGCTGGGCATGCTGGCGGTCACGCTCAGCGGATGCAGTTGGTCGGAGGTCTTCGCCCTGGGTTGGCCGAGAGGCATCACCCCGGAGGCCGACTACAACCGGCAGCTGTGGATCGGCGCAGTGATCGCGTCGCTAGTGGTCGGCGTCATCGTCTGGGGCCTGATCTTCTGGTCGAGCGCGTTTCACCGCAAGAAGGCCACCGACACTGAATTGCCCCGCCAGTTCGGCTACAACATGCCGCTGGAGCTGGTGCTGACCGTGACACCGTTCCTGATCATCTCGGTGCTGTTCTACTTCACCGTGGTGGTGCAGGAGAAGATGCTGCACCTGGCGTCCGACCCGGAGGTCGTCGTCGATGTCACGTCGTTCCAGTGGAACTGGAAGTTCGGTTACCAGAAGGTCGATTTCAAGGACGGCACGCTGCGCTACGACGGAGCCGACCCGGCCCGTAAAGCGGCGATGGTCTCCAAGCCCGAGGGCAAAGACGCGCGTGGTGAAGAACTCGTTGGCCCGGTGCGTGGACTCAACCGAGAGGACCGCACCTACCTGAACTTCGACAAGGTCGAGACGGTGGGGACCAGCACCGAGATCCCGGTACTGGTGCTGCCGGCCGGCAAGCGGATCGAGTTCCAGCTGGCTTCGGCTGACGTCGTTCACGCGTTCTGGGTTCCGGAGTTCCTCTTCAAGCGCGACGTGATGCCCGACCCGGTGGCCAACCACTCGGTGAACGTCTTCCAGGTTTCCGATATCAACAGGACCGGGGCATTCGTGGGTCGCTGCGCTGAAATGTGTGGCACCTATCACTCGATGATGAACTTCGAGGTCCGAGTGGTGCAGCCCAACGACTTCAAGGCCTACCTGCAGCAGCGGATCGCCGGGAAGACCAATGCCCAGGCCTTGCTGTCGATCGCCCAGTCGCCGGTCGCGGTCACCACTCATCCGTTCGACACCCGCCGCGGTGAGCACGCGCCGCAAGCGAGTAAGTAGGAAGCCGCCATGCATATCGAAGCAAGGTTGTTCGAATTCGTGGCGGCGTTCTTCGTCTTCTGCACTGTGCTCTACGGCGTGTTGACCAGCTTGTTCGCCACCGGCGGTATCGAGTGGGCAGGTACCACCGCACTGGCGCTGACCAGTGGTATGGCGTTGATCGTGGCAACGTTCTTCCGCTTCGTGGCCCGTCGGCTCGACACCCGGCCCGAGGACTACGAAGGCGCCGAGATCAGCGACGGCGCAGGCGAACTGGGTTTTTTCAGCCCGCACAGCTGGTGGCCGATTCTGATCGCGCTGTCGGGCTCGGTCGCGGCGGTCGGGATTGCGTTGTGGCTGCCCTGGTTGATTGGCGCCGGGGTTGTATTCATCCTGAGTTCGGCGGCCGGCTTGGTCTTCGAGTACTACCTCGGGCCGGAGCAGCACTAGCAGGCCTCGGCGAAGGTCACAATAAGGGCATCAGTTGGTCCGTGACCCATTCACCGAGAATGCCGCGCAGGTACCCGTTGGGTAGGGTTTCGCCAGGCACCATGAGGAACATCGGAGCGCGCGGTCAACAACACAGCCCCGGTGCTGCGCGCGCCGGTGAAGTAGTCGGACAGGACAGGCAGGCATGAGCGGGCCCAATCCACCAGGACCGGAGTCCGAAGAACTAGAACCCGGCGTCGAGCCCAGCGAAGGCGACACCGAATTCAAGCACGGCGGCAGCGAATTCGGTGAGGGGGCAGCGGGGCAGGCCGACGCGGACGGCCAGACGGGCCAGACCGATGTCTATTCCCGCGCCTACTCCGCCCCGGAGTCCGAACACTTCAGCAGCGGCCCATATGTGCCTGCCGAGCTGGACCTCTACGACTACGACAACTACGGTGACGCAGGTCACGACGAGCCGGCGACAACCGCACGCTGGCCGTGGATCGTCGGCATTGCCGCGATCGTCGCGGCGGTCACCCTGGTGGTGTCGGTGTCGCTGCTGTTCGTCCGCACCGACACCAACAAGCTGGCGACGCCCGGCACCTCGACCACGTCGACCCCGCCGCCGCAGGACGAGATCATCGTCACCACACCGCCGCCCGCGCCGGCTCCGCCGCCCACCAGCGCGGCGCCTCCGCCGCCTCCGCCGCCGACCAGCGAGGCGCCGCCGCCACCTCCGCCGCCAACCAGCGAGGCGCCGCCGCCACCCGCCCCGGCGCCGGCACCCGCGCCAGCGCCGGCGCCGGCGCCACCCCCGGCACCTGCGCCGCCCAGCGCTCCGGCCGCACCTAAGCAGGTCACCTATTCGGTGACCGGCACCAAGGCACCCTTCGACCAGATCACCATCACCTACACCGACGCTTCTGGAACCCGCAGGGTCCTCGCCAACCAGTACATCCCGTGGACGATCACACTCACGCCGATCTCGCAGTCCGAGGTCGGTTCGATTGAAGCGACCAGCCTGCTGCGGTTGAGCAGGCTCAACTGCTCGATCACCAGCAGTGACGGCACCGTGTTGTCGTCCAACCAGAACAACCAACCGCAGGCCAACTGTTAATGGCCGACCGGGAGTCCGAGGTCTGGGGCACACGCGCGAGGGTCACGCCGGCTACCGCCGATCGCATCCTGGTCGGGTCGTGCGCCGCCGTCTGGCTGGCGTTGGTGGGGATGAGCGTGGCCGCGATCGTTGCGCTGATGGACCTCGGCCGGGGCTTCCACAACTCGCGCGGCAATCCGCATACCTCGTCGGTGCTCTACGCCATCATCGTCATTTCCGCGCTGGTTATCCTGGCGGCGATTCCGATGTTGTTGCGCGCCCGGCACACCATTCGGGACGGGCCAGTCGCGCGGTCGGCCAGAGCGCAGGCACGCACAGGCAGTGGGCGGCCGATCAGGTCCGGGCACACGCCCGAGTCGACCATGGGTCAGCCGGGCCGCACCGAGCGGCTGACCACGTTACGGCCGGCACTGTCGGACGCAGCGGTCGATCGCGTCTGGCTGCGCGGCACTGCCGCCCTGATGAGCACCATGGGGGCGGCGCTGCTCGCTGTTGCGTTGGCAACCTACCTGATGGCCATCGGCCACGATGCCTTCTCGTGGACCAGCTACGGGATCGCCGGACTCGTCACGCTGGGCATGCCGTTGGTCCCGTGGCAACAGGTGCGGCAGCTACGCCGCACGCTGGCCGCATAAGCGCCGAAGCGGCCCGCTAGTGGTGGCCGTTCTGGCCGTTCGATGAGCCGTTGCTGCCGTCCTGGTGCTCCCGCAGTGCGGTAAGGGCGCGTTGTTCGGCGGCGTGGTGGGCTTCGGAGAGCGCGGCGTTCTCGGAGGCGGGATCGGCGACCAGGAAGCTGCCCGAGCCGGGGGAGCCGGCGGAGCCGAGTTTGTTCATCTTCACCGGCACTGCGGCGCCTTGGTATTCCAGCGGCACGGGGTGGCCGTGGTCGTCGACGGGCCCGAGGGGCTGGTGCAGTTCGATGTAGGCGCCGTGCGGCAGTCGTTTGATGATGCCGGTCTCGATGCCGTGCTCGAGGATCGCGCGGTCGCTGCGTTGCAGGCCGATCGCCCACCGGTAGGTGATGAAGTAGACGAACGGTGGCAGCACGATCATGCCGATGCGCCCGATCCAGGTGGTGGCGTTGAGTGAGATGTGGAATTTGAATGCGATGACGTCGTTCATCGCGCTCAGGGTGAGCACCATGTAGAAGGCGATCGCCATGGCGCCAATCGCGGTGCGTACCGGCACATCTCGCGGGCGCTGCAGCAGATTATGGTGCGCACGATCACCGGAGAACCGCTTCTCCAGGAACGGGTAGATCGTCAGCAGCGCGAAAATCAGGCCCATGATGATCCCGACCCAGACCACTGCGGGAATGGTGTGGTGCCCGATGTAGAACTCCCACGCCGGCCAGATACGGGCCAGACCTTCGGTCCACATCATGTAGAAGTCCGGCTGGCTGCCTGCTGAGACCTGGGATGGCTTGTAGGGACCGAGGTTCCAGATGGGGTTGATCTGCAGCAGGCCGCCCATCAGGCCGAGAATCCCGGTGCACAGCGCGAAGAAGGCGCCGGATTTGACGGCGAATATCGGCATCACCCGGACGCCGACGACGTTGTGTTCGGTGCGGCCGGGGCCGGGGAACTGAGTGTGCTTCTGGAACCACACGAATGCCAGATGCGCGCCGATCAGGGCCAGGATGATTCCGGGTATCAGCAGGATGTGTAGGGCGTACAGACGGGGGATGATGTAGCCCGCCGCGGTGCAATCGTTTCCCACACCGCCGCAAGGGAAGTCGCCGCCGAACAGGGCCCAGTGCAGCCAGGTGCCAATCACGGGCATTCCCATCGTGATCGACGACAGGGCGGCCCGCAGCCCGATACCGGACAGCAGGTCGTCGGGCAGCGAGTAGCCGAAGTAGCCCTCGAACATGGACAGGATCAGCAGCAGCGAACCGATGACCCAGTTGGCCTCGCGAGGCCGCCGGAACGCTCCGGTGAAGAAGATCCGGGCCAAGTGCACCATGATGGCCGCGGAGAACATCAGCGCGGCCCAGTGATGGACCTGGCGCACGAATAGGCCGCCGCGCACCTCGAAACTGATGTCGAGCGTGGACGCGTAGGCCTTCGACATCTCCACGCCGCGCAGCGGCTGATACACGCCGTTGTAGGTGACGTCGTTCATGGAGGGGTCGAAGAACAGCGTCAGGTAGACACCGGTCAACAGCAGGATGATGAAGCTGTACATCGCAATCTCACCGAGCAAGAAGGACCAATGCGTCGGGAAGACCTTGTTGAGCTGGCGGCGCACCGCAGCCGAGGGGTGATAACGCGAGTCGACGTCCTCACCCTGACGGGCCAGGACGTCGCCGATGTTCGGAGGACTCAGTTTTGGACTCATGATGTTGTGCGCTCCCAAAATGCCGGTCCGACAGGCTCGATGAAGTCGCCGTTGGCGACTAGATATCCGTCGGCGTCAATGGTGAGGGGCAGCTGTGCCAACGCGCGCGCCGCCGGCCCGAAAATCGGTGTGGCGTAATGCAATGCGTCGAACTGCGACTGGTGGCAGGGGCACAGGATGCGGTAGGACTGCTGCTCGTAAAGCGATGAGGGACAACCCAAATGCGAGCAGACCTTGGTGAAGGCGAACAGCTCACCAAAATTGAAGCTCTCCTGGCCCTTGCGCTTCACTACCCGCTGCATATCGGTGGGCTTGATACGGATCAGCATCACCGGATTACGGACGGCGGTCAGGATGGCTGTCAGCTTCTCGTGTGATTCCACCGTGGTGCCGTCACCGTCGGACTCGCGCCACGGGAAGACGGTCTCCATGCCGCCGGCATCGATGTCTTCGGGGCGCATCTTGACGAACGGAGCTCCCAGACTTTCGCCGGTGGCCCGGGCCACATAGATGGTCTCGCCGTGAAAACGTGGCGTCCAACCCGAGGTCCACAGCACGGCCTTCTTGCCGTCGGCGGTCTGCACCACCGGTTTCCACGGGTTCTTGATCAGGCCCCCGGCAAATGCCACCAGCGTGCCGAGCCCGAACGCACCGAGGCCGACGCCCAGCGACAGGCCGATCAGTTTACGACGCCGCAGCGTCGAACCCTCCAACGCGTCGGTCAGGTTGGCGGCCACGGTCTTGCGATCGATCTCATCGGATCCGGCCGCGCCATAGTGGCGGTCCTGAATCGAAATCTCTTCGGGGATGAACTTTTTCTGGAAAAGCACCGCGCCGATGGCGATGCACAAAACAGATAGCCCGAAGGTCAGGCCGTAGAGCGGGGTGGTCAGTGAGTACACGAAGCTGCCCTGGTCCCCATGCGGCTTGTACTCCCACGGCCAGAAGAGGAAAACCAGCAGCAGTGCGAACCCGAAAAGCCCGCCCAGCAAAAGCCAAATCGCCACCAGGCGTTCGGCGCGCTTTTCGGCCTTGGTGCCGGCCACCGGCCACCGCGGCTCCTTGAAGACGGTCTCCACACCGTCGATCCGGCCGCCGAGCGCGACGAGCTCGTCGCGCGACATGGCGTTCAATTCGGCATCGGTGGGCTGCCCGGTGCCTTTCGGGTCGTCGGTCACGATCGTGCCCCAATCCACAGCGCCGCGCCGATGACGGCGACCATCCCGATGATCCACATCACCATGCCCTCGGGGGCCGGGCCGAACCCGCCCAGGCCGTTGCCGCCCGGACTACGTTCCTCCGTAACGGATTTCACGTAGGCGATGATGTCCTTCTTGGCATCGAAGGAGAGCTGACGGTCGGAGAACTTCGGCATGTTCTGCGGACCGGTCAGCATCGCGTTGAGGATCTGCTGCTCGTTGGCCGGCTCCAGGTCGGGCGCGAACTTGCCCGACGACAACGCGCCGCCCTTGCCGGTGAAGTTGTGGCACGACGAGCAGTTGAGCCGGAACAGGTCGCCGCCGCGGCCGATGTCGTCGCCGCGCAGCGAGTGCATCGCGATGCTGCCGTCGGGGTTGCGCGTCACGGTGGGGCCGCCGCCGTTGGCTGCTACATAGGCGCCCAGCGCGTCGATCTGCGCCTCGTCGAAGATCGGGTCTTTGCGGGTCGCCTGGGCCTCGCCGCGCATCGCGGGCATCCGGCCGCTGGATACCTGGAAGTAGACCGCCGCCTCGCCGACGCCGATCAGGCTTGGCCCCCGGTCGGGTACGCCCTGCAGGTTAGCGCCGTGGCACGTCACGCATGAGGTGTCGAAAAGCTGCTTGCCGGTGCGCAGCAGCGCCGAAGACGACTCGTCGGCGACAGCCACTTGGGGGGTGGGGGTCAAGACGGCGGCCATCCCGCCGGCCGCCGAAAGGGCCACCAACAGCAGCATTCCGGCCGACAAACGGCGACGCAGGCGACGCCGCGCCCGCTCCGTCAGCGATCGGGTCAACCCCAGTCTCTTCAACCGAGCACTCCTGTTCTTACGCGCGCTGGTCATCGGACGAAATAAATCGTGGCGAACAGGGCGATCCACACGATGTCGACGAAGTGCCAGTAGTACGAGACGACGATCGACGCGGTGGCCTGCGCCGGAGTGAACTTGCTCATCGTGGTGCGGGCCAGCAGGAAGATGAACGCGATCAGCCCGCCGATGACGTGTAAGCCGTGGAATCCAGTGGCCAGGTAGAACACGCTCCCGTAGGCACTGCTGGGGATGGTCGTGCCGTGGCTCATCAGGTGGTGGTACTCGTAGGCCTGTCCCAGGACGAAGAACAATCCCATCGCAAAGGTGAGCAAATACCAGCGGCGCAGCCCGAACACGTCGCCGCGCTCGGCGGCGAAGACCCCCATCTGGCAGGTGAACGACGAGGCGATCAGCACCAGCGTGACCGGGACGGCTTGGTAGAGGTTCAACTCGGTCGGCGCGGGCGGCCAGTTGCCACCGGCCTGCGCGCGCGCAGTGAAGTAGAACGCGAACAGCCCAGCAAAGAACATCAATTCGCTGGAAAGCCAGACTATGGTGCCGACACTGACCATGTTGGGGCGATTAAGCGAATGAACGCGCGCCGTGATAGCAGTACCCGAGGTCCCTACCGCACTCGTCACATCCGCAAGTATGACGCTTTGTAGTTGTCGACCTCTACCCGGGGCGGAAATTGATGAGCGGAATTCATGTCCGTCCCGCGCCCGGCTGCGCCGCTCGTCCGGCCACCATGGGACCATCGGCGGTGTGGCGGCGTCATCGTCCCGGTCATCTCAGCGGCCCCCGGAAGCAGCGCTGTCGTGGCCGCGAGTGCTCGAGGTTTTGACCGCGGGCCAGGATCTGCCGCGCGGACAGGCCGGCTGGGCCATGGAGCAGATCATGACCGGATCCGCGACGCCGGCGCAGCTCGCGGCCTTCGCCGTGGCGCTGAAGATGAAGGCGCCGACCGCAGCAGAAGTGGCCGAGCTGGCCGACGTGATGCTGAAGCACGGCCGCCGGCTGCCCACCGAGCAGATCGGGACCGACACCGTCGACGTGGTCGGTACCGGCGGTGACGGCGTCAACACCGTCAACTTGTCCACGATGGCGGCGATCGTTGTGGCCGCCAGCGGCGTTCCGGTGGTCAAGCACGGCAATCGGGCGGCGTCGTCGCTGGCCGGCGGAGCCGACACATTGGAAGCGCTCGGCGTGCGCATCGACCTGAGCCCCGACGACGTCGCCCGCAGCGTCGCCGAAGTCGGGATCGGGTTCTGCTTTGCGCCGCAGTTTCACCCCTCGTATCGGCACGCATCGGCGGTAAGGCGTGAGATCGGTGTACCCACCGTCTTCAATTTGCTTGGGCCGCTTACCAATCCAGGCCAGCCGCGAGCCGGGCTTGTTGGCTGCGCGTTCGCTGAGCTTGCTGAGGTGATGGCGGGGGTCTTCGCCGCGCGGCAGTCCAGCGTGCTGGTGGTGCACGGTGACGACGGGCTCGACGAGCTGACTACCACCACGACGAGCACCATCTGGCGGGTGCAAGCCGGCACGGTGGACAAGCTGAAGTTCGATCCCGCCGGATTCGGATTCGCCCGCGCTGATCTCGACGAGTTGCTGGGTGGCGATGCGACGGCCAATGCGGCGGCGGCGCGCTCGGTGCTGGCCGGCACCAAAGGCCCGGTGCGCGACGCCGTCGTGCTCAACGCCGCGGGCGCGATCGTCGCCCATACCGGGCTATCCAGCCGCGCCGAGTGGCTGCCGGCGTGGGAAGACGGGCTGAGCCGCGCCACCGACGCGATCGACAGCGGCGCTGCCGAACAGCTGCTCGCGCGATGGGTGCGGTTCGGTCAGCAGCTCTGAGTCGCGGGTGGTGACGGCTTGTTCGGCGGCCACCCGCGCTGAGCGCGCCGACGCGGCCCACTCGGACCACGGCCCGGCGGATCCCAACCGCGAACACCAGCCGACCGCGTCGTCGCCGCCGCTGACGTACACAATGCGTACCCCGGGCGCGGCCAGCCAGCGCGCGATCAGCGCGGTCTCCTCCACCAATGCGCCGCCCAACGGGGCGGACTGGGGCAGGACCACCTGCGCGCCCGCCCGGATCGCGTCGACGACCGGCATCGGCGGAACCCCGCGGCGCGCACTGCCGGCCGCGGCGAGCTGACCGTGGCGGATCACCGCCAGCTGCCAGCCGCCGTCGCCGTCGGGGGCCGCGGCCACCAGCTCCGCCTGCGCGGCCAGCGCATGAAGGCGCTGGCCGCGCCACAGCACCTCCACCGCAGCCACCGTGTGGTCGCGTAGCCGGGCGGCGCTCTCGTAGCGCTGACGCTGGGCAAGGTCGGCGATCTGCTCGACGGCCGCGGCTAGCGCAGCGTTGTCGAGGCCGTCGATCAACGCCGCGGCGCGGGCGACCGCGGCGGCATATTGGCCAGCGGTCACATCACGGCCAGCGGGACACGGCGAGACCTCGTGCTGCTGGCAGGCCGGGCCGTGCAGCACCGAACGGGCCAGCCGCTTGGTGCAGGTGCGCACGCCGGTGAACCGGGCAAGCAGGGCGGCGGTGTCGGCGGCGTCGGCGCGCGAGCGAAACGGGCCGACCGCGCGGTCGTGGCGCGGCGTTCGCACCACCGAAAATCGGGGAAAGGCCTCGGCGCTCAGCACCACCCACCACCAGCGGTGCGGGAATCTCGATCGGCGGTTGTACGGCGGGGCATGCGCGCTCAGCATCCGCAGTTCGCGGACACCGGCTTCCAGCCCATGCGCGCACTCGACATGCTCGACGGCACTTGCCAGCGCGACCATCTCCTTGATCCGGCCGCGCTGATCCGAGCCGTTGAAGTACTGACTTACCCTGCGCCGTAAGTCAATTGCGGTGCCGACATAAAGCACCTCACCGGCGGGGCCGCGGAACAGGTAAACCCCCGGGCGGTGCGGCAACCCTTCGGCCAGCACCCGCTTGCGGCGCTGCGCCGGGGTGACGTCGGGCAGATACGAGCGCAGGTCGGCATACGTGTGCACCCCTTGATTGCCCACGCGCTCGATCAGCGCGTGCAAGACATCGACGGTGGCGCGCGCGTCGTCGAGCGCCCGGTGGGTGGGCTCGCTGGCGACCGCGAAGAGCCGCGCCAGCGCGGCCAGTCGCACGCTGGGGGCCTCCTCGCGGCTGAGCACCCGGCGGGCCAGTTGAACCGTGCACAGCACTTGCGGTCGCCGCCATCCGATACCGCAGCGGTCGGCGGCGGCCCGCAAGAATCCGACGTCGAATCGGGCGTTGTGAGCCACCAGCACCGCGCCGCGGGCGAACTCAAAAAACATCGGCAGCACCGCGCCGATGGCCGGCGCATCGCACACCATCGCCGTGGTGATGCCGGTCAATTGCACGATCTGCGGCGGGATACTGCGCTGCGGGTCGACGAGGGTGGCGAATTCGCCGAGCACCACACCGCCGCGAACTTTGACCGCCCCGATTTCGGTGATGGCGTCAGCGACCGTCCCGGCACCAGCATTCATCCGCCCGCCGGTGGTCTCCAGGTCCACGACCACGAATGTGGTCTCGCGCAGCGGTATTTCGGCAGCCCCGTCCAGGTCGGGGAGGCTCAGCTGCTCGGCAGCGGGCGCGCCCATAGCCGCGACGTTAGGCAGTCGCACCGACACCGCTCGGATTCTCCCGCGGCGCGTCGCCTGCCAAGCGGTCGAACTTGGGCCGGCAAGAGATGTCAGTGCCCGCGGTTACCGTGACCACAAGGCCACCACATGACCGGAAGGACCAGCCAGATGACGCACATCAATGAGACTGAGTGGACGGCGGCAGTCCCGCCCGAGCCGGGAGAACCCGTGGTCATCGACTGTGACGACTGCGCGGTGCGGGGTGCCGGCTGCCGCGACTGCGTTGTCAGCGTGATACTCGGGGTACCGGAAACTTTGCTGGAGGATGAGCGCGTGGCTCTAGAGGTGCTCGCCGATGCGGGGTTGGCCCCGAGACTGCGGCTGGTTCCGATTCACCGTCAGCGGCCCGGGGTCGCCTAACGGCGTTGCGTTGAAATCTGGCTGTTTTCTTAACCATCCAGAGTTGGACAAGCTCGATGCCGTTTCGTAACCTATCTGAGACCTAGAGCAGACTCGGCTGCGTCGCCGACGGGTTTAAGGATGAAAAATCTTGGGGTTGGGGCATAACGGTGCCAGCGTGTGTTTGCGTGCAGCCACCCGCTTTGCTGTCGCAGCAATAGCTGGGTGCATCGCCCTATCCGGAGTTGCCGCCAGCAATGTGCTGGCTGACCCAGCGAACGACGCGATGGCAAAGCTCAGCGAGCTGTCGCGGCAGGCTGAACAGACCACCGAGGCGATGCACAGCGCGCAGCTCGACCTCAACAACAAGCTGGCCGTGCAGCGGACTGCCGACAAAAAGCACACCGATGACTTGGCCGCCGCCGATGCCGCGAAGTCAAGACTGGCAACATTCCAGGCCGGTATCGACAAGTTTGCGGCAGCGATGTACATGGGTGGTCGCACCGACGGCATGAATGCCATCTTCACCGCCGAGTCACCCCAGCAGCTGATCGGCAAGTTGGCCGTGCAGCGAGTGATGTCCACCGCGATGCGCGCGCAGATGGCCGACTACCGCGCCAGCCGCGAGCAGGCCGCCGAAGCCGAAAAGGCATCCGCGAAATCGGCCGCTGACGCCAAGACCGCGACCGAGCAGGCCGCCGCGGTGCGCGCGAGTCTGCAGTCCAAGCAGAGCCAGCTGCAGCTACAGATCGCCATCGTCAAGTCGCAGTACATCGCGCTGAGCCCCAACCAGCGCACTGAGCTGGCCGCGCCCGGGCCGGTCCCGCCGCCCGCGGCCATGGCCGCCGCCGCTCCCGCGCCAGAGGCGTTACCGCCGGGCGGCGGACAGCCGGGTGGTCCCGGGCCTGGATTCGGTGCAGGACCCGGTAGCGGCCAGGGCGCTATCGCTGTCCAGGCCGCGCTGACCCAGGTCGGTGCGCCCTACTCCTGGGGTGGCGCCGCGCCCGGCGGGTTCGACTGCTCCGGGTTGGTGATGTGGGCATTCCAGCAGGCCGGCATCGCGCTGCCGCATTCCAGCCAGGCGCTGGCCCGCGGCGGGCAGCCGGTCTCGCTGTCGGACCTGCAGCCCGGTGACGTGCTGACCTTCTATTCCGATGCATCCCATGCCGGGCTCTACATCGGTGACGGCCTGATGGTCCACTCGTCCACCTACGGCGTGCCGGTACGGGTGGTGCCGATGACTTCGTCCGGCCCGATCTACGACGCCCGCCGCTACTGACCGCCGACGGTCTCACCGTCGGCGCTGGCTACTGGCCTGCGTACTAGCCACCGAAGTCGTCGCCGCCGTCGCTGTCGTCGGCCAGGGACGGACCGCCCCCGCACAACCTGGCCGCCCCGCGTCATCCGCGGCGGTCGGCACGCCAGCGCCGCGGATCATGGTGACCGCCGACCGCACCGTGCGGATGACCAACCTCGGCGGCCCCCAGTCAGACGCCCTGCTCGGCCGTGTTGCGGCGAACATCGGTCAGGCCGTCGATGCGGTGGAGGCGTTCTGGGGGACCGACTGGCCGCGCGATATCGCGGTGGTAGCTACCGGCTCCCAGCCGCAGTTCGAGACCGAGGCCGGCGGTGGGCCGCCGGCGCAGTGGGCCGATATCGCGGCGGTGGCCGTCGCTGACCGGGTGGATCCGGTCCGGCGGATCGCGATCGGTCAGCGGATCGTGTTTGCGCCGGGGGCGGCGGGCATGAGCGAGCCGGCATTGCGAATCGTGTTGAGCCACGAGCTTTTTCACTATGCCGCACGCGCCGACACTGCCCTGGATGCGCCCCGGTGGCTGACCGAAGGCGTGGCCGACTACGTCGCCCGGCCGGCCACGCCGCTACCCGAGTCGACGCCGTTACCGACGGCGTTGCCGTCGGACGTCGACCTTGATGCGCCGGGGTCGCAGCGTTCGCGGGCCTACGACAGGGCGTGGTGGTTCGCGCGTTTCGTCGCCGACACCCGCGGGACGGCGACGCTGCGAGCCCTCTACCGGGCGGCGTGTGGTGTCGGCCATACCGACCTGTCCGTCGCCGTGCATGACGTCCTGGGTACCGACATGGCGGGCGTGCTCGCCGACTGGCAGCAGTGGGTGACCCGCTAACCTACGCAGGTGTCCCGGGTCCTACTGGTAACCAACGACTTTCCACCTCGCCGTGGTGGGATCCAGTCGTATTTGGTCGAGCTGGTTACTCGACTGGCCGCCACCGGGGAGCACACCATGACGGTCTACGCGCCGCAGTGGAAGGGTGCAGACGATTTCGATGCTCAAACCGCGGGCTATCAGGTGGTGCGCCACCCAGGGACGTTGATGTTGCCCGCGCCCTCCGTCGACGTCCGGATGCGCCGGCTGATCGCTGAGCAGGGCATCGACACCGTGTGGTTCGGTGCCGCCGCGCCATTGGCGCTGTTGGCGCAACGCGCCCGTCAAGCCGGGGCATCTCGGGTGCTGGCCAGCACCCACGGCCATGAGGTGGGTTGGTCGATGCTGCCGGCGGCACGGTCGGTGCTGCGTCGCATCGGTGACAACTGCGACGTCGTCACCTTCGTCAGCCGCTATACCCGAGGGCGGTTCGCGTCGGCGTTCGGGCCGGAGGCCGCGCTCGAGCACCTGCCGCCCGGGGTGGACACCGACCGGTTCCGCCCCGACCCGTCAAGCCGTGCCGAGTTGCGTGCCCGCTACCGTCTGGGACAACGGCCCACGGTGATGTGCCTGTCGCGGCTGGTGCCGCGCAAGGGTCAGGACATGCTGATTCGCGCGCTGCCGTCAATCCGGCAGCGAGTGGATGGCGCCGCGCTGATGATCGCGGGTGGCGGCCCCTATCTGGAAACGCTGCGCCGACTGGCTGAGTGCCTCGACGTCAGCGAACACGTGACGTTCACCGGCGGGATCCCGGCCGCGGAACTTCCCGCCTACCACGCGATGGCCGACGTGTTCGCGATGCCGTGCCGGACCCGCGGCGCCGGCCTGGACGTGGAGGGGCTGGGCATCGTAATTCTGGAAGCGTCCGCAACCGGCGTCCCGGTCATCGCCGGCTGCTCGGGCGGCGCACCGGAAACTGTGCAGCACAACAAGACTGGGCTGGTCGTCGACGGCCGCTCGGTGGGTCAGATCGCTGACGCCGTCACCGAGATGCTGGCTGACCCCGATCGGGCCGCTGCGATGGGCGCCGCCGGACGGGATTGGATCACCGCGCAGTGGCGATGGGATGCGTTGGCCGCCCGGCTATCCGACCTGATCCGCGGCTAGTCCTTCGCGTAGATCGCGTCGATGTCGTGGGCGAACTTCTCGGCCACCACCTTGCGCTTGACCTTCAGCGTCGGGGTGAGCTCGCCGGTGTCCTCGGTGAAGTCGACGGGCAAGATGCGGAATTTGCGGATCGACTCCGCATGCGACACCGCCAAGTTGGCCTGTTTGACGGCCGCGTCCACCTCCGCGACCAGGTCGGGATCGTTGTCCAGATCGCTCACCGATGCTCCGGCGGGCTTGCTGTTGCGCTGCTTCCAGCCGTCGAATGCCTCGGGGTCGATGGTGATCAGCGCCCCGATGAAGGGGCGGGCATCCCCGACGACCATCGCCTGACTGATCAGCGGGTTCGCCCGTAGTTGGTCCTCCAATACCGCGGGGGCGACGTTCTTTCCTCCCGCGGTGACGATGATTTCCTTCTTGCGGCCGGTGATCGTCAGGAACCCGTCGTCGTCGACCGCGCCCAGGTCACCGGTCTTGAACCAGCCGTCTTCCATCGCTTCGCTGGTGGCCTGCTCGTTGTGCCAGTAGCCGTGGAACACCACGCCGCCCCGCATCAACAGCTCGCCGTCGTCCGCGATGCGCATGCTGTTGCCCGGCAACAGCTTTCCGACGGTACCGACTTTCAGTGCACCGATTTGGTTGACAGTGATCGCCGCGCTGGTCTCGGTCAGCCCGTAGCCCTCGTAGACGGTCAGGCCGACGCCGCGGTAGAAGTGGCCCAGCCGCGCGCCCAGCGGTGCGCCGCCCGATACGGACGCGCGGCAGTCGCCACCGAGCGCCGCGCGCAGCTTGTGGTACACCAGCCGATCGAACAGGGCGTGTTTGGCCCGCAGCAGCAGCCCGGGGCCGCCGCGGTCGGACGCCTCGCTCCAGTCGACCGCGGTCTGCGCGGCGATCTCGAAGATGCGGCCCTTGCCGTCGTTGGCGGCGTTCTGCGCGGCGGTGTTGTACACCTTCTCGAACACGCGGGGCACCGACACCACGACCGTCGGCTTGAACACTCCGAACATCGGCACCAGATTCTTGATGTCGCTGGTGAATCCGACGACAACCTTGTTGTGGAAGGCGCACAACGTGAGCGCGCGGGCCAGCACGTGTGCCAATGGCAGGAAAACCAGCAACCGCTCGCCCTTGCGCAGCAGTGTCGGGAGAACTGCCTTCGCGCCGCGGGTTTCGTAGACCAGGTTCGAATGGGTCAGCTGGCAACCCTTTGGGCGCCCGGTGGTGCCCGAGGTGTAGATCAGCGTCGCCGGATCTTCGCTGCGCAAAGCCTCGACGCGGGCAGTCAGCTCGGCCGGGTCGACCGACGCGCCATCCTGCTCGAGTTGCTCAAGGGCGCCTGGACCCGAACCGTCGATTTGCAGCACGCGCCGCAGCTCGGGCAGGTCGGCGGTGAGCTCGGTGACCATCGTGGCGTGGGCGTCGGTTTCGGCGAACGCCACCACCGCGCCGGAGTCCGTCAGCACCCAACGCACCTGCTCGGCCGACGATGTTTCGTAGATCGGGACGGTGACCGCGCCTACCGACAGGATCGCCAGATCGAGGATCGCCCACTCGTAGCGGGTGGCCGAGAAGATCACCACCCGGTCGCCGGCCTTCACCCCTTGCGCGATCAAACCCAATGCGGCCGAGCGGATTTGGGCGGCAGCCTCAGCACATGTGACGTCGGTCCAGGCCCCGTCGACCAGGCGTTGGAAGATCACAGTGTCGGGGTCGTCGCGCTCGTGCTCGAACACTGCGGCGACGATGTTGTCGTGCTCGCCCACCGTGAACGGGGCGGGAACACTGAATTCACGCACTCTTCTGACCTCGCTTGAGTTATTTCGCCGGTGTGGCCCGGGCTAAATGACTGGATTCAGCCTAGTCCGGCGACGATGCGGGCCGGACGGGCGGCTGAGGAGCCGGACCATCGGGTCGAGTCCGGCGACGATGCGGGCCGGACGGGCGGCTGAGGAGCCGGGACCGCTATGCGGCTACGAGTGCGATATGTGAAGCTAGGGGCCGTGCACAGCGTTCAAATCGCCGACGAGACGTTCGTCGCCGCCGACCCCGCGCGCGTCGGCGCCGCTGTCGGCGATCCGGCCAGCTGGCGACGGTGGTGGCCCGATCTGCGGCTGCAGGTCATCGAGGATCGTGCCGAAAAAGGAGTCCGTTGGTCGGTGACCGGACCGCTCACCGGCACGATGGAAATCTGGCTGGAACCCTCGCTGGACGGCGTGGTGCTGCACTACTTCGTGCACGCCGAGCCGTCCGGGATGGCGGCCTGGCAATTGGCCAGGATGAACCTCAGCAAAATGACCCACCGCCGTCGGGTCGCCGGCAAGAAAATGGCCTTCGAGGTGAAGACAACCCTGGAGCGCTCCCGCCCAGTCGGGGTTTCTCCGGTGCTTGACCAGGTCTGAGTTCAACCAGGGAGTACCGTTTCTGCCGTGGACTGGCGGTACAGACCACAGGGTGTAGACCGCGTACGGGAGAGAAGGAAGCGACCAGGTGGCGGAGAAGACGGCGCAGACGATCCACATCGACGCGGACCCCAGCACGGTGATGGACGTGATCGCTGACATCGGCTCGTATCCCGATTGGGTATCGGAGTACAAGGAGGCCGAAGTGCTCGAGGCCGACCCCAAGGGAAATCCGAAGGTGGCGCGGCTGGTGCTGGACACCAGCGTTCTCAAAGACACCCTGGTGCTGTCCTACGAGTGGCCGAAAGATCGTCGCTCGGTGCGCTGGTCGCTGGTTTCCAGTTCGCTGCTGCGGTCCCTCGACGGTGTATATCGGTTGGCGTCCAAGGGGTCTGGCACCGACGTCACCTACGAGCTCACCGTCGACATAGCCATTCCGATGATCGGCTTGCTCAAGCGCAAGGCTGAGCGCAGGTTGATCGACAGCGCGTTGAAGGATCTGAAGAAACGAGTCGAGGCTGAGTGAGTCGGCAGCGCCCGAACTTGCCCGGATCAGTCTCTTCGTCGGCAAGGGTGGGGTAGGAAAGTCCACACTGGCGGCCGCGACCGCCGTGCGAGACGCGCGCGCCGGTCAGCGGGTGCTGCTGTTATCCACCGACCAAGCGCATTCACTGGGCGACGTGCTCGGCGTCACGATCACGCCGTCCGGTCGGGGCGATCCGGTCCGGGTGCTCGCCGACCTCGAAACCGGGGCGGCCGACTTCAGCGGCGGCTTCCTCGACGCGCTGGCGCTGGATACCCTCGCGCTGCTCGAGACTCGATGGCGCGCGGTGGTCGACACACTGGGCCGGCGCTTCGCCGAGTCGGAGCTGGGCGAGATTGCGCCCGAAGAACTTTCGGCGCTGCCCGGCGTACAGGAAGTCCTCGGCCTGCATGAGGTCGGCGAGTTGGCTACCGCCGGGCAGTGGGACCACATCGTGGTCGACTGCGCCTCCACCGCCGACGCATTGCGGATGCTGACCCTGCCGGCCACCTTCGCGCTGTATGTCGAGCGCGGGTGGCCGAGGCATCGCAGGCTTTCCGCCGCCGCCGACGATGCCCGGTCGATGGCGGTGGTCGAACTACTGGAACGCATCAGCGCAAGCGTGGAACAGCTCAGCGCGCTGCTGACCGACGGCACGCTCGTCGGGGCGCACCTGGTCCTGACCGCGGAACGGGTAGTGGCAGCTGAAGCAGTCAGGACATTGGGCTCGTTGGCGTTGATGGGCGTGCGTGTCGAGGAATTAATCGTCAACCAGATTCTGGTGCAGGATGATTCATACGAGTACCGCAATCTGCCCGCACATCCGGCGTTCGACTGGTATTCCGAGCGAATCAGTGAGCAGCGCGCCGTGCTGGACGAACTGGACGCCACGATCGGCGACGTGGCACTGGTCCTCACCCCGCATCTGGCCGGTGAACCGATCGGCGCCAAAGCGCTGGCCGAGCTGCTGGACAGTGCGCGCCGCCGCGACGGGTCGGCGCCGCCGGGACCGTTGCGCCCTGTGGTGGACCTGGAGTCAGGATCCGGCCTGCAATCGGTTTACCGACTGCGGCTAGAGTTGCCGCAAATCGATTCCGGCGCGCTTAACCTTGGCCGGGTCGGCGACGATTTGATCGTCGGCGCCGGCGGGATGCGGCGCCGCGTGCGGTTGGCGTCCGTCCTGCGGCGATGCACGGTGCTGGACGCGCATCTTCGCGGCAGTGAGTTGACCGTACGTTTTCGACCTGATCCGGAGGTGTGGCCGAGGTGAGCGGCATGCACTCCGACATCGGTCCCGAGTTGCGCAAACTCGCTCAAAGCATTCTTGACGGGATCGATCCCGCGGTCCGCTTGGCGGCGACGCGCGCGCTTGGCGATGGTGCCGGCACCGGCAAGTGCCAGCAGGTGTGGTGTCCGGTGTGCGCGTTGGCGGCGGTGGTGACCGGGGAGGAACACCCGTTGCTGACGGTCATCGCTGAGCACAGCGTCGCGCTGTTGGCGGTGATCCGGGCGATCGTCGACCAAATCGACGGATCGACCCCGCCCCCTGACGGTCCGCCGGCCGGTGGTGCGCAGGCCGACAGCGCAGCCGATGCCGGCACCCCGAGCCGCTATCAGCCCATCATCGTCACCGTCGAGGACTAGC
>DATFYT010000072.1:0-19540 GCA_035314925.1 Mycobacterium sp. | reverse complement strand
CCGCCTTCATTTGGGCGACTACCCCGGCGATGATGCCGAGAAAACGGTCAGCCACGGTGCCCTCCATACGTGGAGTAAACCCCCGGTATGTGGAATAAGCCCCCGGTGCAAATACGGTCAGATTCACCGCGTGGCCGATGCATGGTGAACCCGCGGCCGGCCATCGCGTCTTTGCGGTAGTGGCCTACCTACTAAAGGCCGGGCGCGATCTGAGTGTAAACGCGATGCGGCGTCAAATGTGGGGAACCTGATAAAAAACTTATAGTTTCCCCAGACGTTGCCTACGTTTGACTGGCATTGACCTCAGGAAGTGATCTTGGCCAGCAACATCCCCGCCAGAGTCTGCGCCTGCACGCAGCTGTCGGCGCCGACGGTGAGATAAATCCAGCCCTTGAGCACGTCGACGGTCGCGGGTGGAGCCACAAAGCAGAACGCCTGATCGCCAAGTCCCGGGATGTTCTGAACCTGGCCGGCGGTCTGCTTGTTGGTGGCGAAACCCTTCGACTGCGAGTCGAGGCACTGCTCGTCGGGTGGCTGGCCGTCTTTGCAATACAGGTCGTTCCAATAGAGCTTGAAGCTGACGTCGTTGCCGGCCGACGGCACCGCAGCACACTGCGCTTCACTTGGCGACTGTGAGCCCTCCGGCGCAGGAAACGACCTGCCCATGACTTGGCTGATGTCGGCCCCGCTCAACAAGCCGCAGAAATTCGCGGGAATGTGCACACTGCCGCCCTTCGGGGCTGAGCCGCCGGTGCCGCTGCCGTGTGAACCGCCCCCGCACGCCGCCGTCATCACCGCGGCGGCCACCACCGCCCACGTCGCTGCCCGCATGCTCAACATCATCGCCGACTTGTTCTGGCCCGACCACCGCGGTGGGTCGCCGCACGGCTCAGAAGAGCGCGAACTGCTCGCCCGCGCACGCCACGTCGACGATGCCGTCGACACCGGTGCCGTCCACCACGGACCCGACGCAATCGATGAACTTCGCGTCGGAAACCATTGGCACTCCGAGCTCGTGAGCCAGATAGCCCTTGCCCTGAGCCGGACGGTGCTCGTTGCAGATCACCAAGGAGGTTTCCCGGTCGACCGCGTCGGCATAAGCCAACCCGGCGTGCAGGATTCGCTCGACCAGCTCCTCATGGGTCCGCTTGACCTCGGCTGCCAGCGCGACCCGCATGCCCTGCACCAACGGCCCGCCGCGGACGTAAGGACCCGGATTGAGGTACGGGCACGGCATCCGGGAAGCCAGCACCTTCAGCGGCCTCAACTCGTCGTGGGTGACGCGGCCGCTGGGCCAGTGCCGGCGGGTGACCGGTCGCACCGGCAGCCAGACGTCACGTTCACGGGCCCGGTGCAGCGCGGCCGCCAGCACGTTGGTCAACACAACCGCGTCATCGAAGGCGTCGTGTGCGCGCCGCTGCGTCACGCCCCAGTGCGCGGCCAGCGTCTCCAACCGCAGGTTGTCGATGCCCAGTTCCAGCCGTCGGGCCAACTCCACCGTGCACATGACGCTGTCGATCGGCAGCTCGACGTCGGCCATCTCGGCCTCCGCGGTCAGGAAGCCGTAGTCGAATGCGACGTTGTGCGCGACCAGCGTGCGCCCGCGCACGAGTTCGACCACGTCGCCGACGATGTCGCTGAACTGCGGCTGATCCTCGAGCATCTCGGCGGTCAGCCCGTGGATGTGGGTGGGTCCGGGATCCACTCCCGGATTAAGCAGGCTGACCACGGACTGCTCGACGTGCCCTTCGGCGTCGAGCGCGAGTACCGCGAGGCTGATGACGCGGGCGCTGCCGGGCCGGAAGCCGGACGTTTCGACGTCGATGACGGCCCAGCCCGCGCCCGGGCCGGTCACCGGCCGACCCCAGGGCATCACCGGAACGTCGGGCATGAATGGAGGATTTCACGTCGAGCCGACATCGCCGGTCGCTGCGCGCCGTGTCGTGCAGTCTTCTCCCACCGAGGCCGACCCGCAGCGCTGGAGAAAAGCGCCGAGCTTGCGATCGCCCTTAAACTTCCCGGGTGATCAACGCCCGAGGCCGTCTCGCCCTCGCCGCCGGAGTCGGCGCGCGATGGGCCTCCCGGGTGACCGGTCGGGGGGCGGGCGCGATGATCGGCGGCCTGGTGGCGATGACCCTGGATCGGTCGATTCTGCGTCAGCTCGGTACCGGCCGGCGCTCTGTCGTCGTCACCGGAACCAACGGCAAGTCGACGACGACCCGGATGACCGCGGCCGCCCTGCGCACACTGGGCGGCGTGGCCAGCAACGCCGAGGGCGCGAACATGGACGCCGGTCTGGTGGCCGCACTCGCCGCTGACCGCAACGCCGCGCTTGCGGTCCTCGAGGTCGACGAAATGCACGTACCGCATGTCGCGGACGCGGTCGAGCCGGCCGTCATCGTCCTGCTCAACCTGTCCCGCGACCAGCTGGACCGGGTCGGCGAGATCAACGTGATCGAGCGCAGGCTGCGGGCCGGGCTGGCCGCACACCCGCAGGTGGTCGTCGTCGCCAACTGTGACGACGTGTTGATGACCTCGGCCGCTTATGACCACGCCAACGTGGTCTGGGTGGCGGCGGGCGGCAGCTGGGCGGCCGACTCGGTCAGCTGTCCGCGCAGCGGCGAGGTGATCATCCGCGAGCAGGGCCACTGGTATTCCACCGGAGCTGACTTCAAACGGCCCAGCCCGCAGTGGTCGTTCGACGACAACACGCTCTACGGGCCCGACGGGCTGGCGCTGCCGATGCGACTGGGGCTGCCCGGCGCGGTGAATCGGGGAAACGCCGCCCAGGCCGTGGCGGCGGCCGTCGCGCTGGGCGCCGATCCGGCAGCCGCGGTCGCCGCCGTGTCCGGGGTCGACGAAGTCGCCGGGCGCTACCGGACCATCCCTGTCGGCGCGCACACCGTGCGAATGCTGTTGGCCAAGAACCCCGCCGGCTGGCAGGAGGCCCTGTCGATGGTGGACAAAAATGCCGCCGGGGTGGTGATCTCGGTCAACGGTCAGGTCCCCGACGGCGAAGATCTGTCCTGGCTGTGGGATGTGCGCTTCGAGCATTTCGGAGAGCCGTTTAAAAAAACCCCGGTGGTGGCCGCGGGCGAGCGCGGCACCGACCTTGCCGTGCGACTGGGGTACGCCGGCGTGGAGCACACCCTGGTGCACGACACGCAGGCGGCCATCGCGTCGTGTCCGCCCGGGCCGGTCGAGGTCGTCGCCAATTACACCGCGTTCCTGCAGTTGCAGCGCAGATTGGCTCGCCATGGCTGACTCGACGGTCCGGATCGGGCTGGTGCTGCCCGACGTGATGGGCACCTACGGCGACGGCGGGAATGCGACAGTGCTGCGGCAACGGCTGCGTTTGCGGGGCATCGCCGCGGAGATCGTCGAGATCACGCTGGCCGACGTGGTGCCCGACAGCCTCGACCTGTACACGTTGGGCGGGGCCGAGGACTACGCGCAGCGGTTGGCAACCAAGCATCTGATCCAGTACCCGGGATTGCAGCGCGCGGCGGCCCGCGGCGCGCCGGTGCTGGCGATCTGCGCGGCCATCCAGGTGCTCGGGCACTGGTACGAGACGTCGTCGGGCGAACGCGTCGACGGCGTGGGTCTGCTCGACGTGACGACGTCCCCGCAGACCGCTCGCACCATCGGAGAGGTGGTCAGCACCCCGCTGCTGGCCGGCTTGTCGCAGCCGTTGACCGGTTTTGAGAATCACCGCGGCGGAACGGTGCTCGGCGAGGCCGCGTCGCCGCTGGGCACCGTGAACAAGGGCGCAGGCAACCGGGCCGGCGACGGCTTCGACGGCGCGGTGCAGGGCAGTGTGATCGCCACCTACATGCACGGGCCCTGCTTGGCCCGCAATCCGGAGCTGGCCGACCTGCTGCTGGGCAAGGTGGTGGGCGAGCTGGCGCCGCTGGAGCTGCCCGAGGTGGACTCGTTGCGCCGCGAGCGGCTGCGGGCGTAGCGGCGTTCGTCACACCAGCCTCCTGCGTCACTCGGTCAGGGGATAGTGCCTCTTCCACTTTGAGTGCACATGCGATATCAGGACCAGATTGTCGGCGCAGTGATATCGCCGGTGGTGCCGTATTGCGACATCCCCTATTGGGTCGGTCTCGGTACTGAAGTTACCCGTGTGACTCAGGCCGAGTCAGGCCATCGCGCGGCGGCCGGTCAGTGCACGGCCCAGGGTCAGCTCGTCGGCGAATTCCAGGTCGCCGCCCATCGGCAGCCCGGAAGCGATTCGGGTGATGGTCAGCCCGGGAATGTCGCGCAGCATCCGCACCAGGTAAGTGGCGGTCGCCTCGCCTTCGGTGTTGGGGTCGGTGGCGATGATGACCTCGGTGATGTCGACGCCGTCGACCTGCTGACCGATCCGGTTGAGCAGCTCGCGGATCCGCAGCTGCTCGGGACCGACACCGGACAGCGGATCCAATGCGCCGCCGAGAACGTGGTAGCGGCCACGGAATTCGCGGGTGCGCTCGACGGCCTGGACGTCCTTGGGCTCCTCGACAACGCAAACCTGCGAGCCGTCGCGGCGGGGGTCGGCGCAGATGCGGCAGCGCTCGTCGTCCGAGACGTTGCCGCACACCGCGCAAAACTGCACGCCGTCGCGGACCTTGGCCAGCACCGCGGTGAGCCGGTCGATGTCAGGCGGTTCGACGGACAGTAGATGAAAGGCGATGCGCTGCGCGCTCTTCGGCCCGATACCCGGCAGCTTGCCGAGCTCGTCGATCAGATCCTGGACCGGTCCCTCAAACATGTCGGTACAGAATCAGGACTCCGGGATGCCCAGTGCGCCGCCCATCCCACCGGCCAGCGGACCCAGCTGCTCCTGCGCCATCGTGGTGACCTGGTGGGAGGCGTCGGCGAGCGCGCCAACGATCAAGTCCTGCAACGTCTCGACGTCGTCCGGGTCGACGACCTTGGGGTCGATCTTCACCGCTACGACCTCGCCATTGCCCTTGGCAGTGACCTCCACCAGACCGCCGCCAGCCTTACCCTGCACCTCGGCGTTGGCGAGTCGCTGCTGGGCAGCCATCAGCTGTTGCTGCATCTGCTGTGCCTGAGCGAGCAACGCCGACATGTCGGGCGGGCCTCCGGGCTGCATGACGGTCCCCTTGCATCTTGGTCTCGACTTGGTTGCGCCTACACCTTGCGGGCGGTTCGAAGCTTCAAGCCTAGACGGCGCCGGGCTAACGTGGCGACGTGCGCGTACTACATTGCCTGCGTGTCGGGGCCCCAGGAGCCTTAGCGGCCATCGGCATCCTCACTGTCGTCACCGCCGCACCGACGCCGATGCCACCGAAAGCCGTCGCAGCCCCCGGCAACATCGCCGGGATGATCGTGTTCCTCGACCCCGGTCATAACGGCGCCAACGACGCATCGATCAGCCGCCAGGTGCCCACCGGCCGCGGCGGCACCAAGGACTGCCAGGCCAGCGGGACCACGACGAATGACGGCTATCCGGAACACACCTTCACCTGGGACACCACGTTGCGCATCCGCGCGGAACTCAACGCACTGGGCGCACGGACGGCGATGTCGCGGGGCGACGACAGTACCGTGGGCCCTTGCGTCGACCAGCGCGCCGCGATGGCCAACGCCTTGCACCCGAACGCGGTCGTCAGCATCCACGCCGATGGCGGTCCGCCGAACGGGCGGGGATTCCACGTGAACTACTCCGCGCCGCCGCTCAACCAGGCGCAGGCGGGCCCGTCGGTGCAGCTTGCCCGGGTCATGCGCGACCAGATCCAGGCGTCGGGTATTCCGCCGGCCAACTACATCGGCCAGGACGGGCTTTACGGGCGTTCGGACCTGGCCGGCCTGAACCTCGCGCAGTATCCATCGGTCCTGGTCGAGTGCGGCAATATGAAAAACCCGGCCGATTCAGCGCAGATGGAGTCCCCGGAGGGCAGGCAGAAGTATGCCGACGCCGTGGTCAAGGGCATCGCCGCCTACCTGGGCAGCCAAGGTCAGGCGGGCTAGCTCTCCAGCTCCTTCTTAAGGTTGGCCAGCACCTCACCCTGGATCCTTTTCAGTCCCAGCGGCGCGAACGTCTTCTCGAAGAATCCCTTCACGCCACCCGCTCCTGTCCACGTGGTCGTGACCGTGACGCTCGAACGCGGTCCGGCCGGAGCCACCGTCCAGTTGGTGATCATCGTTGAGTTGGCGTCCTTCTCGATCACCGCGTGGCCGGCGACGTCGACGTTGGCCCGGACATCACGGACGCGGGATTTAGTCGCCTGCAGCTTCCAGCTGGCGACGGTTCCCTGCCCCTGCCCACCTTCCAGCACCTGGTAGTCGCGGTAGTGCGACGACAGGATTTTGGGGCGGACTCCCCTGTAGTCGCCGACGGCCGACAGCACTGTCGTGGGCTCAGCGTTGATCAAGATCGTGCTGGCTGCGCTGACGTGTCCCATTAGGCAAACTCCTCTGCGCGGGGGTGTGACGGCACCGCGCCCGGGTGCGCTGTCCCTGCACGGGCTGCTATCGGGGACTAGCGTATATGTGGTGCCTGTCCCTGCATCCGCACCGGCGGCCCATGTGGCGGGCGTCGAGCGGATGTTGGCGAGCTACCGTTCGATTCCCGCGACGGCGGCCGTCCGGCTCGCCAAACCCACCTCCAATTTGTTTCGCGCTCGCGCGAAACGCGATACGCCCGGGCTGGACACATCGGGGCTGACCGACGTCATATCGGTCGATCCCGAGTCCCACACCGCCGATGTGGCCGGCATGTGCACATACGAAGACCTTTTGGCCGCGACCCTGCCTTATGGTCTATCGCCTCTGGTCGTCCCACAGCTCAAGACAATCACGCTGGGCGGGGCGGTCACCGGGTTGGGCATTGAGTCAGCCTCATTTCGCAACGGCCTGCCACACGAGTCGGTGTTGGAGATGGACATCCTCACCGGCACAGGCGAATTGCTTACCGTCTCACCCCAGCAGCATCCTGACCTCTATCGCACCTTTCCGAATTCCTATGGCACCCTAGGTTATTCGACCCGAATTCGCATCGAGCTGGAGCCCACCAAGCCGTTCGTGGCACTGCGGCATGTGCGGTTTGACTCGCTGACCGAACTGGTGACAGCGATGGACCGCATCATCGAGACCGGTGGCTTTGACGGCGTGCCGGTCGACTACCTCGACGCAGTGGTCTTCGGCGCCGAGGAGAGCTACCTGTGCGTCGGAATGCGTACCGCCGCCTCCGGCACGGTCAGCGATTACACCGGGCAAGACATCTACTACCGGTCCATCCAGCATGACGCCGGCATCAAAGAAGACCGGCTGACGATGCATGGCTATTTCTGGCGGTGGGACACCGATTGGTTCTGGTGCTCGCGCTCTTTCGGCGCGCAGAATCCCCGGGTGCGGCGTTGGTGGCCCCGGCGCTATCGGCGCAGCAACATGTACTGGAAGTTGGTGGCCCTCGACCAGCGTTTCGGTATCGCCGACCGGATCGAGAAGAGCAACGGCCGTCCGCCCCGCGAACGGGTGGTCCAGGATATCGAGGTGCCGATCGAGCGCACCGCCGAATTCCTCAGGTGGTTCCTCGCTCATGTGGCGATCACGCCGGTTTGGTTGTGCCCGTTGCGATTACGTGACCAGGACGGCTGGCCGCTGTATCCGATCCGACCCGGGTCTACCTACGTCAATGTCGGTTTCTGGTCGTCGGTTCCGGCCGGCGCGACCGAGGGCGCGATGAATCGGTTGATCGAGGCGAAGGTCGGGTCTCTCGACGGCCACAAGTCGCTTTATTCCGACTCCTATTACAGCCGAGAGGAATTCGATGAACTCTACGGCGGTGAAGCCTACAAGACCGTGAAGAAAATCTACGACCCGGATTCGCGTCTCCTTGACCTCTACGCAAAGGCGGTGCAACGACGATGACCACCATCAAGGAATCCACTACTACCATGACAGGCAAGTTGAGCCTCGCCGACGTCTTGGCGATCGTCACCGGCGGCGCCAAACGGTCGCTAAGGTTCACCGCGTACGACGGCAGCAGTGCCGGACCGGAAACCGCCGTGCTCGGAATGGATCTGCTGACGCCTCGAGGCACCACCTATCTGGCTACCGCCCCGGGCGAACTCGGGCTGGCCCGTGCCTACGTCTCCGGAGACATCGAGGCGCGCGGGGTGCCTCCTGGCGATCCGTACGAGTTGCTCAAGCTGCTGGCCGACAAGGTCGAGTTCGGCAGGCCTTCGGCCCGGCTGCTGGCCAGCATCATCCGCTCGGTCGGCATCGAACATCTGGTGCCCGCACCGCCACCGCCGCAGGAGGTGCTGCCGCGCTGGCGGCGGATCGCCGAAGGCATGCGGCACAGCAAGACTCGTGACGCCGAGGCCATCCATCACCACTACGACGTCTCCAACACCTTTTACGAGTGGGTACTGGGTCCGTCGATGACGTATACCTGCGCGGTCTACCCCTATCCCGAAGCGACGCTGGAAGAGGCGCAGGACAACAAGTACCGGCTGATCTTCGAAAAGCTGCGACTGCAACCGGGCGATCGTCTGCTCGACGTCGGCTGCGGTTGGGGCGGGATGGTCCGCTATGCAGCGCGCCGCGGTGTTCGGGCGATCGGAGCCACCCTGTCGGCCGAACAGGCCGCCTGGGCGCAAAGTGCGATCGCAGCCGAGGGGCTGACGAGCCTGGCCGAGGTGCGTCACTCCGACTACCGCGACGTCCGCGAGAACGGCTTCGACGCGGTCTCGTCAATCGGATTGACCGAGCACATCGGCGTCAAGAACTATCCGTCGTACTTTGCGTTCCTCGAGTCCAAGTTGCGCACCGGGGGCCTGCTGCTCAATCACTGCATCACCCGCAACAACAACAAGTCGAACTACCGCGCCAGCAGTTTCACCGACCGTTACGTCTTTCCGGACGGGGAGCTGACCGGCTCGGGACGGATCACGTCACAGATCGAAAATGCGGGTCTCGAAATTCTTCATGCGGAGAACTTCCGGACGCACTACGCGATGACGCTGCGTGACTGGTGCCGCAACCTGGTCACGCATTGGGACGAGGCGGTCGACGAGGTCGGTCTGGCCAAGGCGAAGATATGGGGCCTGTACATGGCCGCGTCTCGAGTAGCGTTCGAGCACAACAACATTCAGCTGCATCACGTGTTGGCAGCCAAGCTCGATCCGCGTGGCACCGACGGCCTGCCACTGCGCGCGTGGTGGCAGGCTTAAGCGCTGCGCCTCAATTCGGTGTCGGCTGCCAGCGATTGCGACGACGCGTCTCGTTTGTTCAGCGCGAGCCGAAATCCCCGTGGTTTCAACGTGATGGATTCGGAGATCTTCAGCCGATAGTCGGACTGCGAGCGAAGACGGCTGCGCTGGTGAGATGACGGTCTCAGCCGTTGTCGATGCGGCGCGCGCCCAGTTCGTTCTGCAGCAGCTCCAAGGCCGCCTCTTCGGGGTCGCGGCGCGGTGCCGAGGAGTCGTCCTGACTCGCCTCGGCCAACATGCTTTCCTCTTCTGCCCGCTGATCGGAATCATCGTCGGCGGCAGCTTCCGTCGGCGGTGATGGAGGCGGAATCCGCCGGGCCGGCGAACGCTCCGCCGGACGCGCCGGCACCGGCGGCTCTTCGGTTGCCGTCAGGGTGGGCGTGCCGGCTTCACATCGGACCCGCCAGTCGACGCCGAGCGCATCCTTGAGCGCCTCGGCGATGACGTCGGCGTTGCGTTGTTCGCACAGCCGCTTGGCCAGCGGTGCCGATTCGTGGCTTAACACCAAGGTGTTGCCCTCCACCGCGCGCACGGTGGCGCCGGCCAGCATCACCTCGGTGGTTCGACTGCGCTGACGGACCTTGTCGCGCACGGTCGGCCACAACGTGCGGACCGCGGCCGCGCCCGGTTCACCCGGGCCCGCAGCAGGCGGGCTCTGCTCAGGCGCGGGCTGGCTCTTTTCGGGCACGGGCTGCTTCGGCGCCGGTTGCTGCTCCGGCTCAGCTGCGGCGGGGGGCGGCGGCAGTGGCGCTGGGACGTCACGCGGTTCGGGAGGCGTGGCCGGCGCCGGCTTTTCAGCGAGCGGAATGGACATGTCCAGCCTGGTCTCGATCCGCTCGACTCGTTGCAACAGCGCCGATTCGGTGTCACTGGCCGAGGGCAACAACAGCCGCGCGCAGACCACTTCAAGGAGCAGGCGGGGTGCCGTCGCGCCGCGCATCTCAGTCAGGCCGGCGTGCACGACTTCGGCGTAGCGGGTGAGCGTCGCTGTACCGATCCTGACCGCTTGATCGCGCATCCGGTCCAGGACGTCTTCTGGCGCATCGACCACGCCACGCCCGGCGGCATCGGGAACAGCCTGCAGCACAAGCAGATCGCGGAACCGCTCCAGCAGGTCGGTGGCGAATCGCCGAGGGTCGTGACCGGCGTCGATCACCGATTCAACCGCCCCGAACAACGCCGCGGCATCGGCGGCGGCGAGCGCGTCGACGGCCTCATCGATCAGCGCGACATCGGTGGCACCCAGCAGCCCCAGCGCCCGCTGGTACCCGATGCGGTCGCCGTCGGGTCCGGCTTCCGAACCGGCCAGCAACTGATCGAGAACCGAAAGAGTGTCGCGAGGGGAACCGCCGCCGGCGCGGATCACCAGCGGGTAGACGGCTTCGTCAGCGACGACGCCCTCCTGCGCACAGATCCGTTCGATCAGCGATCGCATGGTGCGTGGCGGCAGCAGCCGGAACGGATAGTGGTGGGTGCGCGAGCGGATCGTCGGCAACACCTTCTCCGGCTCGGTGGTGGCGAAGATGAAGATCAGATGCTCGGGCGGCTCCTCAACGATTTTGAGCAGCGCGTTGAACCCCGCCGTGGTGACCATGTGCGCTTCGTCGACGATGAAGACCCGGTAGCGCGACTGGGCCGGCGCGTAGAAAGCACGGTCGCGCAGCTCACGGGTGTCATCCACACCGCCGTGGCTGGCGGCGTCGAGTTCGACGACGTCGATGCTGCCGGGTCCGTTGGGCGCCAACGCGACGCAGGAGTCGCAGACGCCGCAGGGCGTGGCCGTCGGCCCCTGCGCACAGTTCAACGACCGGGCCAGGATGCGCGCCGACGAGGTCTTACCGCAGCCGCGCGGGCCGGAGAACAAGTAAGCGTGGTTGATTCGGCCCGCCGTCAACGCGGTGCACAGCGGCTCGGTGACGTGTTCCTGCCCTACCACCTCCGCGAAACTCGCCGGTCGGTACTTGCGGTAGAGGGCCACGGTCAGCAAGGCTACCCAGCCCCGCCGACGATGCGAACCCGCAAGGGTTCGTTGAGGAGGCGGGGCAATCAAACCCAGCCCCGCCGACGATGCGACCTACGCCCGGCTCAGCAGTGACTCGGTGGCTGCCAGCAATGCACAGCTCGCCAGCCCGTCGATCGCATTGCGAAGGTCGGATACCGGCGGGAACGTCGGCGCGATCCGGATATTCTTGTCGTCCGGGTCTTTCCGGTACGGGAACGACGCGCCCGCATCGGTGACGGCGATACCGGCCTCTTTGGCCAACGCGACGGTGCGTCGCGCCGTGCCCGCCAACACGTCGAGGCTGATGAAGTAACCGCCTTGCGGCTCGTTCCAGGACGCGATCTTGGACTCACCAAGTCGCTTGTCCAGAATCTCCAGCGCCAATGCGAATTTGGGCGCCAGCAGCTGCTGGTGGCGCAGCATCTGTAGCCGCACACCGTCGGCGTCGCCGAAGAAGCGCAGGTGGCGCAGCTGATTGACCTTGTCCGGCCCGATCGACTTCTTGCCGGCGTACTGCAAATACCAGGCGATGTTGCCCAGCGATCCGCCGAAGAAGCTGACGCCGGCTCCGGCGAAGGTGATCTTGGACGTCGACGCAAAGACATAAGGCCGGTTGGGGTTGCCCGCAGCGGCGGCCAGGCCCAGCACGTCGACCTGCCGGACGAAGTCCAGTGTCAAGGTGTGCACCGCGTAGGCGTTGTCCCAGAACAGCCGGAAATCCTCGGCGGCCGTGCGCATCTGGACGAGCCGCCGAACCGTCTCCCACGAGTAGGTGATGCCGGTGGGGTTCGCGAACACCGGGACCGCCCACATGCCCTTGATGGCCGGGTCCACGTCGACCAGTTCTTCGATCAGGTCGACGTCCGGACCGTCCTCGCGCATCGGGATCGGAACCATCTCCACGCCCATGGTCTCGGTGATGGCGAAGTGGCGGTCATAGCCGGGAACCGGACACAAGAACTTGACGAGCGGCTCGTCCTTCCAGGGCCGCGGAGAGTCCACCCCGCCGTGCAGCATCGAGAAGACGACCACGTCGTGCATCAGCTCCAGGCTGGCGTTGTTGGCCGCGATGAGGTTGGGCACCGCGATGCCGAGCAGCTCGCCGAAGATGGCCCGCAGTTCAGGCAGGCCGTGCTGCCCGCCGTAATTGCGGGTGTCGGTGCCCTCGCCATCGCGGTAGTCGTCCCCGGGCAGGCTCAGCAAGGCGTTGGACAGGTCTAGCTGGTCGCTACACGGCTTGCCGCGGGTGAGGTCGAGGGCCAGCTTCAGCGACTGCAGTTCGGCGTAGTCCTGCTGATGGCGGGCATGCAATGCCTCGAGGTCGGTACGGCCTAGGGAACTGAACGAGCCGTACGACACCATCCGCCTTTCACCGTGCGCACCGTGGGTAGTTAGGCAGGGGACCCCGCGCACCCGCCAGAGCCCATTGACCCTTGCTGCCTTCCGGCCCTGGGGGAGTTCACAGGATAGACGCCACACGGGGTCCAACGAGAGTCTAGTACTCGGCCTGGAATCGATCGGCGACAGCCAGCGAGAGCCGCTCGGTTACCATGGCCGACGGAGGATTCGCCTAGTGGCCTATGGCGCTCGCCTGGAACGCGGGTTGGGTTAACAGCCCTCGCGGGTTCAAATCCCGCATCCTCCGCGCATATGACCAGGCCTGATCGACATCGACTAGGGTCTGTCGCTACCGGTTACCACCTCGAGGAGGGGCATGGGACGCAAGGCTGCCACGTGGTGGCACGTGACGTTCTCGATTGCCGCCGGCGTCCTCTACTTCTTCTTCGTGCTACCGCGCTGGCCCGAGCTGATGGGCGACACCTCGCACACCCTCGGCACGGTGGTGCGGATCGTCGCCGGGGTTTTGATCGCCCTGGCCGCGCTGCCGGTGGTGTTCACCTTGCTGCGGGCGCGCAAGCCGGAATACGGCACGCCGCAGCTCGCACTGACCCTGCAGACCTCCTCGATCGTCGCCCATGTGCTGGCCGGCGTGCTGATTGTCGGCACCGCGATCAGCGAGATCTGGCTGAACCTCGACACCGTGGGCCAGTGGCTGTTCGGCGTTTACGGCGCGGCAGCCGCCATCGCGCTACTCGGCATCTTCGGGTTCTATCTGTCATTCATCGCCCAGCTGCCGCCGCCACCGCCGAAACCACTCAAGCCCAAGAAAGAGAAGCGCCGTCGCAGATCAACAGGCCGCCGCAAGAAGGACGGCGAAGCTGACGAGGCTGAAGACACCGAAGACACCGGGGAAGCCGAGGACGAGGACTCCGACGGCGAGGCTGACGAAGCCGCCGAAGCCGACGGCGACGAAACGACCGAGACGCCCGAAGAGACCGACCAGCCCGCCGAGGTCACCGCGGAGACCGCTGTCGATTCGACGGCGGAGGAACCCGAGTCGACGGCCGAAGAGGCGCCCGCCTTGGAAGACACCGACGTGGACGACGAAGACGGCGCCGAGTCCGCGCGGGGATTGCAAAACCGGCGCCCGACCGGCAAACCGTCAGGGGTGCACCGGCGCCGGCGAACGCGCCGCGGTGTTGCCGTCGAAGACTGAACCGATCGTCTGCGGTGGTAATGCCGTCAAGTCAAGCCACGCAGTCATGAGGCGGGCGGCCGCACCTATATTGCCGAGCTGGCAGTGGTTGCTCGCCTCCTCGGCGGCGGTGAAGATCCGCGTGGTCACCGATCGCGCGTTAGAAAGCGTGTCCGCCTGACGGCCCAACTGCTTCAGCGGCACATAGTGGTCGTCGGCCCCTGCGAGAAGCAGCACGTCGGCGCGCACCAGGTGGGAGATTTTGCCGGTGTTCATCGCGGTGGTCCGGCGTAGGAAGTCGTAGGGCGTGGCAGTGCCGGTCACATGCATCCCCTGCTGCAGTCCCCACTGCGAAACCGGCTTGCGAGCGACGGCCCAGTCGGCGACGGCGTTGATGACCCGCCTGGCACGCGCGGTAAGCAACGCGCGCAACGGAATCCGGACGCCGCGGCCGATTTGGCGCGCGATCGTCTCGAAAAAGTCGTCGAGAATGTCGAAAGCCACCACACGGCTGATCCGCGGCTCGAAGGCGGCCGCGCGGATCACCAGGCCGCCGCCCAGCGAGATCCCAACGGCGGCAACATCATCGAGTCCGTAGTGGTCGAGGACGGCGGCCACAGGCTGCTCCCACTCGGGGATCATCGTGAGGCCGAAGTCCTCGAGTGCGCTGCCCTGGCCCGGACCCTCGAACACGATGATGCGCCGGCCCGCGTCGACCATGCTCGCGATCATCGGCAGGAACTCTTCGACGTAGCTGTCGAATCCGCCGAACATGACGATCGGGGCGCCGATCTGGCGGTCAGGTCGCAGGTCGTAGGCGGGCATCGAGCCGGAGCCGAACGGGATGAGATCGGGTGTCACGCCGTAGGCGGTTCGCATCGCGTGCAAGAACCGGGCGCGCGCGGCCGGGCGGCGCGGGTCAGCCGCTGTCATGAAGAACTCGGCTGCCCGGTCGTAGTACGCGCCGGCGAACGCGCGATCGGCCGCGCGGGCCTGCTCGGCCAGGGCGAGAAAGGCGTCGATCAACTCCGGGTAGGTGTTGGCGCGCGATGCCAGGTCGGTCACCTCGTCGATGGCCGACGGACCGATCCACTGCACCCAGCGGTTGCACTGGAAGTTGATGCTGACGTCGGGGTGGAAGCGGCGGAAGCCAATCGGTGGGGTGGCGCCGGTGCAGTCGAGCCGGGGTGCTGATGGGTCCATTGCGGTCTCCTATTGCAAGTTGTCTTGCAATATGATGCGCCTCGCCTGACCGTATTGCAAGTAAAGTTGCGATAGACTTCAAGCTATGACTGCAGGCGTATCGCATCGCCGCGGCGAGCATGTCCGCCAGACCGTCTTGGCCGCGGCGTTCGAGGAGCTGGCCGCCAACGGGTTCGACGGCGCCACCGTCGCCGGGATCGCAAAGCGCTCGGGCGTGCACGAGACGACCGTCTACCGGCGATGGGCGACCCGGGAGAACCTGCTCGTGGCCGCGTTACTCGAGCGCAGCTCCGACGCCATCCCCACCCCCGACACGGGTTCGACCCGTCAAGATCTACTGGCGATCGTTCGGGCCATCATCGCCTACGTGTGCTCTCCCGAAGGCGGGGCTGTGTTGCGCGCGGCGGCGCTACCGGTCGACGACACCTATGCCGATCTGCGCGAAGGTTTTTGGGCGCGTCGTCTGGACGCGTTGTCTCCGGCGGTGGCGCGCGGTATCGAGCGTGGCGACCTGCGTGCCGACAGCGACGCCCGGCTACTGCTAGAGATGTTGGTCGCGCCAATTCACGGCCGGCTGCTGCTCACCGGTGAACCCGTCGATGACGACCTCGCCGAGCAGCTGGTCGAGCTGGTGCTCAACGGTGCCGCCGCGAAACCTGTCGAACGCTGAGGGCTCGATGCCGTTCCGGGCCCGGCAACGTTTCCCTATGCTGAGCGAGTGCCAAACAATTATCGAGTCGTTCAGTGGAACACCGGAAACGTCGGCAAGAGCTCCCTCAAGTCGATCGCCGACAACCCCCTGTTTGAACTGGTGGGGTGCTACGCCTGGTCACCGGAGAAGGTCGGCCGTGACGCGGGCGAACTGGTCGGCATCGCACCGCTCGGGGTGGCCGCCACCAACGACGTCGACGCCCTGCTCGCGTGCAAGCCGGATTGCGTGGTCTACAACCCGATGTGGATCGACGTCGACGAGCTGGTCCGCATCCTGTCGGCGGGCGTCAACGTGGTGACCACTGCGTCCTTCATCACGGGGCACAACCTCGGCAGCGGCCGCGACCGGATCATCGAGGCCTGCGAGAAGGGCGGCTCCACGATCTTCGGATCCGGCGTGAGCCCGGGCTTCGCCGAGCTGTTGGCCATCGTCTCGGCGATGGTCTGCAACCGCGTCGACAAGGTCACCGTCAACGAGGCCGCCGACACCACGTTCTACGACTCGCCGGAAACCGAGAAGCCGGTGGGCTTCGGCCAGCCGATCGACCACCCGGACCTGCAGGCGATGGCCGCGAAGGGCACCGCCATCTTCGGTGAGGCCGTCCGGCTGGTGGGTGACGCACTCGGCATCGAACTCGACGACGTGCGGTGCGAGGCCGAATTCGCCCAGACCACAGCGGATCTCGAGATGGCGTCGTGGACCATCCCCGCCGGATGCGTGGCGGGCGTCTACATCAGCTGGCAGGGCATCGTCGCCGGCAACACCGTCATCGACCTCAATGTCCGGTGGCGCAAAGGACAGACACTCGAACCGGACTGGAAGATCGATGGCGACGGTTGGGTCATCCAGGTCGACGGGCAGCCCACGGTTACCACCAAGGTCAGTTTCCTGCCGCCGCCGTACTTCGAGGCCACGACGATAGAAGAATTCATGGACCTCGGGCACATCATGACCGCGGTGCCGCCGATTAATGCGATCCCGGCCGTCGTCGCCGCGGCGCCGGGCATCGCCACCTACAACGATCTGCCGCTGACGCTGCCGCGCGGCGTCGTCCGGACCGGCTAGCGAGCCGGAATGTTCTGCAGTTTGGGCGCCATGTCGGGACAGTAGATGCTGATGGCGCTGCCGAGGAACTGATAAGCCTGCACCTGAGTGGTGCCTCTGGGGAGGTTATTGGAGAGGAAATGAGCGGACGCCGCAGCGTCGGGATCGACGCCCTGACTCAACCGTCGGCAGACGATTTTGGCTATGTACGGGTTGTAGTCGTGCGGCCCGTAGATGCCGTACCCCGCGATCTGGTTGTCGAAATCGGTGTCCGGGTCGGCGTATGCCGGCGCGGACAGGCCGATCGCCGCGGCGATGGCGATGACCGCAAACCCCGCAATCCGTGGAGCCTTCATGCGCCGAATCGTACCGCCGTAGATTCTGGGTCCGCTCACCGTCACCGATCCTCCTCGCCTCACCGAGCCACCGGTCCGGACTCGCCCTGCCCGGTTTCTTTCTGGTCGCCAATTCCGATTAGAGTAGCTAAGGTTACACACAGGCTAATTAGTTGAGCGCCCTTCGCCCCTGGTTAAGGATGAAACGAACCATGACGACCACCAAGCCGAGGACCGAGCCGCTGCCCACCTCGGTCGAAGGCGGCGGCGAAGGCAAGGTCGCCAAACCGCGACGGGACAAGCAAAGGTCGATCTTCTCTCGCATCCTTACCCGTTTCTGGGTGGTGCTGTTAATCGCCGCCGTGGTCGCGGTCTCGGGGTTCTGCGTGTACCGACTGCGCGGCATCTTCGGTGTTCACGGCAACACCTTCGGCGGCGGTGCGGTCGCCGAAGAGATAAAGCCGTTCAACCCCAAAGTCTTGACACTCGAGGTCTGGGGCTCACCGGGCAGCGTGGCGACCATCAACTATCTGGATAAAGATTCCAAGCCGCAGCAGGCCCTCAACGTACCCCTGCCCTGGTCGACAGAGCTGACAACAACGCAGCCTTCCCTCCCCGCCAATCTCGTGGCGCAGGGAAGTGGCGATTGGATCGCCTGCAAGATCACCCTGGACGATAACGACGGGCGCGGGCCGGTCGTCAAGGCCACAAATCAATCCCCCGTCAACGAAACAGTGCATGCCTTCACCTTCTGCCTGAACAAGTCCGCATGAGTGAGACCACCGAGGTTGCACAACCTGTCTCGCAGCCATTGATCCCGCCGTTCCTGCCGCGGATGATCCATCGGCTTGCGCTGCCGATCGTGCTGCTGTGGCTGGGACTCACCGTGTTTGTGAATGTCACGGTGCCGCAACTGGAGGTCGTCACCAAAGAACACGCGGTGTCGCAGAGCCCGAAAGACGCGCCAGGGATGATCGCGATGAAGAAGGTCGGATCGACCTTCGGCGAAATCGATAAGGACGGAAAGTTCAAGCCCGAATTCAACTCCGACACCTCGGCGATGATCGTCCTGGAGGGCCAGCAGAAGCTCGGGACTGCCGCGCACCAGTATTACGGCGAGATCGTCAAGCGACTCGAGCAGGACACCAAGCACGTTCAGCACATCCAGGATTTCTGGAATGACCCGCTGACTGCTGCGGGCTCGCAAAGCCCGGATGGAAAAGCGGCCTATGTCCAGGCTTACCTCGCCGGCAACATGGGTGAGAGCTTGTCCACCGAGTCCGTCGAAGCGGTCCGCAAGATCGTCAACTCAGTGCCCGCGCCGCCGGGGATCAAGGCCTATGTCACCGGCGCCGGCCCGCTGATCGCCGATCAATCCCATGCCGGCGAGAAAGGCGTCAAGTTGGTCACAATGATCACCTTTCTGGTGATCATTGTGATGCTGCTTTTCGTCTATCGCTCGGTGAGCACTGTTGTCATCGTGCTGTTCATCGTGATGGTCGAAGTGGCCGCGGCCCGCGGTGTCGTCGCGTTCCTGGGAAATTACGGGATCATCGGGCTGTCCACCTTCGCCAACAACTTGCTGGTGTTATTGGCGATCGCCGCCGGAACGGACTACGCGATATTCGTGATGGGCCGCTATCACGAGGCCCGTGGCATCGGCGAGGACCGAGAACAGGCCTTCTACACCATGTTTCACGGCACCGCGCATGTCGTGCTGGGTTCGGGGCTGACCGTCGCCGGTGCGATGTATTGCCTCAGCTTCACCCGGTTGCCGTGGTTCCAGACTATGGGTGTGCCTTGCGCGGTCGGCTTGCTGGTCGCGGTGTTCGCGGCGTTGACCCTGGGCCCGGCGGTGCTCGCGGTGGCCAGCTTCTTCAAGCTCCTCGATCCGAAGCGGATATTGCAAACGCGGAATTGGCGACGGATCGGTACCGCGATCGTCCGTTGGCCCGCACCGATTCTCGCGGTGACCATCGCGATCGCTCTTATCGGTCTGCTCGCCCTGCCCGGATATACAACCGACTACGACAATCGCCACTATCTGCCGGCCGACACCCCGGCCAACGTCGGATATGCGGTCGCCGACCGGCATTTCAACCAGGCCCGGCTGAATCCCGAGCTGTTGATGATCGAGACGGATCACGACATGCGCAATCCGGCCGATTTCCTGGTGTTGGACAAGGTGGCCAAAGCTGTCTTCCACATCCCCGGTATCGGCCGCGTGCAGACCATCACCCGGCCCCTGGGCACTCCGCTCGACCACAGCACCCTGGCTTTTCTGCTGAGCGCGCAAAGCGCCGGCCGGATTCAGACCCAGCATTATCAGGAGGAACAGGCGAAAAACCTGTTGAAGCAAGCGGACGAGCTCCGGAAAACGATGGCAACTCTGCACCGACAGATGGAAGTCACCAAGAGTCTCAGCGATACCACGCACCAAACCGCGCTGCTCACAAAAGAAACCGTGAAGATCACCGA
>DATFYT010000071.1:0-20946 GCA_035314925.1 Mycobacterium sp. | reverse complement strand
CTGACCTACCACATCACAGGACCCCCGGAACGACTGATCGCCTACGCTCGTGAGCACAACCTCGACGGCCTCAATATGCCACCACCGACTGAATAACCTCGCCCACGGCGTCCCGGTAGACGACCACGCCGGAAGTGACCGACGAGGTCCTCGCCGACACGCGGGGCGCTGCTTGACGTGAGACGGCATCCACCCGTTGAAGCGCAGGTCAATGCGGGTAATTGCGCAGGCCTAGCACCAAGCTCGCACCGCCGCTTTCGACGGCGCGTCTGAGCGGCCGGATTGCCGAGCAGCAGTTTGTCAGGCGCCAGCGATGATGACGCCACCACGTTGGCAAAAAACTGCCGCAGCCCCTTATCTTCCGGGGACCCCCGCCGAGCCGTGTTCAGGCACCCAGATCTCCTCGACTGTCGCCGTATGAACCAAAGACCCGAATAATAATGAGAAAAGTACATTCTATCGTTACACTGAGCAAGTGTCGGCGAGACGTCTCGGCCCCGGGTGCCGCGGCTGCACCACGGCACCCGGCAGACATTGTCTTGACGGGAATGGGGGTCGCCCCGTTGACGAACCCATCGGTGTGATCCACGCCCACCCATCGGTTCTGCGCGGCGCCCTGGCGCTGATCACTGTGCGGAGAACACTCGGCACGATATCGCTGAATGGAGGTCATCGTGAATCTGGCATTGTGGATCATCGCTGGCGTGCTCGCCTTCGCATTCGCCGGGAGCGGGGTCATGAAGCTGGTTCAATCCAAAGACAAGCTCGTCGCATCCCCAACGGGGGGCTGGGCGGCAGACTGGAGCCCCGCGTCGATCAAACTGATCGGCGTGGCCGAGATCCTCGGCGCAATCGGACTGATCCTGCCAGCCGTGCTGCATGTGGCGCCGACCCTCGTCCCGCTGGCCGCCATCGGGCTGATACTCGTGATGTTCGGCGCCGCAGTCGTGCACGCCCGTCGCCACGAACTACCCAATGTCGCAATCAATGTGGCGCTGCTGTTACTGGCCGCATTTGTGGCATGGGGGCGCTTCGGGCCGCTCCCATTCAGCGCGTAAACCTCTGCCCACCGCCGCGGTCCACGGCGGCGACCAAAGCCGATCTACCAGCAGGAGGTAACCCGTCATGACCACCTTGGACGCCGAACAGCAGGATGCCCCCTGGCATGGGGCCGGCGGCAAGCTGCGCGGCCGAGTGGCTTTCGTGACTGGAGGAACGCGCGGTATCGGCGCGGCGATTTGTCGTAGTCTGGGCACCCAGCAAGCCACCGTCGCCGCCGGCTACGCACGCAACAGCGCGCAAGCCAAGGAATTCGTCGACGACTTCGAGCAGCAGCTCGGCGTGCGCCCCAGCGTGCATCAGGGCAACGTCGGCTCCGCCGAGGACTGCCGGCGTACCCTCGCCGAGGTCATCGACCAACACGGTCGACTCGACATCCTGGTCAATAACGCTGGCATTACCATCGACCGGACCGTGGCGACGATGACCGACGAGGACTGGTACACGGTGTTGGCGGTCAACCTCTCCGGCGCGTTCTTCATGTCCCAGGCCGCCCTCGCCCACATGGTCCCGCGCGGCAGCGGTCGGATCATCAACGTCTCCTCGCTCGTCGGCGAGACCGGCAACATCGGCCAGGCCAACTACACCGCCTCGAAATCCGGACTGTTCGGGCTGACCAAGACCCTCGCCCGGGAGGCCGCCTACCAGCTGGCCAAGGCCGGTAACAACACCGCCGACGGCATTGGGCTCACCGTCAACACCGTCACCCCAGGCTTGATCGCCACCGACATGGCCGCCGCGATTCCAGACAAAGTGATCGACAAGCTCAAGAAACAGATCCCCGTCGGCCGCCTCGGGCAGCCCGAGGAAATCGCCCGCGTGGTGCACTTTCTCGCCGCCGACGCCTCCGCATACATCACCGGCCAGATCTGGGGCGTCAACGGCGGAATGGATATGTGACCCCCAAACCCTGCGCAGCGCGGCGGACCGTCAGAGACTTTCCCCTTTCGTGTCCCGGCTAAGCCGCGAGATCCCTACAGCAGCTTCAAGGTCAAGGTACCGACGAGTAGCAAGGAGGCTAACATGGCTGGGTTGGCGGGAAACCCCACGTTCGATCTGTTCAAGCTGCCTGAGGAACACGAGGAATTGCGGGCAGTGATTCGCGCACTGGCGGAAAAGGAGATTGCTCCGTACGCGGCCGACGTGGACGAGAAACCGCGGTACCCCGACGAGGCGTTCTCGGCGCTGAATGCGTCCGGTTTCAACGCCGTCCACATTCCCGAGGAATACGGCGGTCAGGGCGCGGACTCGGTAGCTACCTGCATCGTGATCGAAGAGGTCGCGCGGGTGTGTGCCTCGTCGTCGCTGATCCCGGCGGTGAACAAGCTGGGCACCATGGGCCTGATCTTGCAGGGTTCCGACGAGCTGAAGAAGCAGGTGTTGCCATCACTGGCCGCCGACGGGGCGATGGCGTCCTATGCACTGAGTGAGCGCGAAGCCGGCAGCGACGTGGCGTCGATGCGGACCCGTGCCAAGGCTGACGGGGATGACTGGATTCTCAACGGCACCAAGTGCTGGATCACCAACGGCGGCAAGTCGACCTGGTACACGGTGATGGCGGTGACCGATCCGGACAAGGGCGCCAACGGCATCTCGGCGTTCATCGTGCACAAGGACGACGAAGGCTTCACCGTCGGGCCGAAAGAAAAAAAGCTCGGCATCAAGGGCTCACCGACCACCGAGCTGTACTTCGAGAATTGCCGCATCCCAGGCGATCGAATCATCGGCGAACCTGGCACCGGGTTAAAGACCGCACTGCAGACCCTCGACCACACTCGCCCCACTGTTGGTGCGCAAGCTGTGGGCATCGCGCAGGGCGCGCTGGACGCCACGATCGCATATACCAAGGACCGCAAGCAGTTCGGCAAGTCGATCTCCGAGTTCCAGGGCGTGCAGTTCGAGCTGGCCGACATGGCGATGGAGGTCGAAGCGGCCCGGCTGATGGTGTACAGCGCCGCGGCCCGCGCCGAGCGCGGCGAGCCGAATCTCGGATTTATCTCCGCGGCCGCGAAGTGCTTCGCCTCCGACGCCGCGATGGACGTGACGGAGGCGGCTGTGCAGCTGTTCGGTGGCGCCGGCTATACCACCGACTTCCCCGTCGAGCGGATGATGCGCGATGCCAAGATCACCCAGATCTACGAGGGGACCAATCAGATTCAGCGCGTGGTGATGTCGCGGGCGTTGCTGCGCTGATGCTTGTTTGCGCTGGTATTCCGATCTTTTCGCGAAAGCGCAGACGCAACGCATAGCATCCTTCGATGCGACGAGGCCGCGCTATCGGCAACCATTCGGGATGGTGACGCGCACGCGTAGGCTCGTTGTCGGCGCAGCGGCCGTAAAGGATCGGCGTCACTCATACTCGATATCCACCACCACCTCAGCCTCGACTTCTATGGGGCTGCGTCCTAGGGCCGGCGCCCTGGTCAAGCCGGAGATCTGGATGCACTCACCAAAGATGCTGCAACAGGCCGGCTTCGGACTCCGCCTCGGCGTGGCCCAGGCCGGTGACGGTAAGCAGCTCCGGCGTCCGGCTGATCCCGACCGCGTCGAGTTTCCGGTCCCAGGTCGCGAGCCAATCAGCGACACCGCGTCCCACCCCGGATGCCAAGGGTGGCAATCACATTCGGGTGCGGCGGGACGAGGCTGCGCGAGTCGACTGCCGAGGTGCTCAGCCGAGCGGTCAGCGCCAGGCTGCCTTCCGGGTGTCAGGTCGTCCCGCCGGGCCTGCGCAGCCTCAGCCGGACCATCGACTTGCGGTTCGGTTGGGCGTGGCGGATCGCCCGCCGCGCGACGCGCCGTTGCTTGGGTTTGTCGGCCCATGCCTCAGGATGTGCGGCCAGCCAGCGGTGGTTGCGGACGGAGAACGGGATGTGGAGCAGGTAGGCCACGTTGACCACCATGATCACGATGTACGGAAACAGGAACGCGGCCGCTACGACGATCGCCAGCACCGCTAGCAACACGGCCGCCAGACTCGGCGCCACCGAGACGTTGGGTATCTTTCTCATCGGAAGCTCGCTGATCACCAGCGCCGAGCAGGCCGCCAGCCAGGCGCAGAAGAACCACTCGGAGGTCCACCAGCCCTCGCCGAACTGCACCTTGGCGACCAGCGGCAGGATCGCCATGCCCGCCGCGGCCGGGGCGGGCATGCCTACGAAGAAGTTCCGGCTGTAGGCGGGCAGAGTTCCGTCGTCGAACAGCGCGTTGAACCGGGCCAGCCGCAACGCGATGCATGTCGCGTACAGCAGCGTCACCATCCAGCCCGCCGGGAAGGTCGACAGCAACGACACGTAGACCACCAGCGCAGTCGCCACCCCAAAGTTCAGCGTGTCGGCCAGCGAGTCGATCTTCTTACCCATCCGCGACGACGCGTGCAGGATGCGGGCCACCCGACCGTCCAGTCCGTCGAGGGCGGCGGCGACCGCGAGCAGCACCACCGCGATGTGCGGCCGGCCGTCAAGCGCGAACTTGATCGAGGTCAGCCCGGCACAGATACCCAGCACAGTCATCGAGGTGGGCAGGACGTGCAGGCCCACCGCCCGTCTGGCGCGGCGATGGGTGCTCATGACAGTTCGGCCAACATCGTTTCACCCGCAACCGCGTGGTCTGACTCCTACCCACTCAAACACCACAACTGCGCTTCGTCAACATTTTCCCGAGATTCAGATAAAGTATCGTCAGGTTGGCTGCGGGGTCGGACGGCCCGACACCGGAACCGCCCGGGCACGGCTGCTTCTGGAGCCTAGACGCCGACACGGCATGCAGGACATCGTAGTTCGATCGCGCGTACCCGCGTGCCCAGCCCATCCGGCGTTGCCGGTAGCGGCTGCGTCGGAACAAGCGGGCGGGTCGCGGCACGCGGCGACCTGCCCGAGGTCTTCTAAAATATTGTTATTTTGTTGACCTATCGAGATAGTGGTTCTAGTGTGTGAAGTGCCCGGCCGTGGCGGGGCAGCGGCCTCCGCCGAGAGTTCCGGGCCTGCGCACGCAGGTTGTCGGGTCGGCGATCGGCGTTACCACCGGGGGCAGACCCGGGGCGCGCCGAGGAGGTTCGATGTCGAGCACTGTCACGGACGTCAAGGCATACCAGTGGTACGCGGGCGGTCAGTGGCGCGATGTCGCCAACGGCCAAATGTTTGACGATTTCGAGCCCTACACCGGCAATCTGTGTGCGCGGGTAGCCGACTGCGGTGCCGAACAAGCGCGACTTGCGATAGCGGCGGCGCATGAGGCGTTCGGTGCGTGGGCGGATACGCCGCCGGTGCAGAAGGCCCGGCTCTTGTGCGAGGCCGCGGAGATCGTGCGCCGCCGAGGGCCGGAGGTCGCAGAGATTCTCGCGCGGGAAACCGCCGGGTCGAACTTCTTCTGGCACCTCAAAGATCCAGCCGGCACAACACGAAGGAGGTCTCATGCGAATCGCATCGCGCCTTGGGCGTTCGGTCATCGTCGAGGGCCTCGAACGGTATCGGCATGCGGGGCAGCCAATCCGATGATCACGCACATCTGGGGTACTGATTTCGAGCCGCCGCTGGTCGCAGCCGCCGAACAAAAGACCACCGGAACCGCGGCCCGCCTGTGAGCTTCTCCCTCTTGGGCCGATCCGATGGCACTGCCGCGACGGCCGGACAATCGGGACTGTTTGGCCTCGCATGATCTCGAACGTCTTGGTCGCCAACCGCGGAGAGATCGCCATCCGTGCTTTCCGGGCCGCCTACGAATCGGGCACTGCCATCGTTGCGGTGTATCGGTATGAGGACCGCAATTCGCCACACCGATTGGCCGACGAGGCCTTTCGATGACCCAGGTTGCAGCGCCGGAGCTGACCGTTCGGTATGACGGATCGGCGCACGCGTTCGTGGCGGGCGAGGACGTGGTCGTCGGCCGCGACATCCGGGCTGATTTGCGCATCGCGGACACGTTGATCTCGCGGGCGCATTTGCTGCTGCGGTTCGAGCAGGGCCGGTGGGTCGCCGTCGACAACGACAGCCTCAACGGGATGTTCGTGCACGGCCGCCGGGTACCCGCCGTCGACATCGAGGACGGCCTGAACATCAACGTCGGCAGCCTGGTGGGGCCGCTTTTGACCTTCGAGGTGGGCCGCCAGGGCTCTGCCGAAGGCCCAGCCGCCTCGGCGGTGTCGAGCGCGGCGCAGCCAGCCAGCTTGCAGACCACCTCCAGGGGGCCAGCGCCCCGCCACGACGCCACGTCGGATCTCGCGACCAGTTTGCGCAAGATCGGCCGGCCAAGCGGTTCCGCGGAGCCGCCGCCGGGGTCGGTCAGCATCGGCCGGGCCACCGACAACGACATCGTGATCCACGATCTGCTGGCCTCGCGCCGCCACGCAACGCTGGTGCCGACCGCGGCGGGCACCGAGATCCACGACAACCACAGCATCAACGGCACCTTCGTCAACGGTGCCCCGGTCCATCAGGGGCTGCTGGCCGACGGTGATGTGGTGACGATCGGCAATGTCGACCTGGCGTTCTCCGGCGGCACGCTGGTCCGGCGCGCCGAGACCGAAGCGGCGACCCGCACCGGCGGTCTGGATGTGCACGCCGTCACCTGGACCATCGAGGGCAATAGGACGCTGCTGGACAATATCTCGTTCGCCGCCCGGCCCGGCACGTTGACCGCCGTCATCGGCCCGTCCGGCGCCGGCAAGACCACGCTGTCCAAGCTGATCGCCGGCTACACCCAGCCGACCGCCGGGGCGGTGACCTTCGAGGGCCACAACATCCACGCCGACTACGCCTCGCTGCGCAGCCGGATCGGGGTGGTGCCCCAAGACGACGTGCTGCATCACCAGCTCACCGTCAACCAGGGGCTGGGCTATGCCGCCGAGCTGCGGCTGCCGCCCGACACCAACAAGGGGGAGCGCCGCGAGGTCATCCTGCAAGTACTCGAGGAGCTGGACCTGACCTGGCAGGCCGACACCCGGGTCGACAAGCTGTCCGGCGGCCAGCGCAAACGCGCCTCGGTCGCGATGGAGCTGCTGACCAGACCGTCGCTGCTGATCCTCGACGAGCCCACATCGGGCCTTGACCCCGCGCTGGATCGGCAGGTCATGACCATGCTGCGGCAACTGGCCGACGCCGGCCGCGTGGTGTTGGTGGTGACGCACTCACTGTCCTATCTCGACGTGTGCGATCAGGTGCTGCTGCTGGCACCCGGCGGCAAGACCGCGTTCTGCGGGCCACCCAGCCAGATCGGCCCGTCGATGGGCACCACCAACTGGGCCGACATCTTCTCCGCGATCGGCGCCGATCCACACGGGGCCCACCTGCGATTCCTCGAGCGCGTCAAACCACCACCGCCACGGCCGGACGGCGAGAAGCCCGCCAAAACAGGCCGACCGGCCCACACCAGCCTGCGCCGCCAATTTTCGACGATCTCGCGCCGCCAGGTACGACTCATCACCGCCGACCGCGGATACTTCATCTTCCTCGCCATACTTCCATTCATCCTGGGAACACTGTCGCTCATGGTCCCGGGTAACGTGGGGTTTGGGATCGCCGACGTGCGCGGCACCACCCCAAACGAGCCAGCGCAGATCGTCATGCTGCTCAACATGAGCGCCATCTTTATGGGCGCGGCGCTGACCATCCGGGATCTAGTCGGTGAACGAACGATCTTCCGCCGCGAACAAGCCGCCGGTCTGTCGGCGACGGCGTATCTGGCTGCCAAGATCATCGTCTACAGCATCGCCGCCGCGGTGCAAACCGCGGTCCTGACCGCCATTGTCGTGATCGGCAAAGGCGCACCCACCCGCGGCGCCGTCATTCTCGGCAATCCAACATTTGAGCTGTATGTGACTCTTGCCGCCACCGCCGTCGTCGCCGCAATCATGGGTCTAGCGTTGTCGGCCGCCGCCACCTCACAGGATCAAATCCTGCCCATGCTCGTCGTGGCCGTCATGTTGTCATTCGTGTTCTGCGGCGGGCTCATTCCCGTCAGCGGCCGTATGGTTCTCGACCAACTGTCCTGGCTCATGCCCGCCCGCTGGGGCTTCGCCGCCTCGGCGTCCACCGCCGATCTCCGCGCTACAGCTCCACTCACTCCGGCCAACGAGACCCTGTGGACCCACAGCCGCAATTGGTGGGTGTTGGATATGGCGGCGCTGCTGTTCCTTGGCATCGTTTTGGCAGCGTTTACCCGGTGGCGGATCCGGCTGCAGGCTATAGCTGGGACAAAACCAGTTGGCATGCCCAAACGGCTGGCCGGGGCTGCCTATCGAAACGTCAAGGCCATCACGCCGCCTCGCGCGACCTCCGCGCCGGCGGGCAGGGTCAGCTATTACGACCTCTTCTACCTTTCCGTGTTGATCGGGCTCCTGATCGTGTTAGTGGCGAGTTCGATATTGCGGTCAACATCTCCGGTGGCGCCGCCCTCCACCACACCTCCAGTGGCGCCGCCCCCCACCACCTCTCTGGTGGCGCCGCCCCCCACCACGCCTGCGGCGCCGCCCTCCACCACACCTCCAGTGGCGCCGCCCCCCACCACCTCTCTGGTGGCGCCGCCAGCCACCAGGGCTCCGGTGGCGCCGTACCCCACCAGGGCTCCGGTGGCGCCGCCCCCCGAGGCTCCACCAGTCCCGCCTGAGGCCCCGCCGCCCCCCTTGCTGCCAGCGCCCGCAGCGCCACCAGTCCCGCCTGAGGCCCCGCCGCCCCCTTTGCTGCCAGCGCCCGCAGCTCCACCCAGCTGAAGTGCGGCCTCCTTGGCCGGCGCCTTGGTCAGCATCAGGTCCGCGACCCGCCAGGCCGCCGCGCTGCGGTCCCGGCAGGGCCGCCAGATCGACGGCGCCATCCACCACAGCGATGCCGGATCGCAATATACGAGCGTGAGATTCGGTGACACACTGTCCATTTCGGGACTGCCGCCGCGGTCGGCAGCCTCGGAGATGCCCACGATAACGCTCTGGCCGAGACCACCGTCGGGCTCTACAAGAACGAATGCATCCGTGCCGACTCCCCATTTTCGCCGAGGCCCACTGAGCACTCTGGCCGACGTTGAACTGATCACCGCCGACTCGGTGGCCTGGTTACAACCAGCAGCGCCTCATGCACCGCCTCGGCCGTGTCCCACCCGCCGAGGCCGAAGCCCAGTACTGTTCCGAACACGTGACCGACCAACCGGCCGGCTCACAACCCCGAGGGTGCATGAAACTCGGGACGCTTCACCTATAGGGGTGTCGACGGTATGGGTGCTAGCAGAGGCCGAAGGCCTCGTGCTGCAAAACGATTCGTGGGTTGCCGCGTGGGTGAACACTCGCGCTGGTAGTGCCACATTTGCAGATCAGGAGTCGGTGGAAAACCTCGATCAGCCTCGCTACAGCGACGTAAACTCAGATCGAGGCAGGTAATGGTCGAATTTGATCCGTTCGTGACCCGGCATGACGCGGTCGGCGATATCGCCGCCGAGCTTGCGACTGTCGGCTTCTCAGAACCAAAAGAAATAGGCCGCGGCGGGTTCGGCGTGGTGTACCGCTGTACGCAGCGCTCGCTGGATCGCATCGTTGCCGTCAAGGTGTTGACCGCCGACCTCGACACCGAAAACCTCGGGCGGTTCATGCGCGAGCAACGGGCGATGGGCCGACTCTCCGGCCACCCGAACATCGTGAACGTCCTGGAGATCGGCGCGACTGCCAGCGGACGACCGTTCATCGTCATGCAATGTCACCCACACGGCACGCTGGATTTGCTGATTCGCAAGCATGGCCTGGTTAACCCGACCTTGACGTTGCGTATCGGCATCAAAATAGCGGGAGCATTGGAGACGGCGCACCGAGCCGACATCCTCCATCGTGATGTGAAGCCGGCGAACATCCTTTTCACGGAGTATGGCGAGCCGGAGTTGACCGACTTTGGTATCGCGAGAATGGCGGGCGCTTTCGAAACTCGCGCTGGTCTTATTGCTGGAACACCGGCATTCACTGCTCCCGAAGTCCTGTCGGGGGCCGAACCCACCGTGGCGTCGGATGTGTATGGCCTTGGTGCGACGTTGTTTTGTGCGTTGACCGGCCATGCGGCGTTCGAGCGTCAAAGTGGCGAGTCGATGATTGCTCAGTTTGTGCGGATCTCGAGTGAGCCGGTTCCGGATCTGCGCGAGCTCGATATTCCCGAGGCGCTTTCGAGTGCGGTCGCGCGGGCGATGGCCAGGGATCCGGAGGAGCGTCCTACCTCGGCCGGGGAGTTCGGTGCCGAGCTTGGCGAAATCGGCCGGCGGATCGGTTTCGGCGCCGATGAGATGGCGCTTCGGCTGGATGCGGCCAAGGACTCGTTGCTGGCTGGAGCTGGTCCACTGACCTCGGGAACTGGTCGGCGCACCTTGATTGGTTCAACGTCGGCGCCGCCGACCCCAGCGACTAAGTTTCGCCGACCGCGTGGTCCCCGGGCGCAGGTTCCTCGGGACCGGTTGATCGAGGCGTTACGCGCGGGAGAACACCGGCGGCTGACGGTGATTCACGCGCCGGCCGGGTACGGAAAGACGACGCTGGCGGCCCAGTGGGGGGAGGAACTTGGGCGCGAGGGCGTCAAGGTTGCCTGGTTGACCGTCGATGACAATGACAACAACCTTGTGTGGTTTTTGTCCAACCTGGTGGAAGCGATCCGGCGAGCAGATCCCGCGATGGCCGGCGATCTGCGTGAGGTACTCGAGGCGTCCGGCGAGGGCGCCCAACAGTATGTGCTGACCTCGCTGGTCAACGAGATCGCCGAGCGTGACGAGCCGGTGGCGATCATCGTCGATGACTGGCACCGCGTCACTGCTCCCGGCGTCGTCGGTGCGATGACGTTCCTGCTCGACCATGGTGGTTACAACGTGCACGTCGTTGTGGCGAGCCGGTCGCGTTCTGGTTTGCCGGTCAGTCGCATGCTGGTCCGCGATGAGCTCACCGAAATCGACGTGGCGGCATTGTCTTTCGACGAGGCTGAGGCGCGGTCGTTTCTGGTCGACGTGGCCGGGTTGGACCTGAAAAGCAATGATGTGATCGATCTGCGCAAGGCGACGGGTGGCTGGGTGGCCGCGTTGCAGTTGGCGTCGCTGTCGCTTCGGGGGGCCGACACGCCGGCCGAGGTGATCAGTCAGATCTCGGGCCGGCACCACGCCATCGCCGATTTCCTCGCCGAGAACGTCTTGAGCGCACTTGAACCCGAGATGTTGCGATTCCTGTTGACGACCTCGATCACGGCGCGGATCTGCGGATCGCTGGCGTGCGCGCTAAGCGGTGAACCCCGCGGGCAAGCCATGCTTGAGGAGGTGGAGGCGCGCGACCTGTTTTTGCGCAGAAGCGATCAAAACGGCGATTGGTTCCGCTATGAAGACCTGTTCGCTGAGTTTTTGCGACGACGCCTCGATCGTGATCACCCGGAGCTGACAACACCGCTGCACCGCAAGGCTTCGGAATGGTTTGCCGACCGCAAGATGCTCGTGGAGGCGGTCGACCACGCCCTGGCCGCAGGCGATACCCGGCGGGCGTTCGAACTCGTCGAATCGGATGGTCTGACTCTCCTGGAGAATTCACAGCACGCGACGCTTTTGGGTCTGGTGGATAAACTGCCTGCTACGGTCGCGGCATCCAGCCCCAGGCTGCAGATGGCGCTTGCCTGGGTCAACGCCCTGCTGCATCACACGGATCGCGCCCGTGCCGCGCTCGAGCGGGTCGACGCCGCATTGACAACCATGCAGGACTCGGGCACCGACGTTACCGATCTGCGCGCGGCAGCCAATGTGGTGCGGGCGTCGCTGCGGGCACACGCCGATCGAACCGACGGTCTTGACGAGCTGATCAGCGAATGCCTGGCCCGACCCGACAGGTCGCCGCCCCCCGTGGTAGCACTAGCCGCGAACATCGCCATCTACAGCGCGATCTGTCGATTCGACTTTGACGCGGCGCATCACTGGCAGGAGTGGTCGAGCCCGTACCACAAGCAGCAGAGCGGTCCTTATAACGAGATGTACGGGCATGCGCTTGCTGGAGTCGCCGCGTTCGAGCAGCTGGACCTCGATCGCGCCGAGCAGTATTTCCGCACCGCCCAGCAGGTGTCATGCCGGAAGGGGGCGGTGCATTCGCAGGCTGCCCGGATCGCTGGCGCGCTGCTGGCCCATCTGATCTACGAGCGCGGCGAAATCGCCGACGCGCAGCGATTGCTCGCTGAGAGCATGAAGCTCGGCGCCGATGAAGGCATCGTCGAGATGATCATTGCCCGGTTCGTCGTGGGTGCGCGCCTGGCCGTGCTGCGCGGCGATCGCGCCGCAGCGGCGGACCTTCTCGACGACGGCGCCGAAGTTGCCCAGCGACTGTCCACCCCGCGATTGGGCGCCAGTATAGAAAACGAGCGCATGCGCCTCAGGCTGCCGACCCGACGGCCCATCGTTCCGCTGGTTGAGTTCGCGCAGCGCCAACGGCAGGCAGAAGGGATCGCCGAAATCACCGCCCAGCTGCAGGACGAAACCGCGATCCGAGCGCTCATCGCCGACTCGGGTGTCGGTGAGCACAACGACGTGGCGCTTCACTGGGCGCAGGAATGGGTTGATCGCCTGCAGGGTCGGGGCCGGGATCGCGCCTTGCTCAAGGCTCAACGCACACTTGCCGAATGCCTGGCGGCGGCCGGTCGAACCGTCGAAGCCAAACAACTTCTCGGCACCGTCCTTGCCCGATGCGCCGACCTCGGCATGGTTCGGTTCCCGCACGACGGCGGACAGCGACTCATCCCGCTCATCGCAGAACTCCGAGATGACCAGCAGATGGGCAGGTTCGATCCCATGAAGCCGCAGCCGCCGATATCGTTCCTCGATCAAATCCTCGACGCCGCCGCACCCGGTACCTGGGGGATGGTCAAAGAAGAGGAAATTCCCACGGCATAGTCCATCGGTCCGGGAGCGCAAAAACGTGGTGTCCCCGTCGAAGACCTGGCTGAGAACTTGCGGACCACCGGGAGCTCTCCGATCACAGCGTGATTAGGTGATGCGATCGCAAACCCACGCGAGATGGACCGATTTAATATGTCAGCCAAGATACTTTCGTTTCTTGCGTCTAATTCCTGAATGAGCCTAACGGCACGGGGCGAAAGGGCTGGAGTTTGTTCGGCGGGGTCTTGGGATTTGCTGCCTGAGTCGATGAGCGCGCCACCGTCCCAATGATGACTGCCACGACGATTGCGGAGATGACCGATATGGCTGTCGTAGGGTATCCAATGACCAGTCCGCCGATTGCCAGGCCCCGGTCGTGCTCACCGGGGCAATCGTCACCGACGCGGGCCTGCTGCCAACCCACGTGCGCCACTTCCCGATGTTCGGCGAGCTGCAGCTTCCATACTGACGACTTACGGCCGCCACCACGGCCGCAACGGCAGAGCGGTGTCGATTCCGTGGTCGTCAAGCTTCGTCGCTAGCACCTGATGCAGCTGAATAACGTTGTGCTCGAAGCCCAATCGCGACCCCGCCAGGTACAGACCCCACACCTTGGCAGTACCCAGGCCGACCTCGGCGACGGCTTCGTCCCAATGCGCCACCAGGTTGCGGCACCAGTCGCGCAGGGTCATCTCGTAGTGGTGACGGATGTTCTCCTCGTGCAGCACCTCCAGGCCGGCGTCCTGGATCTCAGTGATGATGCGTCCCGAGCCGGTCTCTTCCCCGTCGGGGAAGACGTAGCGGTCGAGGAAAGGGTCTGCGTCGAACTTGGACTTGTTGTCGCGCCGGGTGATGCAGTGATTGAGCAGTAACCCGCCGGTGCGCAACTTGGACTTGAGGAAGCCGAAGTAAGCGGGATACTGTCCGACGCCGATATGCTCGGTGAGCCCGATTGACGAGACGGCGTCGAAGCCCGTCTCGCGGACATCGCGGTAGTCGCAGTGTCGCACCTCGGCCAGCTCGCTCAGCCCGTCGTCCTCGATCGCCTTTTGTGCCCACTTGGCCTGTTCGGCCGACAGCGTCGCACCGATGACGCGGACACCGCGGCCGGCCGCGTAGCGCGTCATGCCGGCCCAGCCGCAGCCCACGTCGAGCAACCGATCCCCCGGCTGCAGGCGCAGCTTGTCGAAGATCAGCCGGAACTTGTTCTCCTGCGCCTCCTCCAGCGTCGCATCGGCGGTCGGGTACACCGCGCAGCTATAGGCCATCGACGGATCGAGTATCAACTCGTAGAAGCTGTTGGAGACGTCGTAGTGGTGGTGGATGGCTTCAGCGTCCCGAGCCTTGCTGTGCCGCAACCCGTTGGCGATACGGTGCCACCGGGGCAGCACCTCCTGCGGCGGCGGCGCGACGGGCACCAGCCGCCCGAAGCCGACGGACCGGATGATGTTAGCCATCACCCGCGCCGGCGGCCGCTTAAAAAGGAGCGTGTCGGTCAGCGCCTTCAACAGTTCGTACGGATCGCCCGGGTGCACGCCATGGGCTTCCACGTCACCCGAGACGTAGGCGCGGGCCAACCCCAGTTCCCCGGGCGCGGTGACGAGGTAGGTGGCACCCCGCGGGGTCAGCAGATTCAGGCCCACGGTGGCGTCGTCGGGTCCGGCGGTGCTGCCGTCATAGGCGGTGAACCTCAGCAGCGGCTGCTGACTGCCTTCGGCGAAGATCGCCAGGATCTGCGCCAGGCTCAGCTTGCCCGTCGTGCGGGTCTGCTCCTTGAACGTCGTCATCGTCGTTGCACCGCCTTTGCCTGGAGCTCGAGGAGACAGGAATCGGGATCGTAGGTTTTCTTCATCGTCATGGGAATTGCCGTTCAGGGTCAGTTGTCGAGGAATAGATCGAGCTTTAGCTCGGCGTCGCCGGCTACGACCCGGTACTTCTCGAAGTCGGTGACGCCGTGCGCCTTCAGGACCTCGTCATCGATGAAGAAATTGCCGCTGGTCTTCCTGGCGGGCGAGGTGAGCACCACATATGCGGCGTCGGCCATGATGTCGGGGGTTCGCGAGTCGGCGACCATGTCGTCACCGCCGAGCACGTTCTGCACCGCCGCAGTCGCGATGGTAGTGCGCGGCCACAGCGAGTTGACGCCGATGCCGTCCGCCCTGAGTTCTTCAGCCAAACCCAAGGTGGTGAGCGACATTCCATACTTTGCGATGGTGTAGGCGAGCATGCTGCCTGCCCAGCGCGGATTCAAATTCAGCGGCGGGGACAGCGTCAGGATGTGCGGGTTGCGACCTGCCTTCGCCGATTCCCGCAGCTTAGGCAGGCACAACTTGGCGAGCAGGAAGCTGCCACGGCAGTTGATGTCCTGCATCAGGTCGTACTTCTTCATTGAGATCGCGTCGGTGGACGACAGGTCGATCGCGGATGCGTTATTGACCACGATGTCGATGCCACCGAACCGGTCGATGGTCTGCTCTACCGCCCGCTCGACTTGGTCATCCATGCGGACGTCGCCGACAAACTTCAGTACCGTGCCACCGGCCTTTTCCAGTTCCGCGGCTGCCGTGTGGATCGTGCCAGGCAGTTTGGGGTGCGCGGCGTCGGTTTTGGCGATCAGCGTGATGTTGGCGCCGTCAGCGGCGGCACGCTTAGCGATTTCCAGTCCAATGCCACGGCTCCCGCCGGACATGATCAGGCTTCGATCGGCCAATGGCTTTGCCGCGGTTGTGCCCATCGAGACTCCCTAGTGGTCGAGTTTGTCGTCGCAGTCGTGGCAGATCCAGGTTTGCCGTCTATGTCCGATGCGGTGGAGCGCAGGAAGCGCGGTCATAACGCACTTCCAACACTTTTGCTGTCGGCCGCGCCGATAAAGCCTCATATCGCTGATTCTCACACAGAATATCGTTATTATCTAGCAGTCCGTCGTACCGGGAAATCGGACGTCGTTGACAGACACCCGTCATCTGCAGGGATGGGCACAGTGGGCTCGGTGCGATGAGCGCCTTCATGATTCGCGGGTCGGTCGACAATGCCCTAACCCGCCTGACCAATTCCTCCGAGCCAAGAGAGCAGGCCGTGACCGAGGCACCACCCACCACCGGCCGGTGGGGGAGGCTGCGGCGAGGGCTCAAACAACGCACGCATGCGTCGCCCGGCCATGACCGGTGTTGTGCGTATGGCCCAGGTTCAGCTCCTTCAGCTAGCAACTTCGCGGTGAAAACACCCATGCGCCAAGCCAGTGGCCACCCCAATCTGACGACATATCATGAGAATCTCGCTAAAATATTGACATATCGCGGTACCGGTGTTTGAGTGATGTGAGGCATACCACTCTCCCGGGCGGGCTCGCCGACCCCGCGCGGCGCAGTGACAGTTTGCCCGAACCGGCTGAATACTCGACCCGCGGAGGTGTCATGGCGGACACCAGCGCAAACGGCACTGACATCGCTATCCCTGTGTTGATTGTGGGCGCAGGTCCAGCGGGGCTGACACTGGCGCTGGCGCTGGCTCGCCATGGCGTGCCCGCCTTGACCGTTGAAAGGCATCCTTCGACCGCGCACACGCCGCGTGCTCACATCATCAACCAGCGCACGGTGGAGATTTTCCGGGCTCTGGGGATCGGTGAGAAATTCCATGAGGTGGCGATTCCGCAGGCCGCGATGACCAATAATCTGTGGTACACCACCCTGGCCGATCCCGAGGTGGCGCGTTCGCAGACCTGGGGCACCGGGCCGGACCGAGCCGCCGAGTATTTCCTTGCCAGCCCGGAGCCGATGGCCAACTGCGCGCAGACGGTGCTCGAGCCGATGCTGCTCGCCGCCGCCCGTGAAGCCGGCGCCGACATCGAGTTTCAAATCGAGTTCGTCGAACTGCACCAAGACGCCGACGGCGTCACCAGCGTGATCCGCGACCGCGCCACCGGTGACACCCGTAGGGTGCGGTCGCGCTACGTGATCGGAGCCGACGGAGCCAACAGCCGGGTGCTGACCCAGGCCGGTCTGACTGTTGAAGGCCGCGACGATCTGGGCCGTGCCGCCAACATCTGGTTTCGGGCCGACCTGAGCCGGTTTTTCGAGCATCGTCCGGGAGTGCTGAGCTGGAACGTGATGCCCGGACCATTGCCGCCGCTGCGATTGGGCACCTTGATTTGTCACAAGCTTTACACCGAGTTTGTGCTGGCGTTCATGTATAACCCGGACGAGACCACGCTGTCAGAAGTGGACCAGGACGCCCTGCTGCGACGGATCCGCGCGGTGGTGGGGGAGGACATTGACGCCGAGATTCTCGGTGTCGCCGCCTGGCAGGTCCGCGCGCAAGTCGCTGCGCGCTATTCGTCGGGCAAGGTGTTCTGCATGGGCGACGCGGTGCACCGTCACCCCCCGACCAACGGCCTGGGACTGAACATGTCCGTCGCTGACGCCTACAACCTGGCGTGGAAGCTAGCCTTCGTTCTTGATGGCCGCGCAGGTGAGCGGCTGCTCGACAGCTACAGCGCCGAGCGTCAGCCCGTTGGCGCTGCCGGTGTCAATCGCGCGATCACTAGCCTGAATGAATCGTCGGCGATTGAGACCGCGCTCGGCCTAAAACCCGGACAGTCGGCTGAAGATGGCTGGAAAGCGCTCAACGTGCTCTATGAGCCCGGGGTGGCCGGCGACGAGCGTCGCCGCGCACTGCGCATGGCGATCGAGCTCAGTAACTATCAGTTCAACGCGCACGGCATCGAGCTGGGTTACCGGTATCGCAGCGCGGTGATCACTGAGGATCCCATGCTCCCACCACATCCGTACCGCGACCCGGTGCTGTACTACACACCCACCACCCGGCCGGGCGCACACGTCCCCCATGCGCGGCTGGAACATGCGCGTCGACCGCTGTCGTCGCTGGATCTGGTTGACCCGCAAGGATTCACACTACTCACCGGTGTCGGCGGACGCGATTGGCGCGCCTGCGCTGATCGGGTCGCCACCCGCGTGGGCGTACCCATCAGGGTGCATGTGATCGGCGAGCGCGGCGGTCTTTGCGATCCGTACGGCGACTGGGCCAGCCGATGTGAGGTCGACACCACCGGCTGCGTTCTGGTACGACCCGACGGGCATGTCGTATGGCGCAGTTACGCATCCGGGCCCCAGGTGCCTCAGCAGTTGTCCGACGCGGTGGAGCGGGCGCTGGGCCTAACCGCTGCTCAGTGAACGCGTAGCTAGACGGTCGCGCGCCAGGCACTCATGCAGAATCGGCAGGGACCTACGGTCAGCAAGGTTGAAAGAGTTTTGCACAGCCGCGATTTCGGTGAACGCCCACAGCAGGTGACCGATCAGCTGGCTGTTCGCGCGTTGATCGATCTTCACGCCGGCTGCGCCGACCGCCGCGACGCGATCCTGGGCGCGGCCACACTTGCCACCGCAGCGGCGGAGAGCAATGTCGGGCGGGTCGAAGGAGGCTGTCGATGACCGGCGTGGCCATCGTCGGGGCCGGGATCGGCGGCCTCGCGGGCGCCCTGCCGTTGCGTAGCTGCGACGTCGAGGTTGTGGTGCTCGAACAGGCCGATCGCCTCCAACCCGTGGGGGCGGGAATTCAGTTGACACCCAATGCTAATCGGGTTCTGGCCGGGTTGGGGGTGCTCGATGCGATCGTCGATGTCGCGTTCGACCCGCGATCATCGAACATCGTCGATGGCCAACGGGGCCGCACGCTGCTGTCCACACCGCGGGCCGAGCGGGCCCGCACGTTGATTTGTCGCATGGCTGTTGAACCGCGGAAGGAGATCCGAATTGTCGACCTCTGATCCAAGTGAGGCTGAGGTAACCGCGCGTGGTTGGGCTCGGGCGATCCTGGCGCAGCACCATGGGAGTCAGATTTTCCAGACTTCGACAATGGGGGCGCTGCTTGATGGCGTGTATGAGGGGGATGTCACGGTCCGTGAGTTATTGCGCCACGGCGATTTTGGTCTGGGTACCTTCAACCGTCTGGACGGCGAGATGCTGGTGAACGACGGAGTCTGCTATCAGCTGCGCGGCGACGGCAGCGCGGCAGTCGCTGGTCTCGATGAACTCACCCCGTTCGCCGCGGTGACCTGGTTTCGTCCTGACCGGACGATAGACGTAACGGCCCCACATCACCGCGCTGCGCTCAAATTGCGCATTGACGAGGCTCTGGAGAGCACGAACCTCATGGTGGCCGTTCGCATTACGGGCGATTTCAGCATGATTCGCACCCGCGCCGTCACCGAGCAGCACCCGCCTTACCGGCCATTCATCGAGGCCACCCAAGACCAGGAGGAGCTGACGTTGGTTGATATCAGCGGGACGTTGGCCGGATTCCGCATGCCCGACTACTACGAACAGAGCATCTCCAAGGCCGGCTACCACGCCCACTTCATCGACGCCGACCACCGGCACGGCGGGCATACCATTGACTACCAGCTGGTCCGCGGAACCATCGAGATCGGTGTGCTCTCTGAACTACATCTCAGTCTGCAGCGAACCCCGCAGTTCCTCGCCGCCGAATTGAACCAGGCCGATCTCGACAGCCAAATCCGCCAGACCGAGGGCGACTGACAAATGGGCGCCAGCGCAGTGCGGTCGGCTCAGCGGGTAGTGGAGACATTGCACGCCTACGGCGTTCGGTATGTCTTCGGTGTGCCGGGGGCCAAGATCGACCCGGTCTTCGACGCCCTGCTCGGCAGTGGTCTCACGCTGGTGGTGTGTCGCCACGAACAGAACGCGGCGTTCATGGCGGCCGCCGTCGGCCGGCTCACCGGCACGCCGGGGGCTGCGCTGGTGACCTCGGGACCGGGTACCACCAATCTGGCCACCGGTTTAGTCACCGCCACCACCGAGCAGGACCCTATGATCGCGATCTGCGGTGCAGTGGCGCGGGCCGACCGGCTCAAGCGGACGCATCAGTCGATGGACGCCGTCGCAGCGCTGAAACCGTTCACCAAATACGCGGGGGAGGTCAACGACCCCGACAACGTTGCCGAAGCTGTCGCCAGCGCGATCCGCGCGGCAACGACCGTGCCGCGCGGTGCGGCCGCGGTGGTGCTGCCGGTCGACGTGTCAAGCGCGCCGACCGCGGCCTCCATTGTGCGACCGGTACCGGTCTCATCTCTGGGTGCCGCACCAGCGCAGGGAATTGTCCAGGCGGCCAAGTTGATCCGGGGCGCGGATCGCCCGGTGTTGTTCGTCGGTGTGCGCGTCGGCGACCCGGCATCGTGTGCGGCGTTACGTGCGCTGCTGGCCGCAACGGACCTGCCGGTTGTGCAAACATTCCAGGCCGCCGGTGTGGTTTCTCGCGAGCTCGAGGATCACTTCGTGGGACGCGTGGGACTTTTCCGCAATCAACCCGGTGACATCCTGATTAGTCAGGCCGACGTGTTGGTGACCATCGGCCTCGACCCTGTCGAATACCATCCCCGCCTGTGGAATCCCGACCCAACTCGCACGGTCGTTCATATCGATGAGATGCCCGCGGACATCGACCATCACTACCAGCCGACCGTGGAGTTGCGCGGCGACATCGCCGCGACCTTGACCGAGTTGACCCGGTTGCTGTCAGGCCTGCGGCTATCAGAGGCGGCTAGCGTCGCCGTCGCCGACCAACGCGCGGCACTGCAGCACATCGACGCCGAAGCACGAGCACATCCGGATGCGCAACGGGCCTTGAACCCGGCGGCCGTGGTCCTCAAGATCCGTGACCTAGTTGATGACGACGCCACAATCGCCTGCGACGTGGGGTCGCACTACATCTATATGGCCAGGCATTTTCGGGCTTATCAGCCGCGGCGGCTGCTATTCTCTGACGGCCAGCAGACTCTCGGCGTCGCGCTGCCGTGGGCCATGGCTGCCGCGATGGTGCGTCCCGGAACTCAGGTGGTTTCCGTCTCCGGTGACGGCGGATTCCTCTTCAGTGCACAGGAATTGGAGACCGCGACCCGTCTGGGGCTGAATTTCACGCACGTCATCATGCGTGACAATTGCTACGACATGGTGGCCTTCCAGGAGGTGCTCAAATATGGACGCACATCGGGTGTTGAGCTCGGTG
>DATFYT010000070.1:0-11680 GCA_035314925.1 Mycobacterium sp. | reverse complement strand
AGCAGCTCTGCGGCTTTGTCGCGATAGGTTCTCAAGTCCATGCCGAGGATCGGAAAAACTCCCACATCGCTCCAAGCCAGCAGCGCCAGCAGTGGTACACCGCGCCGCGAAGCTTCATCGAAAGCCACCGCAGCAGCTCCTTCCGAAGCTGTTGAGCCGTCGATACCGACAAGAACCGGTGCGTCACCGATCTCATGCTGTGCCGATTCGGGATCGGGAACAACTGTCACTGCGCAGTTCGCATGGTGCAGCAGCCCCGCGATGACCGGGCCAAGCATCCCCCGGCCGAACGCACGCCGGCTGCTGCCGACCACGACCATCTGCGCATCGTTTGATGCCTCGACAAGCGTCGGCACCACACCGGCGTACTGCCGCTGGGTGTGGATGACCGACCGCTTCTCACCGGCCAGTTGCTCGACGATTCGTCGTGCCTCCTTGAGGATCTGACGCGCGCGGAGTTCCTCCCCCTGTGTAATGGTGTGGTTCGGGGCCATCGCCGAGCTGGCCAGCGTCGGAGCGACGACGTTTATGAGTTTGATTGGCGCCACACGCATCATGGCCTCATGTGCCGCCCAGCGGACGGCCGCATCAGATGCGGGTGATCCGTCGACACCGACGACTATGTTGGACCGCGTGGCTGGCATGAAAACTGCGTTCTCCCGTCAGACGCCCAGGGATCTCACGCCGCCATCGGTTCAGCGACTGGGTCGAGTGTTCGGCGTACCTTCTTGGCATCCTTGCGGATCCCAAACGCCTGCACGATTTGCAACAAGCCGATCAGGACTAGCCACGCACCGGTAACGATGTCGAGCACAACGATGGAATCAAACGGCCAAGCAAGCACAACGCACCCGGCGATCATGGATATGACGCCAACAACGATGTACCAGAACCGCCCGGGCAACGCCGGTAGGCTGCCGGCGACCGAAACCTCGGAAACGCCCAGGAAGATGAAGCCAATGCCGATCCACAGCGACAGCAGCAAGACGGCGTAGCCCTCGCCGAAGTGCCGGAAGGAGAAAATCGCCATCACTACCGACAGCGCGCCACCGATGAACCACATGACCCGTGCGGGCGCCGACTGGGGCAAGGTGAACGCCAAGTACACCTCAGTGAATCCGCTCACCAGCAGGTAGACGCCGAACAAGACTGAAGCGACAAGGATCGATGGGCCGGGCCACGCCAGCAGTACGCCGCCTAAAATCGCGGCCAGCGCGCCGGCGACCAGCTTTCCTTTCCACTGCTGTTGAGCCAAAATGCCATTCATGGTGCTTGCTCCTTACATCATCGATATATGTTCGCACCTTGACCGCCTGCTGTCGTTGCAGGCCAATGGGTTTCGATGCCGGCCATGCGCCTTTCGTCAACTCTTCAATCGTTAAATGAGCCAACACTGGTGTCGATGTGGACGCTCACAACATGACCGAGTGCGCGTTGTCATCGTCGACAGCGCCCGGCACACCGGCGTCCGTGCGGTTTGCCACGCACCAGTCGGCGGCACGGCCGGCCTAACAGCGAAGGATCACGCAGATCGGTTAGATGAGCCGGCGATGGATCTCGAACGCCAAACACAGTTCTGCGACATCCCTTGGGCGCGACAGCGTTAGTCCGGTCCGTTTCTCAATCCGGCGCAAGCGGTAGCGCACGGTGTTGGGATGACAACACAGTCGTTCAGCGGCGGCGCCCACCGAGGCCTCAGTTTCCTGCCACACCCGAAACGTTTCGAACAGAATCTCGCGCTCCTCGTCGGGAAGGTCGTTAAAACAAGCCAACGTGATGCCGGCCGATTTGACCATCACCTCCGGGGCGGCGAGCGCGGCGGTAGCCAGGATCGTTCCGTCGAATACCGCGACTGTGGAGGCGTCAGGCCGGCCCCGCAGTGTCACTTTGGCAAAGTGCAGAGCCTGCGGCGCCTCGCGCAGATCGTTGAATTGCGCGCTTACCCCGACGCGGCCGACCGCCGTCCGAGACACCAAAGCGACAACCCTGTCGAGTTGCTGCTCGGACGCAAGGTGCACGATCCCGACCTGCCAATCGGGCAGCAGCCGCCATGCCGAATACACGTCCAGGCTGCGCAGCTTCGGCTCGATGAGCGGCAGCGGCTCGCTGTCCCCGGGCGTTACCTCGGCGGCAATGATCACAAACGGACCATCCTTTGGCAACCGAAGATAGCCGGCGATCTCAGACAAGCTGCATTCGTCGACGACTCGGCCCTCAAGCAGCGAGTCGATCAACAACGGGCGCCGCGAGGTGTCATCGAACATCTGCCGTTTCTGCTCGTCGCGGTATCCGGCCACCACCGCGATGCCGATCAGTTCGGCGAAGGCACTGATGCGCGCCTCGGTGTCGGCCGGCATCGGCCCGGGTTCAGCCGAACCCACGGTCGCCAAACCCCACACACGTCCATCGACGATGACCGGCACGCCCACCGCAGCCCGGACGCCCACCGCACGCACGAATTCGGCGACTCGCCCCGCGGCGTTCTCATAGCTATCCACCCGTGCGGGCCTACCGGTGCGTTGCACCATCGCCGCCAGGGTGCTGCCGTCGATCGTCATTCGAAACCCCACGGGCCGCCTCATCACCTGCGCTGCAGGATGGTGAGCCGCGGCCAGAAGCGTGATTTCGTCGCTCACCTCATAGCGCCACAACCCGGCCCCCTCCGTGACCAAGCATCGACGCATTTCGTTGACGACCGCGTCGAAAACCTCCGACGGTTCGGCGCCGCGGGCCACCAGCGTAGCCAGTCGGCGCAAGGCCGCCTGCTCTGCGGCGAGCCGGCGATACTCCGCGTATAGCCGGGCGTTGTCGGGTGACAAATCAAGTTGCCCGGCCGCAAGCTCGCCGTTGGTAAGAAGTTCGTCCATGGCTCGTCCCTAGGGATTATCGATACTGGTGTCAGCCGTAGCGAACGAGCCAAGCCGTAGTCATAGGACAGTCTGGTCAGCTGCCAAAGCTCGCCCCTACATTTGTCGTACATCGCCAAACACGATGCGCCGACGAGGCGCTAGCACCACCATCGCAGGGAACCGTGCTGCCGTCCTTGTGAGCGGTTACACGATCGAACGCCGACAGCTGTGTCTGATCACAAGGTTGCAGCGACCGAGGCTGACGGCGTTGCACAGCTAACGGGGCTGGCCGGTCGGATGTGACCGCGCACATCCGCCAGTGCCGGGGCATAAGGTTTCGGGGTATGAGCGCTGGAACACACCCCGTCGGGGTCCGGCGTGGCGCTGAACCTGATCCCCACGTCGTGAAGCTCAGCAAGCTCCTCCTGGGCCGTGCCCCAGAACTGGGCGAGGCGCTGGCCGATCGGCTGTTCCGGGAGGTCGACGCGTACCGCGACGGGAGCGTCGTCACAAGAGACGAGGTACGCAAAAGTTGTGAGGCAAACCTGACGTTTGTCTTCGACTCACTTGCCGGGCACGCGGACGTCGACGTCTCGCCTGCCGAGTACACCGGAACCGCACGCGCGCTCGCCGGCGCGCCGCTGCCGGCGGTGATGACGGCTTATCGGATCGGGTTCCGCTTCATGTGGGAGGAGACCCTCGCCACCGCGCGGGCCGCGGGAATACCCACCGAATCGATTCTGGACGCCACCGCACGCGTCTTCGTTGCGCAGGACACCTTCACTCAGGCGATGGCCAGCGCCTATCGGCAGCAGCTGACCGCGCAGATCCTGGAGCAGGAGGAAGAACGCTCGGCGTTGGTCGAAGCGCTGCTGTCTAGGCGGATCACCGACACCCAAAGCCTCTGGGAGGCGGCCGACCTGCTCCGGCTGCCCACCACCGGACCGTACGTCGTCGTCGCAGCCGAGTTGCCGGCCATTGGGAAATTGGGCTTGCCCGCGATCGAAAATAAGCTCGATACCCGCGATATCCGGTCGGCGTGGCGGCTGCTGTCGGACTTACATATCGGTATCGTCCACGTGCGGGCAAGCGACACAATCAGCACTTTGATTTCAGTGCTCCGCCAGGCCGCGACCGTCCGGGTCGGCATCAGCCCGCCGTTTCAGGACCTGGCCGAAACCGGCGACGCACTGCGATTCGCCCGGCTGGCGGTGACCGCGAAGCCGTCGGCCGACTCGCTGGTCACGGTTTTCGACGACACCCCTCTTGCCATCGCGGCGGTCAGCGCCCCAGAGGTCATGGCGAAAATCAGGTCGTCGGTGCTACGGCGACTAAACGAACTGCCGCCCGCGGAACGCACGATCCTGCTCGACACGTTCCAAGCGTGGTTCGAGGCGGGGGGCTCCGCTAACGACACCGCTGAGAAGATCTTTTGTCATCCCAACACCGTGCGGCACCGCCTTCGGCGTATCGAGGAGTTGACCAGCCGATCACTTTCGCGGCCTAAGGATATTGCCGAACTGTGCCTGGCCTTCGAGGTTGAGCAGCGCTTGCCTTGAGCGACGCGCCCGCATGTCGACTGGCCTTGGTCGATTAGCCGGGGGTCAATGCCTTCAGCCGGTGGCGAACCTGGAATGCACTGATGACATCCACAATGCCGATGGCGATCAGCCAGCAGCCGGTGACCAGGGTCAGGATCGAGATCGAATCGAGCGGGTAGATGATCAGCACCCCGCCGCCGATGACGATGATCACACCGGAGAGCACCTGCCAGCCGCGTGCGGGCAGGTGGTCGAAGGACAGCGCCGCGGCGAGCAGAGTCACCCCGCGGAACACCCAGCTGATGCCGATCCACAGGGCCAAAAGCAGGACCGACTCGAGCTTGTCGCGGAAGCAGAAGAACCCCAGCACCAGCGATACCACACCGGTGAGGAACGACAGCACTCTCATTGCGGCGCCGGCGTGTGCGCCGAAAGCGGCGAACACGTACCCAACCCCGGATACCACCAAGTAGATGCCGAACAGGACGCCCGCCACCACCAGTGAAGGGCCCGGCCAGGCCAGCACGATGACACCGAGTGCCACGCCCAGGAGGCCGATCAAGAGCAGCAACTGCCACGTGTTATGCGCCAGCTGGTGCAGTGGTCCTTCGAAAACGGTCTTTTCGCTGGTTGTCATGCAAAAAAGATAGTCCGCAGCCGATGCGAGGACATTGTTTTTAGCGACAGAGTTTTTTAGCGACAGAGTTAGGCACCTCGCAACGGGATCACGAACAATCCCGGTCCGAGACCACCCATGTAGATGGCTGGCCCGCGGCCGCTTTGTCTCCAGGAGACAACGATCCGCCGCAACTTGGTCGTTTGACGACGTCGCCGCGCCGCGATCGCCCGGCTAAGTTTCTCCTTACGAACGCACCGCAGCATTCCAGAACCACCCGCTAATCCCCGAATTAGCAAGCACCACAACCCAACCCAATCAAAGAAAAGAAGGTAAAACCATGTTGCTTCCCGCCCTCATCTTCCTGATGATCCTGTTCCCCGTCCTCCTGCCCGCCGGCATCACCGCCGTCGACGCCATCACACGGGCCTACCGACGCAACCTGGCGCCTCGCCGGTTCGCCGTCCCAGCCGCCGCCTGACATCTGGCATCCCCCAGTCGGGGCCACACCTAAGGGTGTGGCCCCGACTGGTTTATGGAGCGCCCGGCTGCAGAACCGCGGGTCCGTACCAGTGACAGGCGAGCAACGCGAGTTCGACGTCGAGCCGGTCGCTGCCGATGTCGCGGCCGCGCCGGGCGACGGCGCGGCCCACCCGATACTTCACCGAGTTGAAGTGCAGGCTGAGTTCCTCGGCGGCGACCTTGTAGCTGGAGCCGCAGCCCAGAAAGACCCGCAACGTGTCACGTAGTCGCGCGTCGTTCTCGTTGTCGGCCGCGAGGTCGCCGAGTACGTCGGCCACCCAATCGCGGGTGCCGGCCACGTCAGCACCGAGACGCGCCACAACGGACAGGCCCGGGTCAGTCACCGCGATCACCGTCGGCTGCGGCCGTTTTGCGACCACCGCGACGCTGCGAGCGGTCTCCGCCTCGCGGTGTGACTGACGAAATCCATCGACACCGTTGGCCATGTTCCCGATTGCCACACTCGGGGAATCCGGTCGTGCGAGCGTGAACTCGCGGACCCTGGCCGGGACGTCGGCCACCGCGGCACGATATGGCAGCCAACCCCATCCGCAGCTTCGGTCGGCAGCAACGAAAAGCGGGGCGGCAGCGGCACCCGCTGATTCGGCCAGTTCGCGGAGAAACCGTTGGAGCCGGGCAAGTTGGTCGCCTTCGGGGCCCGCGTCCGGGTACCACATCACGAGCCCCAGATGGTGCCATCGCAGCGGATAGCGGATTACGGTGCTCGCCGCGTCCGCGTCGATCGACTTGTTCGCGGCCAATACTTCTCGCACTCGCAGCGCTCGAAGACTGTTCTGGTTCTCCAGCCAACGTTCGCGTTCGTCTTCATAGACGGCGACGACTTGCTGCGACATCCAGTCGATGTATTCGAACAGCGTGCCGGTGATGGCCTCGATAACCCCGACCCTCATCGGTTCCGGGATATCGATTACGCGCAATTCGGCGAAAACAAGCTCGTTCACGCGTCGTTGACCGAGCCGATAGGCGCGAACCAGCGCGTTGACCGGCATCCCTTGCTGTGCCAATCGCCGCGCATACTCCAACGCTGTGGTCGGCGCCTCGATGCGCTCGACGGCGATGTCGTAGCGCAGCGCGCGCAAGATGGTGTCGACGTTTCCCTCCACGCTGGAACCGAGCAGTTCCATGAGCTGGGCATCGCCGCGCAACTCGGGAATCTGGTCCTCGAGCGCGCGAAGGACGTCCGACGAGACGGCCGCCAGCCGTTGGAGCAACCGGTCGGCGGTTTCGGCGACGTAGCGGCTCACCTCGACGCCGCTGTCGAGACGCGGTTTTGTCATCGCTATGACGCTAGCCCCCTGTTTGACGGCTGGTTGACGATTCACCAGGGTCAACCATTGTCTTCGGGCGACAACGCCGTCACGCACCTTCGTCGGCTCACCACTGTATTTGCGACGCCCGTCGTCCTACCGTTTGTCGCATACGTGAGCGAAACTTTGATCAGAAGGAGCGAGGACAATGGGGTTCACACAACCGGATTTCGCCGCAGTCGATCCGGATACTTTCTTGCAGAAGCCGTTGATGGAGCGGATGCGCATCCTGGCCATCGACTGGGCTGAAAAGGGCTTCGGTTCACCGAAGATGATCCACACCATCTACATCATGAAGCTGATCCTGTTCGCCCTGGGCGGCATCACCGTCGCGACGGCGACATCGGGTCTGCCCGCGTTCTGGCATGTCACCGAATGGTGGAACCAACCGATCGTCTACCAGAAGGTCATCCTGTGGACCGTACTGCTCGAGGCCATTGGTGTGGCCGGCTCGTGGGGGCCGTTGGCCGGCAAGGTCAAGCCGATGACCGGTGGCATCTTGTTCTGGGCCCGAACGGGAACGATCCGGCTGCGTCCATGGAAATGGGTGCCATTCACCAATGGCGACCGGCGCACCTGGTTCGACGTCGCGGTGTACCTGGCGCTGTTGGTGAGCCTGGCCGTCGCGCTGCTGTCACCCGGTGTGCACAGCGATTCGCTCTCAAAGGTGCTGCCGCACAACACATCCGGCCTCATGAGCCCAGCCCTGCTGGTCGCGCCGATCGTGCTGCTGGTGCTAATCGGTTTGCGGGACAAGACCATCTTCCTGGGCGCCCGCGGCGAACAGTATTTGCCCGCGCTGTTCTTTTTCAGTGCGCTGCCGTTTGTCAACATGATCATCGCGCTGAAGATGCTGATCCTGGTCGTCTGGGTCGGCGCCGGCTTCTCGAAGTTCGGTAAGCACTTCTCCAACGTCATTCCGCCGATGGTCAGCAACACGATATTCGCGCCCAAATGGGTGCGACGGGCTCACTACCGCGACTTCGGGCGCGACATGAGGCCGTCGCGGCTGGCGGACTTCATGGCACACGTCAACGGCACCACAGTCGAGATCGCTGCCCCGCTCATCCTGTTCTTCTCTACGAACAAATGGGTGACGCTGGTTGCCGCGCTGTTGATGGTGGGCTTCCACCTGTTCATCATCTCGACCTTCCCGTTGGCAGTGCCGCTGGAGTGGAACGTGGTCTTCGCCTACACCACGATCTTCCTGTTCCTCGGTTTCCCGAACTGGAACGGGTACGCCCCCTGGAACATGTCGCCGCCGTGGCTGGCTCTGGTCATCGCGGCCGCGCTGCTGTTTTACCCGATCCTGGGCAATCTGCGGCCGGACAAGGTGTCCTTCCTGCCTGCGATGCGGCAATATGCGGGCAACTGGGCCTCGGCGGTGTGGACGTTCGCACCGGGTACCGAACAGAAACTGAACCGGGTCACCCGCACGGCGTCCAACCAGATCGACCAGTTCATCGCGGCCGGCTACGAGCCGAAGTGGGCGGAGATCACCCTGCAGAAGACGACCGCGTGGCGAAGCATGCACAGCCAGGCGCGCGGCCTGTACTCGCTGCTGCTGACCCACCTGCCCGACATCGACGTCCGCACCGTGCGGGAGGGTGAATTCGTGTGCAACTCGCTGATCGGCTTCAACTTCGGCGACGGCCACCTGCACGATGCAGACATGATCCGGGCCATGCAGCGCGAAGCCGGATTCGAGCCGGGTGAGTGCGTCATCGCCTGGGTCGAGTCGGAGGCATTCGGCAGCGGCGTTCAGCACTATCAGCTGATCGACGCCGCCATGGGCGTCATCGAACGCGGTACCTGGAAGGTGGCCGACGCCGTCGAAGAACAGCCGTGGCTGCCCAATGGCCCCATCCCGACCGAGGTGAGCTGGTCACTGCCCGGCACCGAGCCGGCTGCCCGCAAAGATCAGGACCACGGGCACGGAGCGCTGGCATGAGTACCGCGATCGTGGTGGGGGGCGGGCCCAACGGGCTCGCCGCCGCCATCTCGCTGGCCGCCGAAGGCGTTTCGGTCACCGTGCTCGAGGCCGCCGACGAGGTCGGCGGTGGTGCCCGCAGCAGCGAGGCGATCATCCCCGGCCTGCTGCACGACGACTGCTCCGCGATCCACCCGATGGCCGTGGGCTCGCAGTTCTTCAGCCGCTTCGACCTGCAGCGGTACGGACTGTCGTGGCGCTGGCCGGAGATCGACTGTGTGCATCCGCTCGACGGCGGCAGTGCCGGAGTGCTACACCGCTCGGTGGAACAGACCGCGGCCGGTCTTGGTCGCGACGGATCGCGGTGGCGGCTCGCCTTCGGCTACCCCGCCGCCCGGTTCGACGCGCTCAGCGACGACATCATGCGGCCGCTCTTGCGGTTTCCGCATCATCCGCTGATGCTGGCCCGGTTCGGTGCACCAACCGTGCTTCCCGCGTCCACGTTCGCCCGGCTGTTCCGCACCGACGAAGGGCGGGCCTTGTTCGGAGGTGTTGCGGCGCATGCCTTCCGGCCGCTGCACTACCCGATGACCTCGGCCATCGGCATGGGCATCATCGCGGCCGGCCACCGGCACGGCTGGCCGGTTGCCGAAGGCGGATCGCAATCGATCACCAACGCGATGGTGGCTCTGCTCGGCGAGCTGGGCGGCAAGATCGAGACCGGTATCCAGGTTCAGACGGCGTCGCAGCTGCCACCCGCGGATATCACCATGTTCGACCTGGCGCCAAGTGCCGTCGCCGGTATCCTCGGGGACCGTCTGCCGCGCCGAGTTTCGCGCGCCTTCACCAAGTTCCGGCGCGGTCCCGGTGCGTTCAAAGTCGACTTCGCCGTCGAGGGCGGTGTGCCGTGGACGAACCCGGACGCGCACCGGGCCGGCACGGTGCATGTGGCCGGAACCTATCGCGAACTGGCCGCGACGGAGCGGGATATCCACGCGGGACGGATGCCGGAGCGGCCGTTCGTCCTGGTCGGCCAGCAGTACCTGGCCGACCCGCAACGCTCGGTGGGCAACGTTCATCCGGTGTGGACGTATGCGCATGTGCCCAATGGGTTTTCGGGCGACGCGACTGCGGCGATCGTTGATCAGATCGAGCGATTCGCGCCGGGCTTCCAGGAGCGGATCGTGGGGCAGGCCTTTCGGACCACAACTCAATTCGCCGCTTACAACCTCAACTACGTCGGCGGCGACATCATGACCGGCGCCAAGGACATCCGTCAACTGACCTTTGGACCGCGAATCACGTTGTCGCCGTACACGATTGGAGTGCCCGGCATGTACATCTGCTCGGCGGCCACCCCACCCGGACCCGGGGCGCACGGCATGTGCGGCGCCAACGCCGCCACACTCGCGCTCAGCTACCTGGCACGGCGGGCGTAACGCCAAAACCGGCGAGCAGTCCCCCGCAAGCGGGTGGGGGTACCCCCAGCCGCGCAGCGGCGTGGGGGCGTACCCGCAACAAAAGCGCCCGACACGCCAAGGCTTTTGGAGCTTTTATGTCTGCTCGCGCTACGACGGATACGTGTAAAAGCCCTCGCCGGTCTTGACGCCGAGCTTGCCCACGTCGACATAGGACTGCAACAAGTCCCGCGCGTTCTTCGGTAGCTGCGGGAACTCCTCGAGATAGTGGTTTTCGATGTCGAGCGCGACGTCCAGGCCGACCAGGTCCATAATTTGGAACGGCCCGGCGGGCGCGCCCAAATTGAGCTTGTACATCCCGTCAACGTCCTCTGGACGGGCCACACCTTCGGCGACCACGGCCAACGATTCGCGTTTGATGGCGGCCCAAATGCGATTGAAGATGAAGCCAGTGCACTCCCGGCGTGCCTCGAAGGGATAAACACCGAACTCGGGCAGCACGGCCAGCAGTGTGTCGAGCAGCCCGCGGTCGGTCTCACCGTCGGACATCAGGTCGAGCGCATTGACTTCCGGTGGCATGTAAAAGTGCGTGTTGCACAAACGCGTTTTATCCCGGACGTTTTCAGCCATTAGACGCGAAGGGTACGACGACGAGTTGGTCGCGAAGATGGTGTCCGGCGGAGCCGCCTGGTCGATCTGGTCCCATGTTGCGCGCTTGATCTCGAGCTTCTCCGGGACAGATTCTACGACCAGCCAGGCGTCGTCCAGGGCCTCCTCGAGCGACCCCGTGCCGACCGCCGACCCCACTTCGCCGAATTCCCGGTCGGCGACCACCTTCGGCAGGGTCTCCGTCACGTATTGGACCGCGGAGGCGCGCTGTTCGGCGCGGGGCGCAAAGATCCGAACGGTTCCGCCGCGGGTGGCAAACATCAGCGCAATGCGCCGACCCAACGTCCCCGCCCCGATCACCGCGACGGGACGGTTCCGGATGTCCTCGAAAGCGTACGTGTACGGCCCAGTCACACATACATGCTAAGCGGCGGCTGCGTGCCCACATCCGTCGCCATACGACAAAGATGGGCAGGGTGTTGTCGCGGGTAGACAACAGGGTGGGATCGATTCGGTGGCATAGTCGGTCCATGGGGTCACCGATATTTGTGGTTGGTAACAGAGGTCAATGGCCTCCCGAGTGAGATAGTGACCGTTGATGGCCGACGTCGATCAGCATGCGTCGCCGCGGGATCTGTTCCCTCACATTCCCGCGGAGCTGCGCGACGCGGGATTCGAAGATGTCGCCGAAATCGGACGCGGCGGCTTTGGCGTCGTGTATCGATGCGCGCAGCCGCTGCTGGACCGCACGGTCGCCGTCAAGGTGTTGACCGCCGACCTTGACCAGGAAAATCTCGACCGCTTCCTGCGCGAGCAGCACGCGATGGGTCGGCTCTCCGGCCACCCCAACATCGTGACCATCCTGCA
>DATFYT010000069.1:0-21858 GCA_035314925.1 Mycobacterium sp. | reverse complement strand
TCTTCCTCACCGGCACACCCGACGAGGTCATCGAGCAGGCCGCCGAATGGCGCGACTGCGGCATGGATTACCCGGTGCTCGCCAATATGAGTGCGGTGCAGCCGAGTCTGCGCCGCGGCCTTGCCGCGAACGTTCCCTTTGCGAGAATTCTCCGGCAACTGCGCCGACTATGACACCTCGGCAGATTGACGGTCGGTTTCGCTGAATGCCCTGTTGAGCCATTCTCGCATCGCGGCTGCCAGCGTCGCCCGATTCTCGCGTTTGGCGATCTCGTGCCCGTCGTCGCTGAAGAGCAGGTAGCGCACGTCGCGCCCGGCCTCGCGCAGCGCGTCGACGATCTGCTCCGATTCGCCGACCGGCACGTTGGTGTCGTGGGCTCCGTGCACCACCAGCAGCGGTGCGGTCAACGCATCGACACGTCGTAGCGGCGAAAGACGCTCGAGCAGTTCGCGGTCGCTGACCGGGTGTCCGTATTTCGTATAGGCCCCGTCGGCAATCCACTGCTCGGTGTTGCGATAGAAGGTGGTGAGGTCACTCATCCCGCAGATGGTGATGCCCGCCGCGAACAACGCTGGGTGAAAGGTCATGGCCGCCATCGTCAGATAGCCGCCGTATGACCAGCCCGCGCAGGCAATGCGCTGGGGATCAGCCAATTCGTTGTCGATGAGGAAACGCGCGCAGTCCGCGGCGTCATCGATGGCCGCGAAACGGTTTTCTTTGTCGTCGGCGTGGCCGAATGTCCGACCAAACCCGCCGGAGCCGCGGACATTCGGCGCCAGCACGGTGATCCCGTCGTTGACCAGCTCGGGAAATATCTCGCTGTAATGAGGCCGGGACTGGCCTTCGGGGCCGCCATGCAGGTAGATCACCGCTCCCTTGTTGGCGGTATCGGTGGGGCGGTACAGCCATGCGTTCAGGCTCAGCCCGTCGCGCGCCGTGATCGTCTCCGGGCGCGTGCCCGCCGAGAAACCGGGAACGATCGGACCGCGGCTGGGTTCGCGGTCGATCGGTTCCCATTCTCGCGAGCGGGGATCGACCAGCTCGACGGTGCGCGGCAACGACGGTCCCTCGACGGTCATCGCGACGATCGAGCCACCCGCGCTGATGGACAACTCGCTTGCGACTATGCCCGGCAACGGGATCGGCTCGTCCAGTGTGTAGTCGGTGTACTGCAGGATCTGTAACTCGCTGCGGCCCTGCACGTTCCATAGCAATGCGACTGTCGACAGGTCGTCGCTGACTGCGAACTCGTCGAGGTCGCAGTCCGGGCGCTCGGCCACGACGAAGTAGCTGACGCCGTCCTGGGTGGCGGTCACCTCCAGCAGCCGGGCGTGCTCGCAGCCATTCTCGCTGCGAATCAGCGCCCGCACGTATCCGCGGCCGAAGCGGTCACCACGGGTAACCGGGCGGCTGCGATTCGCCTGGTACGTCTTGGCCGGGCGGTACAGCTTGGTTTGATCGCCATCGGGCCCGTACCGGAGACGGCGCGCATGGTGGTCGTCGAGGATGACCCCGTCGGCGGTCGTCGACCCCGGATCGGATGGCAGCAAACCGATTTCGGTTTGGCCGTGCAGCATGATCAGTTCGTGGTAGCCGCGCGGCCCGACCCGGATCAGCGACGCCCCGGCCCACGCATCGACCAGCCGGCCGCCGGATCGGGAGTCCAGTACGGTGTAATTCCCGTCGGCCGGATCGATCAGGCAGGATCGGCCGATCCCGTCCTCACCGGTCAGGATTGCCGCCACCCGGACGCCGTCCCACGCGATCAGCTCCGCGGTCCCGGCTTCCTCGCGATCGATACGCCGGGCCATTCGGTCGTCCGGATCTGTTGTGACGACCCAGATCTGTGTGCGGGTGCCCCCATCGGGCGCGACCTCGCAGGCCAGCCACTGACCGTCGGCGGAATGGATGACGCGAGAGACCGGACCCTCCACCGGCAGCTCGACGTCGCGGAACGAGCTGGCTCGCCAGCCGCGCAGAAAGCGTTGCACCGCACGCGGATAGCCGCCGTCGTCGACGATGTGAGCGAACGCGGTGGCGTCCGGGGACAACGATGCGCCATAAAGGGCACGCACCTGCTGTCCCATCGGATCAGCCCTCCATACTCTGCAGCCACATCTCGAGCACCCCCAGCTGCCAAAGCGTGTTCGCGTCCAGCCTGGTCCGTGTCTCGTTCGGCGCGGCCAGCAGGGCTTTGACGCTCTCGGCGCGATACAGCCCACGGCTGCGGGCGACATCGTTGGTCACCGCGTCACGCACCATGTCCAGCAGCTCGCCGTGCAGATGGCGGATGCTGGGCACCGGGAAGTGGCCCTTGGTTCGGTCGATCACTTCAGACGGTAGCAGCGCACGCGACGCATCCTTCAGCACGCCTTTGCCATTCGAGGCCAGCTTCAGCTCGGGCGGGCAGGTGCCGGCCAGCTCGACGAAGTCGTGGTCGAGGAACGGCACCCGCGCCTCCAGACCCCACGCCATCGTCATCGAGTCGACGCGTTTGACCGGGTCGTCGACCAGCATGACCTGAGTGTCCAGGCGCAGCGCTGCGTCCACCGCCGTGTCGGCGCCCGGCGCGCCCTGGTGGGCGGACGCGAACTCACGGCTCACATCTTCGTCAATCCCGTACTCGGGGGCGAAGATCGACAGCACGTCGTCGTGGTCGCGGTCGAAGAACACCTTGGCGTAGGCCTCGGTGGTCTGTTCGCGGGCGATGTTGGCCAGCGGCGGGTACCAGAAATAGCCCGCCAGAATCTCATCGGCGCCCTGCCCGGACTGCACCACCTTCACCGATTTACTGACCTCTTCGGACAGCAGGTAGAAAGCCACGCAGTCGTGGCTGACCATTGGTTCGTTCATCGCGGCAATGGTTTTCGGCACGGCAGGGATCAGCCGCGAGGAGTCGATGTGGATCTTGTGGTGGTCGGTGTCGAAGGTCTTGGCGACCAGGTCGGAATAGAAGTACTCGTCGCCGGATTCGCCTTCGGCAGCGTCGAACCCGATGCTGAACGTGGCGAGCCCGTGCTGGCCCTGTTCGGCGAGCAGCGCCACCACAACCGAGGAGTCGATGCCACCGGACAGCAACACACCGACCGGGACGTCGGCGACCATCCGGCGTTTCACGCCGGCACGCAACGCGTCCATCAGGGCGGCCTGCCAGTCGCCGGCCGACCAGGACGCCTTAGCCGGATCGCGACCAAACTCTGGATTCCAGTACACGGTGTCGGTGTGCGAACCGTCGGGCTGGATCACCCGCACCGTTGCCGGCGGCAGCTTCTGCACGCCGCGGTAAATGGTGCGCGGCGCTGGGACGACGGAGTGGAATGTCATGTAATGGTGCAGCGCCTGGCGATCCAGTTCGGTGTCGATGCCGCCGGACCTGAGCAGCGCACGCACCGTGGATGCGAACCGTAGTCGGCCCGGAGAGGATGCCAGATACAGCGGCTTGATGCCCAAGCGGTCTCGCGCCAGTGTCACCACCCCGGTGTCCCGGTCGGCGATGGCGAACGCGAACATGCCCTTGAAGCGGTCGACGCAACGCAGCCCCCATTTGTGGAATCCCTTGATCACGACCTCGCTGTCGGCAGTCGAGAAGAACCGATAGCCCTCGGCCTGAAGCTCCTTGCGCAGCTCCTGGTAGTTGTAGATGCAGCCGTTGAACACCAGCGTTAGGCCGAGATCACTGTCGACCATCGGCTGGGCGCCGTGAGCGGACAGGTCGATGATCGACAGCCGCCGATGGCCGAACGCCACCGGCCCGTGCGCCACCACGCCGTCGGAGTCGGGTCCGCGCGACGTCATTGCGCCGGTCATCCGGACGACGGCGCCGACGTCGGCCGCCTGCCCGTCGAAGCGGATCTCACCGCAAATACCGCACATGTTTCCCGCTTCCGTTTACGTGGAGTCTGCCGTACTAACCTTCACCTATTCTTGGCGCGGCGAGAATCCAGGTGTCCTTGCTGCCCCCGCCGTACGACGAGTTGACGATCCGCGACCCGCGGCTGGCGACCCGGGTCAACGCCGCAGGTATAACCTGCGCCGATGGCGATCCGCCGGTACCGGCCCGAAGATGAACGAACGCGCGCAGGTCGACGTGGTGCGGGTAGATGCCGTCACCGTCGAAGGTGGGATGGGTGGACAGGGCAACCAACTCCTGGGCGATGAACCGCTCCGGTTGGGTGACCAGCTCACGCCGACGCGCCTCCAGCGCGGCATCGGATGCGTCCGGGCCGATCAACACTCCTGTTCCGCCCAACCCGTCGATGGGTTTGACGACCATATCGGCGAGGTTGGCCAGCACGAAGTCGCGCTGCTCACGCTCGGCGCAGATCCATGTCGGAACCTGAGCCAGCTTCGGTTTTTCGCCGAGGTAGTACTCGATCATGGCCGGCACATAGGCGTAGATCGCTTTGTCGTCGGCCACTCCGTTGGCGAGCGCATTGGCAATGGTGAGATTGCCGTCGGTGATCGCGCCGAGCAGCCCCGGCCGCAGCGGAGCGCCGTCGTATCCGGTAGAAGACAGCAGCATGTCCTCGTCCATCCGCGCGTAGGCGACGTCGATGCGTCGGACGTCGGAACCGGTGTGGCGCACCAGCTTTCCATCGCGCACCGACAGGTCCGTCGGCTGCACCAGCGCGACGCCCATTTCGTCGGCCAGGAAGGTGTGCTCGAACCAGGCCGAGTCTTCCCAGCCGGCGGACAGCAGCACGATCACGGGGTCGTCAGGGGCGTGCGGCGGCGCCGCTGCACGCAGCGTTTCAAGCAGCATCTGCGGCGCCCGGTCGACGTCCTCGATCGCGGCGAGCGGTTGCGGCTCGGGGAGGTGCTTGCTCAGCAACCGGTGGTTGACGATCGCGTACCCGACGCCCGACGGCACCCGCAGGTTGTCTTCGAGCACCATCCAGTGGCCGGCCCGGTCGCAGACGATGTCGGTGCCGCTGATGTGCGCGCGCACTGTGTCACCGGCCAACCGGCCCGTCGATCGGAAGCCGGGTGCACGGTCGAGGGCCTGCACACCGATGATGCCGTCGGCGACGATCGCCTGCTCGGAATAGATGTCGCGGAGGAATGCGTCCAGCGCCCGGGCCCGCTGACCCAGGCCCACGGACAGCTGGGCCCACTCGTCCGCGCCCACCATGCGCGGAATCAGGTCGACCGGGAACAGCTGGGCGCGGTTCTGGCCGGTGACGCGGAAGGTGATGTTGTCGGCGCGCTGCTCCTGCTCGATGCATCCTTCCCGAAACCGCAGCTGCGCTACCCCGAGGCTGGCAATGGTGTCCAGGACCGTCCGATAGCGCTGCCGCGGGTGACCGTCGGCGTCGACGGCTTCGTCATAGCTGACGTCGACGTTGCCACGGGCGACGCGAACCGCCGGGTCGCTGCCGGGGTGGTAGCCATAGAGCAGCGTCGGGTCGTCTCCGACGACGGTCGCGGTGGTCGCCAGTCGGCCGGCAGTCTCGGCGATCAGCTGGTCGACCACGTCGGTGAGACGTCCGCGGCGGCGCAGCGCCCGCCGTTGCCGCGCCGACGACGTGCCCGCGATCAGCGCCTGGCGGGTTAATTCGCTGACGGTGTCCCAGTCACCGCTGGTTTCAAGTTGCGGGCGCAGCAAATCAACCAACTCGGTGACCACTTCCGCCGCCGGACGGCTGGCCGGAGCGCTGACGTCGACGAGTTCGTCCTCCAACCCCGACCGGGCGGCCCGCCACAGCGCGGCCCGGCCCAGTGCCGGGGACAGGATGATCGCGGGAGCGCCGGCCCGCGCAGCGTCGACCTCGCGCTCGACCAACGCCCGGAACAGCCCGGCGATCAGCAAGATGGTGTCGACCGACGGGCAGCTGTCGCACAACCGCAGCTCCAACGTCGGCGCCGAGTTTGACGGTCGGACGTCGAAGTAGACCATCCCGGCGTCGGTGATGACGCCGCTGGCCACCAGATCCGTGACCAGCGCGTCGTATTCTTCGGCCGATTGCACCGGGGCGGCCAGGCCCGTCGTCGGCCAGCGCTGCCAGACCAGCGTGCGCATACTCGAATAGCCGGTGTCTGAGCCGTCGGACGCGAACGGCGAGCTGGCCGACAGTGCGAGCAAGGTGGGCAGATACGCGGCCACCCGGTGGGCGACCGCGACGGCATCATCACGGTCTTCGACGCCAACATGTATCTGGGTGCCGCAGATCAGCTGCTCGCGCGCCAGCAGTTGGTAGTCGGCAAGCATTTGCCGGTAGCGCGCGGTCTTGGTGACCCGCATTTCGGCCGGCACCGACAGCGGCATGGCCCCCGCCGCGACCACGCCTATGCCCAATTCGGCGGCGGTGTCGACCAAGACCCGGCGGTGGTCGACAAGTTCACCGCGCAACCCGTCCAACGAATCGACCACTCGGGTGTTCGTCTCGACGACGCAGCGCTGCAGCTCGGCGACGTAGTGGTCGGACAGCTCGGCCAGCAGTTCGGGCGCACGTGCCGTCAGTCGCCTCGTCTTGAGATCGACAAGGTGAAACTCCTCTTCGACGCCCAACGTTCGCGGCGGCACGCGTCGCATTCGCCAACGGTATGGGCCACCAGTTACCGTCGCGTTAAGCATTGACAGAGGTCATCGCCTTGCCGGTCACTCGACGGTGACCGACTTTGCCAGATTCCGCGGCTTGTCGACGTCGTAGCCACGCGCCTGCGCCACTGAGGCAGCGAACACCTGCAACGGAATGGTCGACAGCAGCGGCTGGAAAAGTGTTGATACCGAAGGGATTTCGATCAAGTGATCGGCGTAGGGGCGTACGGTGTCGTCGCCCTCCTCGGCGATGACGATGGTGACCGCGCCGCGCGCCTGGATCTCGCGGATGTTGGACAGCAGCTTGCCGTGCAGCATGGCCGAACTCTTGGGTGATGGCATCACGACGATGACCGGCAGGTCGTCCTCGATCAGCGCGATCGGACCGTGCTTGAGCTCACCGGCGGCGAAGCCCTCGGCGTGCATGTAGGCCAATTCCTTGAGTTTCAACGCGCCTTCCAGCGCCACCGGGTAGCCGACGTGGCGACCGACGAACAGGATGGTCGACGCCTGGGCGAACCGATAGGCCAGCGCAGCGACCGGCTCGATCTCCGCGATGACCCGGGCCACCAGATCCGGCATGGACTCTAGCTCGCGGTACTCGCGTTCGACTTCGTCGGGGTATTTGGTGCCGCGGGCCTGCGCCAGCGCCAGGCCGACCAGGTAGTTGGCGGCGATCTGCGCCAGAAACGTCTTTGTCGACGCCACCCCGATCTCCGGTCCGGCGCGCGTGTAGAGCACCGCGTCGCATTCGCGCGGGATCTGGGAGCCGTTGGTGTTGCAGATCGCCAGCACCTTGGCCTTCTGCTCCTTGGCGTGCCGGACCGCCTCCAACGTGTCGGCGGTCTCACCCGACTGCGAGATGGCTACGACCAGCGTGCTGCGGTCCAGCACCGGATCGCGGTAGCGGAACTCGCTGGCCAGCTCCACTTCGACGGGCAGTCGGGTCCAGTGCTCGATCGCATACTTGGCCAGCAGCCCGGAGTGATACGCAGTACCGCAGGCGACGACGAAAACCTTGTCGATCTCGCGCAGCTCCTGGTCGGAGATCCGCTGCTCGTCGAGCACGATCCGGCCGTCGATGAAATGCCCGAGCAGCGTGTCGGCCACCGCGGTGGGCTGCTCGGCGATCTCCTTAAGCATGAAGTACTCGTAGCCACCCTTCTCGGCGGCGGCCAGGTCCCAGTCGATGTGAAACTTCCGCGCATTGTCGGCATCGTCGTTGCCGTCGAAGTCGGTGATCCGGTAGCCGTCGGCGGTGATCACCACGGCCTGGTCCTGGCCGAGTTCGACCGCGTCGCGGGTGTGCCCGATGAACGCGGCCACGTCGGAGCCGACGAACATCTCGCCGTCGCCGATGCCGACGACCAACGGTGTGGAGCGGCGCGCGGCGACAATCGTGCCCGGCTCGTCGGCATTGGCGAATACCAGGGTGAAGTGGCCTTCCAGGCGTCGCAGTACCGTCAGCACGGAGCCGACAAAGTCTCCTGCGGTCTCGCCGTGGTGATACGCCTGCGCCACCAGGTGGACGGCTACCTCGGTGTCGGTGTCGCTGGCAAATTCCACGCCGGCCGCCTCCAGCTCGCGGCGCAGGATAGCGAAGTTCTCGATGATGCCGTTGTGGACGACGGCGATCTTGCCCGCCGCGTCACGATGCGGGTGCGCGTTGCGGTCGGTGGGACGTCCGTGGGTGGCCCAGCGGGTGTGACCGAGGCCTGTGGTACCGGCCAATTCGGTGGGCTCGGTGTCCGCGAGCGCGCTCTCCAGGTTGGATAATCGGCCGGCGCGCCGCTGTACCGTCAATTTGCCGACTCCGTCGACCAGCGCAATGCCCGCCGAGTCGTAACCGCGGTATTCCATCCGCCGCAGTGCGTCGACGACGACGTCGCGGGCAGATTGATGCCCGACATATCCGACGATTCCGCACATAGCCCATCAGGGTAGTGCAGCCGCCCCGGCTGGGACGGCTGCACTCACCTGACCTGCGCAATCACTTCGCGCAGGATCGTTTCCGATCTTGTTTTGGTGGCTCGAGAGCCGCCGCTATCTCAGCGTCGACTCCCTGCCGGGGTCAGGACCGGCTACCAGCCGTGGTGGTCGTCCCAGCCGGGACCACCCGGGCCGTTGTTGTTCCAGCCGGGGCCGTGGTTCCAGCCACCAGGTCCGTCTGGGTGCCATTCACCCTGGCCGTGCCAATGGCCGCCGTCGTGCGCTTCGCCGTCGAAGTAGTTGTCGTCGTGGCAGCGGTCGCCCCCCCAGTTGGAGCCCCAGCCGGGGTCCCACCACTGGCCGGGGCACCAGTGATAGTCGGGCATCGGCCCGGGATAGGCCTCTGCGACGCTCGCCGCGCCCAGACCAGCAAGTCCGAGACCTGTGGTGAGGGCAGTCGCGGCTGCGATGCGTTTGATGTTATTCACCTTGTCTTAGTACCACGCAAACCGGGGTGACTAAACACCTCGCCCGGCGTTTTTCTTATGAATTCCTATGAATCAACTTGGTATTGGCTGCGTTTCAGTGTCCGATATCAAGGTTCTTGACGCTGAGGTAAACCGCCGACCAGCGTGTTATCGGTGGACGTCAAGATCCGCCTGGTCGACACTGGACGCGTGACGTCGTCGACATCAGGAAGGAGACAGCGGTGGCCGATGACGGGTTTCATCCCAACCTGCAGCAAGACGAACGGGTGCTTAGCAATCGAGTGCACCATGTCAAGTCGTCTGATATCGACGCCGATACCGCGCAAAGCGAGGGCATGCAGCGCTTCGCAGCGATCAGTGGACGCACGGTCGGCTCGAAGAAACTCTGGATGGGCGAGACGCACGTCCACCCCCAGACGATGTCGGCCAACCATCACCACGGCGAATCCGAAACGGCGATATTCGTCCGGAGCGGCCACCCCGACTTCGTGTTTCACGACGGCGAGCACGAGGTGCGGATCGCAACCAGTCCCGGTGACTACGTGTTCATCCCGCCGTATCTACCACATCGGGAAGAGAATCCGAGCCCGGACGAGCCGGCCACCGTCGTGATCGCGCGCAGTACGCAGGAGGCGATCGTCGTCAACCTGCCGGAGCTCTACGCGCTGTAGCCCTGATCAAAGCAGTGCAGCCGCCCCCTGGACGGCTGCACTCGGCTGACTGAGGAAGTGGCTTGGCTCAGGGGTGCCAGGGGCCGGGGCCGTGCCAATGGCCCCCGTCGCGCGGCTCGCCGTCGAAGTAGTTGTCGTCGTGGCAGCGGTCACCCCCCCAGTTGAAACCCCAGGACGGGTCCCACCATTGGCCTGGGCACCAGTGATAGTCGGGGAACGGCCCTGGGAAGGCCTCGGCGACGCTCGCCGCACTCAAACCGGCGAGCCCTAATCCAGCGGTAGTAATGGCTGTCGCAGCAGCGACGCGGATGATGTTCTTCACCCGGCCGTGGTACCACGTAGAGCCAGCCGACTAAACCCGTCCCCCGCGTGTCGTCTTTTCTGTGAATCAGCTTGGCGTTGGCTGTTTTACAGCGGCGGTGGTGCGGTACCGTCACCGGGTGGCCAGCACTCGCAAGCTTGTCGCCGCCCTCACCCGACCTGGGCCGCATCGCGTCCTGCGCGGCGACCTGGCCTTCGCGGGCCTGCCCGGCGTGGTCTACACGCCCGAAGCGGGACTGAACCTGCCCGGTCTGGCCTTCGGCCATGACTGGCTCACCGGCGTCGAGCGCTATTCGCGCCTGCTGGAGCACCTGGCGTCGTGGGGGATCGTCGCGGCGGCGCCCGACACAGAGCGCGGATTCGCGCCGTCGGTATTGAACCTCGCCTTCGATTTGGGCACCGCGCTCGACATCGCCGCGGGTGTGCGCCTTGGCCCGGGCAAGATCAGCGTGCATCCCAACAAACTCGGCGTGGTCGGCCACGGCTTCGGCGGCTCGGCCGCAGTGTTCGCGGGGGCCGGGATGAAGGTGAAGCCCAAGGCGGTGGCGGCGATCTTCCCGACCGTCACCAGCCCGCCCGCCGAACAACCGTCCGCGACGCTGAACGTCCCCGGCGTGGTGTTCAGCGCCGCCGGCGATGCCAAGAAGTTGCGCTCCAACGCCGTTGAACTCTCCCGCGCCTGGGACCCGTCCACGCTGCGGATAGTCAGCAAAGCCCAGCCCGGCGGGCTCGCCGAGGGCCGTCGGCTGGCGACGGCGTTCGGCCTGGGCGGTCCGGATCGCAAGACGCAGAAGGCGATTCGCGCATTGCTGACCGGGTACCTGCTGTACGCACTCGGCGGCGACAAGACCTATCGCGATTTCGCCGATCCAGACGTCCAACTGCCCAAGACCGACGCCGCGGAGCAGGCGACGACGCCGGTGACTCCCGAAGAGAAGTTCGTCGCGTTACTCAAGGGCTGAGCCGACCTGCTACCCGGCTGAGCGGTCACTGCCCGGCCTGCGGCAATTGGTCCTCGGCGATCTCGCACGGAGTTGACCCGTCGGGCTGCGGTTCGGCCGGGTCCGGCGGTGCCGCTGGCGGCGGTGGCGCGGCGTCGGGCGCCGGCGTGATCTGCTGGGCCATCGGCTCATCGACGGGATCGCTTGTGGCTGGTGGCTTTTCAACGGGCGCCTCAGTGGTGGTGTCTTCGCCGCCCGCCGGTTCGGCATCCGCAGTGTCGGTGTCGTCAGCATCGTCGTCGGGGAGATCCTCCTCCGCCGTATCGGCGTCATTGCCGAGTGGATCGTCGTCATCCAGCGGATCGTCCAACAGCGGATCTTCGGATCCCGACGGGTCGGAGAAGCCGTCAGCGAGCGAACCCAGCAGTCCGCCGATACCGTCAACGATCTTGCCGACGATGCCGCCGATACTGCCGGCCAAACCGCCAACGCTGCCCAGATCGCCTGCTCCGCCGGATAAGCCGGCGGCATCGCCAAGCGGGGCGGTCAAATCCGGAGGCACCGGGGGTAGATCGTCCAGGGTGCCCGCTGCAGGAGGCGGTGGCGGCGGAGCCGACACCGGAGCCGACGCGGCAGCGGGCAAGGTGGGCGCGATGTCGGGCGGCGTCGACGTCGTCGGCACGGTAGCCGCGGCCGGGCTTGAGTCGAGCGGCTTATCGAATACCGCTGGCCCGCTGGGGCCCAGTTCACCGGGGATCTCGAAACACACCTCACGCGTCGCGCTCAGCGCGTCGACGGCCGCATCGTAGGACGCCTCCACCGACGCCGCTGCCGATCGCATCGCGGTGAGCCAGTCGACACGAATGTCGTTGTCCACATAGGGCGTAACCTGCTGGCGAACCAGCTCTTCCGCCGATCGGTTGCCCGCCCCAGCCGTCACCGTGTGTGCGGCGGCCAGCCAAGCTGACCGCTCCCCCGGCCTGCGATCATCGATGGCGACGGCCGTCGCCGCCTTGCCGTCGACCAGCTGCCACAGCTTGTCACGCAGCGCTGCATAGCCGTCGGCCGCCGCCCGGGCATGCGCGGCCACCTCCGCCGCGGCGTCGCAGTGCCGCTGCAGAAACCGCGTCGCGGACTCGGCTCCCGACCCCGTCCAGGCCGCCGCAATCTCGGTGATCTGCGCACGCTGCAGCCACAGCGCCTCGTCGATCGTGTTGAGCGCCGCCCGGAGCTCAGCGCCGTCGTCGTCGAGCACACGGAGGTCAAGTCCGGTTTCGGTGTCATACCAATCCACGACCTGTGAACCGTGCGCCGTCAGGTCAGGATGCTGATAACCGAGCGCATGGCATGCCTGCACGTAGGTCTGCGTGTGCTCGACGGCGGGCCGGCCCTCAGCCAGCCGCGCCGGCACGTCGAATCGGCCGGTCATCTCTAACCGACCCGCGCCGCGGCACTCAGATCCGCCTCGATGTAGCGGTCGGCGCTGGCCCGCAACGCAATAGCGATCTCCCCGGTCGCCCGTGCCCATTGCCCAAGCTCACCGGCCAACCGATTCAGGGCTAACCGCAACGCGTCGCCATGACCGGCGTAAGACCGCCCGGCGGTGGCGCCGTCAAAGGCCAAACTCCCGAAATGAGTGCGCACCGCGCCATCGATGAGTTGTGCGGCATCGTCGAACCGGTTCGCGACCGTGCGCAACGCCGCGGCGTCGACGGTCGCATTTCGTTGTCCCATACCGGTTTCGACGCATCGCGCCGTCCGGGGGTTCCGCCCTCAGTGCTGGGCGCGCACCGTTTCGGCGACGAGGGTGGCAAGCCGGTGGGCGGTGTGCTCGTCTTCCGCTTCCACCATGACCCGGATCATCTGTTCGGTTCCCGAGGGGCGCAACAGGATTCGCCCGGTATCCCCGAGCTCGTCCTCGGCCTGCTGAACCGCGGTGCGCACCGACGGCGCGGCGACGGCGGCGGCCTTGTCGGCGACCCCGACGTTGATCAACACCTGCGGCAGGGTGTGCATCGCCGAGGCGAGGGCGGTCAGCGACGAATTGGTCTGCGCCATCCGCGACATCAGCCGCAGGCCGATGAGGATGCCGTCGCCGGTGGTGGCCTGCCCGGGCAGCACGATGTGACCGGATTGCTCGCCGCCGAGGCTGTAGTCGCCGGATCGCAGCTCTTCCAAGACGTAGCGGTCACCGACACTGGTGGTGCGCACGGTAACCCCGGCCGCACGCATCGCCAGATGCAGCCCCAGGTTGCTCATCACGGTCGCCACCAGGGTGTTGTCGACCAATTCGCCGGCCTCTTGCATCGCCAGCGCCAGGATCACCATGATCGCGTCGCCGTCGACGACCTCCCCGGCCGCATCGATCGCCAGGCACCGGTCGGCGTCCCCGTCGTGCGCCAGACCCAGGTCGGCGCCGTGGACGAGCACCGCCGATCGCAGCGCATCCAGATGGGTCGACCCGCAGCGGTCGTTGATGTTGAGCCCGTTGGGTTCGGCGTTGATCGCGATAACCCGCGCGCCGGCCGCCCGGTAGGCGCGCGGTGCTGGCGCCGAAGCCGCGCCGTGCGCGCAGTCGACGACGACGGTCAGCCCCTCGAGCCCGACGGTGCCGGCCTTGCCGACGTGACGCAGGTAGCGGTCCAGCGCATCCTCGGCGTCGATCACCCGTCCGATCCCCGCCCCGGCGGGACGCAGCCCCGGCCCGGCCGCGACCAGATCTTCGATCTGGTCTTCGGTGGCGTCGTCGAGCTTGTGCCCGCCCGGCCCGAAGATCTTGATGCCGTTGTCAGGCATCGGGTTGTGCGATGCCGAGATCATCACCCCGAAGTCGGCGTCGTAGGCCCTGGTCAAGTAGGCCACCGCCGGTGTCGGCAGCACTCCCACCCGCAGCGCGTCCACACCTTCGCTGGTCAGACCGGCGATCACCGCCGCTTCCAGCATCTCGCCGCTGGCGCGCGGATCACGGCCGATCACCGCGACGCGTCGGCGTGCGCTATTCGGGCTGGTCAGCCGGCGAGCGGCCGCGGCGCCGAGAGCTAACGCGAGCTCGGCGGTGAGCTCTCGATTGGCGACTCCGCGGACGCCGTCTGTGCCGAATAGTCGACCCATGCGGACAAACCTCTCACAACTGGTGACCGCGCACACGCAAGACATAGGGAATGCCCGTAGTGCCACCCAACTGAAACGCGGCCGTGATTGCCGCCGGGATCAGCGCTTGCTGTACTGCGGCGCCTTACGGGCCTTCTTCAGGCCGTACTTCTTGCGCTCGACGGCGCGCGGGTCACGGGTGAGGAAGCCGGCCTTCTTCAGGGCGGGCCGGTCCTCGGGCGTGACCATGATCAACGCCCTCGCGATCGCCAGCCGCAGCGCACCGGCCTGGCCAGACGGGCCGCCGCCATCGAGGTGGGCAAAGATGTCGAAGGCTTCCAGCCGGTCGACCATGACCAGCGGCGCCTTGATGAGCTGCTGGTGCACCTTGTTCGGGAAGTATGCCTCCAGGGTGCGGCCGTCAAGCTCGAACTTGCCGGTGCCGGGCACCAGCCGCACCCGAACCACGGCCTCCTTGCGGCGCCCGACGGTCTGGATCGGACGTTCGATGACGAAGGAGTCCTCGCGCGGCTTTGCCGCAGCCTCGGACGTGGCAACCTCGGTCACCTCGGCGATCACCGCTTCGGGGGTCTCGGTTGCTGCGGTCTCGGTTTCTGCGGCCTCGGTTCCTGCGGTCTCTGTCATTGGGCCACCTGCTTGATCTCGAACTGAACCGGCTGTTGGGCGGTGTGCGGGTGCTGCGACCCGGCGTAGACGCGCAGCTTGCGCTTGATCTGACGGCTGAGCTTGTTCTTCGGCAGCATGCCGATGATCGCCTTTTCAACCACTCGGTCGGGGTGCTTCTCCATCAGCTCGCCGATCGTGCGTTTGTGCAGCCCGCCGGGATAACCCGAGTGGCGGTAAGCCAGCTTCTTGTGCAGTTTGTCGCCGCTCAGGGCGACCTTGTCGGCATTGATGACGATGACGAAGTCGCCACCGTCGACATTGGGGGTGAATGTCGGCTTGTGCTTGCCGCGCAGCAGGTTGGCTGCCGCGACGGCAAGGCGGCCGAGCACCACGTCCGTGGCGTCGATGACGTACCACGCCCGCGTGGTGTCACCCGCCTTCGGCGCGTATGTAGGCACAGCGCTTACCACTCTTTCTCTGCGAGCCGCTTTCGCGGATTCGGATCCCGGTGTGACCCAGGTGCCGGTCAGGCGCCTGCGGCAAGGGATGATCTCGGCGACCGACGTTGACCCGAGTCCCGGCGCACCGCACGCCAACGGTGCAGCTTACCGGCGGTCATCCACGCAGGTCAAAACGCGTCGGCGGCTGGCCGCACCCCGTCCCGGGTGAGATCGAGAAGACGGTCGATGTCGACGTCGTTGTCGCTGCACACGTCGGCCACCGCGTTGACGATGAGCAGCATCTCCTCGATGGTGACGCCGCGCCGCACAGCGCCGGCGGCCGCCGCACGATCAAGCAGCCTCTGCCCGGCACCGCCGAGCAGGGCAAAAGACCGGTTCTGCGCCGCTTCGTCGGCGCCGATAGTGCGCATCAGCACCGTCAGGCTTTCTCGGCGGCACAGTGCTGTGCAATGTGGCGCAGCCAGACGCATAACGCCTCGCCGGCCGGCCATTGCTCGCCGATTCGGTCCCCTTCGGCACAGATCTGCTCGACCCGGTCGACGAACACCGCCTCCAGCAGCGCCCGCCGACCACGAAAATGGCGGTGCAGTGTCACCGCAACCCCGGGATTGGGCTGTCGACACCGCAACGCTGCGAGCGGCGGCGGAGGCCTGCGGGCAGCGGGTGCCAGGTCCGCCGCTGCGGCCAGGCGATGAGATGCCGCCGAGTTACCTGGGCGACGACGTAGTTGTCAGCCGGCCGAGCCGATGAAGCTCAGCACCAACTCGGCAACCCGGTCCGGCTGGTCGAGTTGCAGGAAGTGTCCGGCGTGTTCGACGACGGCCACGTCGCTGCCGTCGGGCAACGCGTTTTCCGTCCAGTGCGTGAAATCCGCTGCCATGCAACCGTCGTCGCGTCCGTGTAAGTAGAGGCTCGGCAACGTCGGTGGCGATGTCCAGTGCCGGTGCAGTTCGGCGTAGCGCATCGGCGGGCGGGTATTGCGAATGGTGGCACGGTAGGGCCCGAGCGCGGCACGCCAGCTCTCCGGTGTCCCGATCGCGGCGTCGACATGGCGCAGATCTTCTTTGGGGTCGTAGCCCGGTGACCACCGCCTCCACAGCCTCGGCAGCACCCAGGACGCGGATCGCTCTGGCAGCCAAGGCAATTGGAAGTACATGATGTACCAGCTGCGCAATAGCTGAGGCGGGATTTGACCGAGCAGCCGACCCCGATCGGGCAGCCGGCTCAGCGGACGGAACGCCGCAGCCGGCGGCACCGACATGATCACCGCCTTGGCGAACGGGCTGTCCGGCATCGCCGCCAGTCCGTTCGCCGCCATCGCGCCCCAGTCGTGGCCGATCACCACGTCGCGGTCGGTGCCGCCGGCCGCCGACCGCACCTGCAGCGCGTCGTCCATCAACGCCCCGAGGTGATAGCTGCCGTCGGACGGAATCGACGACGGCGCGTAGCCGCGCATGAACGGGGCCACCACCCGCCAACCCGACTCAGCGAGCCGGGGCGCGAAATTGCGCCAGCCGTAAGCGGTATCGGGAAACCCATGCAAGCACAGCGCGATTGGGCCGTCGGGCGGCCCCCAGGTCAGGGCCTTCAACTCCACAGCGGGCGCATGCACGTCGATCCAGCGGGGTGAAGTCATCACCTGATCCTTTGACTAGAACTGGTCGAAGTCCGAGACCAGCCAACGCTCGCCGATTTTGTCCAGCGTCACCCGGACGCTGGAGACGGCCTCGGCCGGCGCCGAGTCACCGATCCTGATCGTTTGGTTGACGAATACCAGGACCACGGCGTGATTGTGGGTGGCCGACTCCGACGCCGCCCCGGGAACGATGGCCGTCGCGGCGACGTGTTGTTCTTTCGCATTCGGAATGAGTTCCTCCTGCGTCCGCTGCGTGTAGATGTCGCGGAACTTGCCGGTGAGTCGCTGCCGTGCGGCCGCCACGTCCCGCTCCACGGTGTCGAACCGGAATGAAAGCAGCGCGACGGTGGAATTCCTTGCCGCCGCGACTGATTCGCTGCGAGCAAGGTCGGTGTTGCGAACCGACGAGTCCTTCCATTTGAGCAGACCCGCGGCGATCGCCAGCAGCAATGCCAGCGCGGGAAGCAAGCCATAGACCAGTACGCGTGACCAGTTGACGCCTTGTGGTTGCGTCATGGCACGAACACCACGTCGGAGACCTTGGCGACGTCGCCCGTCTTCTGCACCGTGACCCGTATCCGCCAGAAATGCGGCTCCTGGTGCGTCTGCGCGGGATCCGACGACTTCACCGTCACCGCCACCAGAACCCGACCCTGGTCGCCGTTTCGCGTCTCCAGGCCGGCGTCGGTGACGGTGCCTACCAACTGCGATCGCGTCCGCTTGGCGTTGTCGATGTACGACTGCTTGCGGCGGCTGAAGCTGTCGTAGAACTTGCCGGTTGCCAAGTTCAGGATCCGTTGCGCGTCAGCGTCGGCGTGCTGATAGTCGACCGTGAGGAGGTTCGCCGCCCCCTGGCTGGCCACCTGCACGAAAAGGTTGCGCTGGGTGTCGAGGTTGTGGGCCTCATACGCCCGAAAACCCAACCAGCCGACCAGTCCTGCCAACATCACCCCCACGACCAGACCGGCGACCAGCGCCATCCGGTCAACCTGGGTCGGGCGTTGGACGGGCCGAAGAAATACGACGTCGACTGGGTCTGCTAACTCGTTCGCGACGGGCTCCCCGCCCGAGGTAGCCGCATCGTCTGGCATACCAACCAAAATACGTGTAGACCGACGGCTGACATGTCCGGATCAAACGCCGATCATCGCAGCCGACGGGCATTACACCGCTGCCACCGCATCTTCGAGCTCGGCGATGACGATCTTGCGCATGCCGTACATCGCCTTGGTGCGGCCGTTGCTCGGGCCGGATCCGGATGGCTGACCAGCTCATAGAGCTGGTCAGGGACGATCTGCCAACTCAGACCGAATCGATCTTTGCGCCAGCCGCACTGCGATTCCTCGCGCTACGCGGGTAAGCGCCGAACAGAAACGACCCGGCTGGAAGAGACAGCCGGGTCGTTTTTTCAATTGTGGTTGTGCCCTCGACAACGCGGAGCGAGCAAGTTTCCATTCCACGCTGTGGATAACTGTGGCTAACGCCACACTGTGGCGTGCTGTCAACGCAGACCGGCCCGGCGCAGAAAGGAGTTGAAGCCGGGCCCGGTTGCTCAACCCACCCCCAGGACCGCAATGACTGAAAACGCGGGGTGGTGGAGCCCTTCTACGGGGGTGCCAGGTCCGCCCACCCCGCTACCCCTACCCCCTCGCCGAGCGCCTCCGCTCCTGAGGGGACATTCAGCGGGGGCACTCGAGATCGGCGGGTGCGTGTCGTCATCAGCGCCGTGGGCGCCAACCCCAAGCGGCTCGTCTTAGGCGACGGGGCAAGCGGACCTGCGTGGTCAACGATGAAGATCCCGCTGACCATCACCGCCTTGGGCCAAGAAAACCCGCCGACCGTACGCCTCGCTCGCGGGTGCGGTTACGAGAACAGCTCCGCGAGGTTGACCGCGGTACCCAGGGTCGCGATCAGGGCGGGTGCGGCACCGAGTATGAGGTCGTAAGGAACCAGTGCGGTGTTGGCGGACATCGGATCAAGGATGGCGTTCAGGAAGTTACCGGCATCGAGCTGATCCGTGAAGATGTTCGCGTCGTATGCGGGGAGACTGGTGAGCAACACATTGATTGCGTCTGCAAAGGGGAGCGTCGAGGAATATTCATACGAGAGCGTGGCGCTGATGTCGTTGATGATGTCTGCGGGCGGCGAGCTTAGCGTTACGTCTGAAACCGGGAAGCCGAAGAGCTTGAGCAAACCATCCACGACGTCGGTAAACGACGGGTTCTCCGGAGCAAAGCCGATCGTGTACAACGAGTTCGCGAACGGCAGCAACGGCGCGAGCTGGTCTGGGTAGCTGATCGGGTTCTGCAGATCGTTGAGGGCGTCGGTGACTCCCTGCTGCCAGCCGTTACTCAGTGCCTCGGAGAGCTGCGTCTGGTCGATGTCGGGGTACAGCCCGAAGGTGGTGGGCACATTGGCCGGCCCCTGGTTCCAGCCCTCGGTGATGCTGCCGTAGCCCAGGTTCACCAGAATCCGGGTGTCAGGTTCCAGCAGGTCATAGAGCGGCTGTCCGATTCCCGGGATGAACAGCAGCGGCTCCAATATCGGCAGGTTGTCGTTCGGAATCATGTAGTAGTCGGTCAGCCCTTCCCCGGTGAGCGCCTCAGATCCCGGCAACAGCATTGCGCTGCTGATTTCTTGGGGGGTGAGATCCAGATACAAGAAGTGCGCCAAAAAAACCCCCACGTCGGCATTGAGGTCCGACAACAGGTTGGTCGTGTAGTGCGGGAAGTCGGCGAAACCGTCGTATTCGAGGGTGTAGATATCGGTCGGGTAAAGGTCAGATGGTGTCGGGGGGTAGAAGGAACCGTCAAAAGCGGTGAAGGCCGAGGTGTTACCGGCCGGAAAATCGAAGGTGTTCAGGAACCCGCCGTTGGGATTTTGAAGATCGCCGACCAGCACGAAGTGCACATCGTCACTGGGCACACCTGCGGCTTGGAGCTGCTGCATGCTCAGCGAGGCGGCATCCGTGCTCTGCGAGTAGCCGAAAACCACGACGGGATTCTCGGCGCTCACCCCTCCGGCGGCTATTTGGCCTTCAATATCCGACACCATGATCTGCTGGTCCTGACCCAGCGACGTGTCGCCCCCCAGGCTTTTGACACCGGTCAGCGGATACGCCCCATTAGGTTCGAACTCGGATTGGGCGGTGCCGGTGAAGCCGAGCGGCTGCAGATACAGCGTGTCGGCGGCATCCACATATTGCGGGGGCGGTATCGGGACACCGCTAGGGCCGAACACCAACGCCGCACCATCACCGAGCGGCGAATCTGCGGTGTCAACAAGCTGTATCGCGCGGACTTGAACGTTCCGCGGCGACGGTGCGACTGAGGGGACCACGAGTAGGCCGGCGCCCACGATTGCTCCGGCTGCGAGCAGGCCACCTGCGGCCGTGCCGAGTGTCCGTGTTATCCGATGAGCGTTCATCATGGGCTCCCATCTCACGTTGGAACTGCGGACCAGGACCTCGAACCGCTGGCGGGCGAATCGAAGCGCGCCGCTTAGCGAATCTCCCGAACTAGCGCCGGTATCGGAAAAACTACGGTGAACGCGATACCCGCGAACATGGCGCTCATTTCGTCCCACCTAACTGCGCGATAGCTTCGCCGACGATTCGTCGATTCGATGGTCAATCACTAAGCGACGGCGAGGATGGGGATGAGGATCAAGTCCTCGGGGAAGAAGAGCAACGCCAAGGCGTCACCGGGGAGGCTTGAAAGGAAGTTCAAAGAATCCGCGATGCCCACATCGTTGCCCCCGATGCCGCTGGCAAACAACGCGTAATCCAGGGCCACGGCGGAGTCACCAATGGCGTTGTCCGGGAGGCCACCGGGGACGACGGTGCCGAGATTCAGGTGATCCACCAGGGGCTCGCCGGTGAACGCGCTGGGGTCCAGCTCCCAGGTATAGAAGCTGAACGGGTCGTCACCCTCGGGAAATTGGGTGCTGATGGGTGCGTCCGCCAGGAAGTTCTCGACGCTCGCGTCCAGGTTGGCGGCCTCTGTCGGATCGCTGCTGAGCAACGAGGCATCAGCCGCGGGCGTCCAGGCGTTGATCCCGGTATCACCGAAAAGATCCTCGAACGGGTCGGGTCCGTCGGCCCTGGCTGCGGGAGCCAGTCCGATCAGCGCCGCGAAAGCGACGCCGACAGCCGTGCCGAGGGTGACCGGGATTCGCCGAGGGTTCATCAGCCGACCGAGACCATGAGAACGCAACATGGGTCTCCCTCTTTCTCTCAGCCCCCTGTGCGTATTTTCTTAGTGACCGCAGCCAGGCACCCCAGTAGTCCGGTACTGCATTTCCACCTGTCGTGTACTCAGCTCCATGTGAAGCCAACGGTGGTGGCCAATAGGTCGTTGTGAACGGAAGCTTAACTCGACATGAGTGCAATATGTGCAAATCCTGACAAAACTTAAGGGTCACGTGTCAGTCGGGCGCGACCGGGAGACCATCGACCGCGAGTTGCGATTGCTGGCCGCCATTCGCCAGGCGGGCCGTGAGCGCGGCGGAGTGCTGCCTTCTGTCAGGCCGGTAGACGACATCGAAACACTGTGGCGCGCTACCAGTTGGCCGGATCGCACCGGCGATATGGCACATGTTGGCTGGCCAGCGGTGACACGATGTTGGCGTGAGCGATGCTCGTGACGGCGGTGGGACCAACCTCACGGCGACGGCATGACCGCAACAGGGTTTCGGTGCGGGTCGTGCGGTACCGAGCTGCCGCCGAACTCGAAGTTCTGTAACGAGTGCGGTGCGGCGATTGCCACCGCCACAACACCGGCCGAGTTCAAGCAGGTGACGGTGCTGTTCGCCGACGTGGTGCATTCGATGGACATCGCCGCGGCGGTGGGTGCGGAACGATTGCGCGAGATCATGGCCGACCTCGCCGACCGCTGTGCGGCGGTGGTGCAGCGGTATGGCAGCACGGTCGCCCAGTGGACCGGCGACGGGATCATGGCGGTGTTCGGCGCGCCAATCGCGTTGGAAGACCACGCCGTTCGGGCCTGTCTGGCCGCCTTGGGCCTGCAGGAGGAGGCCACGCGGCTTGCCGTCGATGTCGGCAGGCGCGACGGTATCGATCTGCGGTTGCGGGTCGGGCTGAACTCCGGTGAGGTGATCGCCGGTGAAATCGGTTCGGGACCGTTCGGTTACGCCGC
>DATFYT010000068.1:0-49178 GCA_035314925.1 Mycobacterium sp. | reverse complement strand
TCAGCCGGCGGGACAACTCGCCGGCCAGATCGCCGTGGTGCAATCGCATCCGGGTGGTCAGGTCCTCGGCCGCGGTGTCCAGCTCGTGCAGATAGTTCTGCCGCTGATAGAAGTAATCGCGCACCTCTTCGTGCGGCATCGTGATCGACCCGCTGCCGCTGCCGTCGGAGAACCGCTCCTCGGTGGCGGCGGCCAGCTGCGCGGTGGTGATCCGGTAGCGGCGATGCAGGTTGACCATGGCCCGCGCAAAATCCGGGTGCCCGTTGACCATGTCGGCGACTTCGGACAGGTCGACGTCGATGTCCAGATCGCGGTCCATGGTCACCTCGCGCAGCTCGGCGACCAGCCTGGTGTCGTCTTGAGAGGCGAAGAATGTGGCGTCGACCCCGAAAACTTCGGTGATCCGCAGCAGCACGGCCACCGTCAGCGGCCGGACGTCGTGCTCGATCTGGTTGAGATAGCTCGGCGAGATGTCCAGCATCTGCGCCAGCGCAGCCTGGCTGAATCCCCGCTCGCCGCGCAGCTGCCGAACCCGCGAGCCAACGAAGGTTTTGGACACCTGACCAGCCTACCTGCGTTGTTAAGACATGATTTGCAGAGTTGGCACGACAGTCTGGATTGGCGCCGCAGCAGCGACGTTTGGCATGATCCGGGTTGGGGGAAGCTAGCTAGGTCGTCTAGCAACGCGACGGATCGGCCAGCATGAGCAGCAGCGGGGAGTGAAGCCGTGACCCTGGACAAAGTGATGATGCCGGTACCGGACGGCCATCCCGACGTGTTCGACCTGGAATGGCCGCTTCGCGTTGCCGACATCGACCGCGACGGGCGGCTGCGCTTCGATTCCGCAGCCCGCCATATCGTGGACATTGGCCAGGATCAGTTGCGCGAGATGGGGTTTGAGGAAACCCATCCGCTCTGGATTGTCCGCCGGACAATGATCGATTTGATCCGTCCGATTGAGTTCGGCGACATGTTGCGGATGCGCCGGTGGTGTTCCGGAACATCGAATCGGTGGTGTGAGATGCGGGTCCGTATCGATGGGCGCAAGGGCGGCTTGTTGGAGTCGGAGGGGTTTTGGATCAACTTCAACCGGGATACCCAGACGCCGGCACGCATCGCCGACGACTTTCTTGAGGGCCTACGGAAAACTACCGATGTCGACCGGCTGCGGTGGAAGGCCTATCTGAAAGCGGGCAGTCGAGAGGACGCCGCGGAGATCCACGAATTTCCGGTCCGATTCACCGACATCGACTTCTTCGACCACATGAACAACTCCGTGTATTGGAGCGTCGTCGAGGACTACCTCTGGTCGTACCCGGATCTGCTCAAAGCGCCGTTGCGGGTGACCATCGAGCACGATGCTGCGGTGGCGCTGGGTGACAAGCTGGAGATCATCTCGCACGTGCACCCGCCCGGCTCGACCGATCGCTTCGGCGCCGCGCTGGCCGATCGCACTGTTAGAACGCTCACATATGCCGTCGGCGACGAGACCAAAGCGGTCGCATCGATCTTCGCGCTTTAACAGTACGGGCGTTATGTAAAAGCCCGGCTGACCTGCACATTCACGTTACTGGCCGGTAACAACTGAACCGGTTCAGTTGTTAGCTATCTTCGCAAGCTTTGCAAAAAGCATCGCAGTCCTAGCCAAAGTTGGCAGGAAAATGGGTGGACCTGCGGAGCTAACCTGTGCCATCTTCGTGTTATCAGATCAGCGAAGCCGCTGAGGGCCTTAACAAGCCTGGAAACACCGACCATAGGAGCAGCGCAATGTCTAGCGTTGGCACGCCGAAGGGCGCCGAACAGATCCAGCACGACTGGGACACCAACCCGCGCTGGAAGGACGTCACCCGTACCTACAAAGCCGCCGACGTCGTTGCGCTGCAGGGCAGCGTGGTCGAGGAGCACACCCTGGCCCACCGCGGCGCCGAGGTGCTGTGGAGCCAGCTGCACGACCTGGAGTTCGTCAACGCGCTGGGCGCGCTGACCGGCAACATGGCAGTGCAGCAGGTGCGCGCCGGCCTGAAGGCCATCTACCTGTCGGGTTGGCAGGTCGCCGGCGACGCGAACCTGTCCGGCCACACTTACCCCGACCAGAGCCTGTACCCGGCCAACTCGGTGCCGCAGGTGGTGCGCCGGATCAACAACGCGCTGCTCCGCGCCGACGAGATCGCCAAGGTCGAGGGCGACACCTCCGTGGAGAACTGGCTCGCCCCGATCGTCGCCGACGGTGAGGCCGGCTTCGGTGGCGCGCTCAACGTCTACGAGCTGCAGAAGGCCATGATCGCCGCCGGTGTCGCGGGTTCGCACTGGGAGGACCAGCTGGCTTCGGAGAAGAAGTGCGGTCACCTCGGTGGCAAGGTGCTGATCCCGACCCAGCAGCACATCCGCGCACTGACCTCCGCCCGCCTGGCGGCCGACGTCGCCGGCGTGCCGACGGTCGTCATCGCCCGCACGGACGCCGAGGCGGCCACGCTGATCACCTCCGACGTCGACGAGCGCGACCGTCCGTTCATCACCGGTGAGCGCACCGCCGAGGGCTTCTACCGCGTGAAGAACGGCCTGGAGCCGTGTATCGCTCGCGCCAAGGCCTATGCGCCCTACTCCGACCTGATCTGGATGGAGACCGGCACGCCGGACCTGGAGCTGGCCCGCAAGTTCGCTGAGGGCGTCAAGAGCGAGTTCCCCGACCAGCTGCTGGCCTACAACTGCTCGCCGTCGTTCAACTGGCGCAAGCACCTGGACGACTCGACCATCGCTCGCTTCCAAAAAGAGCTCGGCGCAATGGGATTCAAGTTCCAGTTCATCACGCTGGCCGGCTTCCACGCACTCAACTACTCGATGTTCGACCTGGCCTACGGCTACGCCCGCAACCAGATGAGCGCCTACGTCGAGCTGCAGGAGCGCGAGTTCGCCGCCGAGGAGCGCGGTTACACCGCGACCAAGCACCAGCGTGAGGTCGGTGCCGGTTACTTCGACCGCATCGCCACCACAGTGGACCCGACCTCGTCGACGACTGCTCTCGCCGGCTCGACCGAAGAGGGTCAGTTCCACTGAGGACGAGCGGGCGTGCCCGTGAGGACGAAGTGGAACCGAAGGGTTGAGCCACTGAGGACGAGCGGGCGTGCCCGTGAGGACGAAGTGGAACCGAAGGGTTGAGCCACTGACCGGCTTGCGCCGAGCGTGAAACTGTGGCGATTTTTCAGCGGCCCATTTTTCGCCGCGGGTTCACGTTCGGCGCATTCACGAGAAGTTGACAGCGCAGGCCCTGCCCGGCCATGTTGGGCGGGGCCTGTTGCTGTAGTGGCCGAAAAGCCTGAAGGAGAGAAGTGCCGATCGAACGAGTGGGAGTCATCGGGGCCGGTCAGATGGGTGCCGGCATTGCCGAAGTATCGGCCCGCGCAGGGGTCGATGTGCTTGTCTACGAGCCGACGGAAGCCCTCACCACCGCAGGGCGCAATCGGATCGTCAAATCCGTCGAGCGCGGTGTCAGCTCCGGAAAAATCACCGAGCGCGAGCGCGACGCCGCGGTCGCCAAGCTGAAGTTCACCAACGATCTCGCCGACCTGGCCGACCGACAGCTGGTCATCGAGGCCGTGGTGGAGGACGAGGACGTCAAAACCGCCATCTTCGCCGAACTGGATCGCGTGATCACCAACCCGGACGCCGTGCTGGCGTCCAACACGTCGAGCATTCCGATCATGAAGGTGGCTGCTGCCACGAAGAATCCGGGCCGGGTGCTTGGCCTGCACTTCTTCAACCCCGTTCCGGTGCTGCCCCTGGTGGAGTTGGTCAGCACGCTGGTCACCGACGAGGCCGCGGCCGCGCGCACCGAGGAGTTCGCCAGCGCTGTACTGAAGAAGCAGGTCGTGCGGTGCTCGGACCGATCCGGCTTCGTGGTGAATGCGTTGCTGGTGCCGTACCTGCTTTCGGCGATCCGGATGGTCGAGGGCGGTTTTGCCACCGTCGAAGACGTCGACAAGGCAGTTGTTGCCGGGCTGTCGCATCCGATGGGGCCGCTGCGATTGTCCGATCTGATCGGCCTTGACACCCTAAAGCTGATCGCCGACAAGCTGTACCAGGAATTCAAGGAGCCGCTTTACGGCCCGCCGCCCCTATTGCTGCGGATGGTGGAGGCCGGTCTGCTGGGAAAGAAATCCGGCAAGGGCTTCTACTCCTACTGAGGTGCCACTAACGTCGGCCGATCCCGTCCATGGCGGAGATGTAACAGCGGTCCAACCGCTGCAATCACAGCAACCGTCGGGCATGTCGACGGTGCTTTATCTACAGCGAGTTGCTCGGGCCGCATCCACGCTTGATGCGTATTTGCACTGAGGTGTCGGGGTATTGCGAAGGGGCTTCGAGGCCGGGAAAGGAGCTTCGAGGCCGGGAAGGGGAGAGCGGGGCAACGCGATGGCGCGGCTCTCAACCGGAAATGGTTTGCCCGATGTGGTTGTTACCGGCATCGCAATGACGACTGCGTTGGCTACGGACGCCGACAGCACCTGGACGAAGCTGCTTGACAAACAGAGCGGGATCCGCAAGCTTGATGATTCCTTTGTCGAGGAGTTCGACCTACCGGTTCGCATCGGGGGACATCTACTCGAGGATTTCGACCATGAACTGACGCGGGTGGAACTGCGCCGGTTTCTGCATCTGCAGAAGATGTCGACAGTGGTCGGCCGGCGAGTGTGGGCCGACGCCGGCTCGCCCGAGGTTGACACCAACCGGTTGATGGTTCCATCGGTACCGGGATGGGCTCGACCGAAGAGTTTGTCCGGGTCCACGACGAGATCCGGGAACGGGGCATCCGAGCCATTTCCCCGTTTGGCGTGCAGAAGGCCATGCCCAACGCGGCGGTTGCGGCGGTCGGGTTGGAACGCGGCGCCAAAGCCGGGATCGTCATGCCGGTGTCTGCGTGCGCCTCCGGTGCCGAGGCCATCGCCCTGGCGTGGCGCAACATCGTGTTCGGCGAAGCCGGCATCGCGATTTGCGGCGGTGTCGAAACCAAGATCGAAGCGGTTCCCATTGCGGCCTTCGCCAACCAGAACCTGTTGTCGACGAACAACGACGATCCGGCCGGCGCGTGCCGCCCATTCGATAAAGATCGCGACGGTTTTGTGTTCGGCGAGGCGGGCGCGCTAATGGTGATCGAAACGGACGAGCACGCAAAAGCCCGCGGGGCCAACATCATTGGCCGCCTGATGGGCGCCGGTATCACCTCAGACGGCAACCATATCGTGGCGCCCGATCCCAGTGGCGAACGGGCCGGCCACGCGATCACCCGGGCGATCGAGCTTGCCGGGCTGACTCCGGGCGACGTCGATCACGTCAATGCGCACGCGACGGGCACCGTCGCCGGCGACCGGGCCGAGGCGAAGGCAATCAATCGAGCAATGGGCACTCACGCGCCGGCCGTCTACGCGCCGAAGGCAGCGCTCGGCCATTCGGTCGGCGCGGTCGGCGCGGTGGAGTCGATTCTGACGGTGTTGGCGTTGCGGGACGGCGTCATCCCGCCGACCTTGAACCTGCGAAAGCTCGATCCGGAGATCGAACTGGATGTGGTGACCGGCGAGCCGCGAACTGGCGACTACCAATACGCGGTCACCAACTCGTTCGCCTTCGGTGGCTACAACGTGGTGCTGGCCTTCGGAAAATATTGACGCCGACTCGCCCAGCTGATTTCGGCGGGCTCGCCGCCTACCGCTACCATGGCGTTCCAAGGGTGGGGCGTGATGTCACGCCCGTGTCGAGAACCGGCACGGTCCCGAATCAGTATTCCAATTCTCGAGGACAAACGGTGACAGATACCTCAAAAGCAACACCCAGTGCTCAGTCCAAGTGGTTGTCGAGCTCCGCGGCGCAGACCCGCGGGTCGAATGCCAAGGAAGTCCAGTTTCACTACGACATCTCCAACGACTTCTTCAGGCTGTGGCAAGACCCGAGCCAGACCTACAGCTGCGCGTATTTCGAGCGCGACGACATGACGCTCGAAGAGGCGCAGCGGGCCAAAGTCGACCTGTCCCTCGGCAAGCTGGGCCTGCAGCCGGGGATGACGTTGCTCGACATCGGATGCGGGTGGGGCTCGACGATCATGCGTGCGGTCGAAAAGTACGACGTCAACGTCATCGGACTGACGCTGTCCGAAAACCAGAAGCAGCACATCGAGGACCATTGGTTCGCGAACACGACCAGCAAGCGTCACATGGAAGTGCGTCTGCAGCCGTGGGAGGACTTCGACGAGCCGGTCGACAGGGTGGTGTCAATCGGCGCCTTCGAGCACTTCGGCTTCAACAAGTACGACGACTACTTCAAGAAGACGTACAACTTGATGCCCGACGACGGCGTGATGATGCTGCACAGCATCATCATCCCGAGCGACGAAGAGATCAAAGAGCGTCAGCTACCCCTCACGATGTCGAGGGTGCGATTCATCAAGTTCATCATGGATGAGATCTATCCCGGTGGTCGTCTGCCGCTGGCCGCGCAGATCGAGGAGCACGTGGGCAATGCGGGCTACACGGTGACCCGCAAACAGCGACTGCGTCCGCATTACGCCCGCACGCTGGACATTTGGGCAGCCAATCTCGAATCGAAGAAGGACGAGGCCATCGCCATCACGTCCGAAGAGATCTACGAGCGCTTCCTGAGGTACCTGACCGGCTGCGCTGACCTGTTCCGCAATGGCTACACCGACGTCTGTCAATTCACCTGCGAAAAAGCGCCCGCTTAGCCGAATCCGACCCAATACGTTATAAAGTTCGTGTGCAACAGGCAATCAGCCGACCTGAACAGATTCACCGAAGGGTCGATCTCATGACGGACAGCGGGTCAGCTGGCTCGCAGAAATTGCGGCCGGCGTACGAGGACGTTCAAGCCCACTACGACCTGTCCAACGATTTCTTCGGGCTGTTCCAGGACCCGACGCGCACCTACAGCTGTGCGTTCTACGAACGCGACGACATGACGCTGGAAGAGGCTCAGATCGCCAAGATCGACCTCGCGCTGGGCAAGCTTGGCCTAGAGCCCGGCATGACGCTGCTCGACGTCGGCTGTGGCTGGGGCTCGGTGATGAGGCGTGCTGTCGAACGGTATGACGTCAACGTAGTCGGGCTGACCCTGAGCAAAAACCAGCGCGCTCTGGGCCAAGAGCTGCTCGATCAGATCGACACCGACCGCTCCCGGCGAATGCTGCTGCGCGGCTGGGAGGAGTTCGACGAGCCCATCGACCGCATTGTCAGCATCGAAGCATTCGAGGCTTTCCCCAAATCGCGCTACAAGGCATTCTTTGACCTGTGCTATCGCATCATGCCCAGCGATGGTCGAATGGTCCTGCAGACGATCATGGGTCACCCGCTCAAGCGCTGGCCGGAGATGGGCATCCCAATCACGATGACCGATCTCCGGTTCATGAGGTTCATCGCCGCAGAGATTTTCCCCGGCGGCGCAGTGCCGTGCGACGAGGACGTCGTCGAATACTCAACAGGCGCAGGGTTTTCGGTAGAAAATTTGCAAAAGATGACCGCCCATTACGTTCGGACACTCGATACCTGGTCGACGAAGCTAGAAGCCGCCCACGACGAGGCCGTAGCGGTGACCTCCACTGAGGTGTACGACCGCTATATGCACTATCTGACCGGATGTTCCGATTTCTTCCGGCGGAACATCTCTGAGGTCGGACAGTTCACCCTGGCGAAGGCGTAAAGCCAAGCCAAGTTGCGACCCGAGTGCGCAGGACACCAGCGGACCGGCCGCCGGGTGCCCGGCCTGATACAGTTCCCGGTTGAAAATGGGGCCAAGGCCGGATCGGCACATCGCTCGGACTGAGCGACACGGCGGCTTGGCGCACTTGACGCCAGATCGGCAATGGCAAAGGTGAGGTAGCTACCGCAAATGGGAACGTTGAAGCCGTTCTACGAAGAATCGCAATCGATCTATGACGTGTCGGACGAATTCTTCGCGCTATTCCTTGACCGGACTATGGGGTACACCTGCGCATACTTCGAGCGCGACGACATGACCCTCGAAGAGGCGCAGAACGCCAAGTTCGACCTGGCACTCGGCAAGCTCAACCTCGAGCCTGGAATGACGTTGCTGGACGTCGGCTGTGGGTGGGGCGGCGCGATGCAGCGAGCGATCGAGAAGTACGACGTCAACGTCATCGGAATCACGCTCAGCCGCAACCAGTGCGAGCACAGCACGGCCAAGCTGGCCAAGATCCCGACGGGACGCAACGTCGAGGTGCGGCTGCAGGGCTGGGAAGAGTTCGACCAAAAGGTCGACCGGATCGTCAGCATCGGCGCCTTCGAAGCGTTCAAGGCCGCGCGATACCCCGCCTTTTTCCAGCGGGCATACGACATCCTTCCCGACGGCGGCCGGATGCTGCTGCACACGATACTGGGATATACGCCAAAGTACTTCCGAGACAACGGCATCGCGGTGACTATCAGCGACCTGAAGTTCATGCGGTTCATCGGCAATGAGATCTTCCCGGGCGGCGAGCTACCCGCGGTCGAAGACATTGTCGAGTTGTCAGCGGCCACGAAATTCGCTGTGGAGCGGATCCACTTGCTGCGTCCGCATTACGCCCGCACGTTGGACATGTGGGCCGCCAATCTGCAGGCCAACCGTGAACGCGCGATCGCCATCCAGTCCGAGGAGGTCTACGACCGCTACATGCGGTACCTGACCGGCTGCGCGGACTTCTTCCGGCGAGACATCAGCAACGTCGGTCAGTTCACCCTGATCAAATAGCGGCCGCCCGTTGGCTGTCTCAGACGGCCTCAAGCACCGCGCCGATCGCCAGGCCCACCACGAGCAATGCACCCGCTCGGCGCACATGCACCCAGGCCAGTGCGGCGTACCACAGCGGCCACACCGGGAATTTGGCCGGCGGCTCTTCGGGCGGCGGGCGGCGAAAATACGGCCATACCTTGATAAGCCGGGGGAGTGCCGCCACGACGAGCAGTGCCGGCCACGGCATCGCCTTGGCCAGCACCGCCGCCACGACCAGCAGGTAGAAGCCGACCATCATCCCGAGCGTCACCGCGCGAGCGCGAGCCTCCCCGAAGATCACCGGCAACGTGCGGATGCCCAGCGGTTCGTCGTACGGGATCTTGTCGATGTGCTTGCCCATCAGCACCGTGGTGCACAGCAGCCCGTAGGGCAGCGATGCGAGTAGGACGTCCCAGCCGACGCTGCCGACCGCCGAGTAGTACGTCCCGCACACCATCAGCGGACCCCAGACCACCAGCACATCGGGCTCGCCGAGGCCACGCTTCTTGAGTCGTACCGGCGGCGCGGTGTAGGCGACGCTGAGCACGAAACCCGACAGCGCGAAAGCCACCACGGGCCAGCCGCGCGCCCACGTGAGCACGATCAGGATTACCAGGTCGGCCAGGTTCACCACGGCGATCGCGGTGAGCAGGGTGCGCCGGCTGACCAGCCCCGAAAGGACCGGGTGCGGGGCATAGAGGGCGCGCGGGTAACTGGCGCTGTCGAGACCGGTCTGGGTGTCGAAAAGGTCGTTCATCAGGTTATTGACGGTGTGCGCCAGCAGAATTCCCGCGATCGCGAGAACGAGCCAGCGCCAATCGAAGCCGGGCCGGCCGATCGCCAGCAGCGCTGCGACCAGGCCGGCGAACAGGGTCATCGGCAGCACCGCGGCGCGGGTGACGACGATCCAGCGGGTGACGAAATCGACCGGCCCGTCCGGGGGTGGGTTGGTGGTACGCAGGGCGTACGCCCAGGAGCTGAGCCGGGAACGGACCGTCACGTCAGTCATGGCGCCAACGTAGTCCGCTAATCGGACAGCGGCGGCACGATCGGCGACGGATGCGGTTGCCCGAGGAATTTGTCCAGCGAGCCGGCGACTTCGACGATCCCGCACAGCGCGCTCCAGCTCAGCATGGTCAGGTAGTCGATCAGCTCGTCGGCACTCATCCGCGGGTCGAGCAACCACGAGTGGGTGGCCAACTGGACGCCGCCGACGGTGTGATACGCCCACGGGTCCACCCCGCCGACGTCCATCCCGGCCGCTTTCATGCGGCGGCGCAACACCACCGCGAGCATGCGGGCGATGATCCGCTCGGAGTCCGCGATCACCTTGCTCTTGCTGGCCGAACTGTTGGCCATCACGAACCGGTAGGGATCCGGTTCGTTTGCCACAGTGTGCACGTACACCCGGATGATCTCGCGGGTCAGCTCGAAGCCGTCCATTTTCGACGACAGCGCGGCGGCCATGTTCGGGATCAGGGTGATCTGCGCGAACCGCATCATCACCGCGGTCGTCAGGTCGTTCTTGTCGACGAAGTAGCGGTAGAGCACGGTTTTGGAGACGCCGATTTCGCTGGCAATCTCGTCCATGCTCACGAAGCGACCACGGCGCCGGATCGCCTCGATTGTCCCGTCGATCAGCTCGTTGCGACGTTCCACCTTGTGCTGGTGCCAACGTCGCTTCCGGCCATCGGTTTTTACCGTCCCTGCTGGGAGCTGCTTTGCCACCATCGCCGATTCCCATCAACTCACTTGACTCTTGCCATAGTACGGCTTATCGACGTGGCTTTCTCCCCTCGTACCTCCTGTGACGGAGGTTGGTCGTCGAAGCGGTAACAGTTACCGCGCCTGTTCGTCCGGCTTTCTGCGCAGGCGGGCCGTGGACCGCTGGGGCGCATTGGCGCCGAACGGCAGCGCGGATAGCGGATGATGGTGTGGTGGCACTGGGACTGAACGACAGACCCAATCCGGGACCCAAGCACCGAGCCGATTCGCGAGGCCCGCGGGCGGTGCGCAGCGAGCTGGCAACGTTGCCGCCAACCGAACCCCGCAAAGCCGCGTCCCTCGCCGAGTCGTTCGCCGGTGCCGATCCGCAGGCCGATGCCGAGCGGCGTCGGGCGCTGCGACAAATGAAAGTGGTGGCGCTGAGTTTTCTGGTCGGCGCCACCGCGGTGTTCCTGGGGTGCCGGTGGGCGCAGTCGGCCGGCGTCACCGCCACCTGGGTGGGCTATCTGGGGGCCGCCGGGGAGGCCGGCATGGTCGGCGCGTTAGCGGACTGGTTCGCGGTGACCGCGCTGTTCAAGCACCCGCTCGGGATCCCGATCCCGCACACCGCGATCATCAAACGCAAGAAGGACCAGCTGGGCGAAGGGTTGGGCACGTTCGTGCGGGAGAACTTCCTTTCGCCGGAGGTCGTGGGAACCAAGCTTCGCGACGCGCAGATCCCCAGCCGACTGGGCAAGTGGCTGTCGGAGACGTCGCATGCCCAGCGGGTGGCTGCCGAGAGCGCGACCGTGCTGCGGGTGATGGTCGAACTGCTGCGCGACGAAGACGTCCAGCAGGTCATCGACCGAATGATCGTGCGGCGCATCGCCGAGCCGCAGTGGGGTCCGCCGGTGGGGCGGGTGTTGGCCACCTTGCTGGCCGAGCACCGGCAGGAGGCCCTGATCCAATTGCTGGCTGACCGGGCATTTCAGTGGTCGCTGAACGCCGGAGAGGTCATCCAGCGGGTAGTCGAGCGCGATTCGCCGGGCTGGTCGCCGCGATTCATCGATCACCTCGTCGGCGACCGAATCCACCGCGAGCTGATGGACTTCACCGACAAGGTGCGCCGCAACCCGGATCACGAACTGCGCCGGTCGGCGACCCGCTTCCTGTTCGAGTTCGCCGACGACCTGCAGCACGACGAGGCGACGATCGCGCGGGCTGAGGCGGTCAAAGAGCAGTTGATGGCCCGCGAAGAGATCACCAACGCTGCCGCATCGGCCTGGAAGACGCTGAAACGCCTGGTACTCGAGGGTGTGGACGACCCGTCCAGTGCGCTGCGCACCCGTATCGCCGACGCGGTGGTGCGGATTGGCGAATCGCTGCGCGACGACGCCGAGCTGCGCGACAAGGTCGACAACTGGATCGCGAGGGCTGCCGAGCACCTGGTCGCCCAATATGGGGTAGAGATCACAGCGATTATTACCGACACCATCGAGCGCTGGGACGCCGAGGAAGCCAGCCGGCGGATTGAACTGCACGTCGGCCGTGACCTGCAATTTATCCGGATAAACGGTACGGTCGTGGGCTCGCTGGCCGGGCTGGCCATCTACGCGATCGCGCAGCTGCTGTTCTGAGCACAGCTAAGAGTGCTTGCAAAAGCTAGCACTAGCTTTTACTGTGGGGCGCGTTCGCACCGACCAATCCGACGCCAGGACTCAAGGGAGCAGCCATGCCGCAGGAGGAGAAGCTTTCCGCTGTGGTGTCTACCGCTGCGTCCGACATCGGCAGCTTCATCAAGGCACAGCGCGAGGCGGCGCAGGTGTCGGTGCGGCAGTTGGCGGAAAAGGCCGGTGTCAGCAATCCCTACCTCAGCCAGATCGAGCGCGGTTTGCGTAAACCGTCCGCCGACGTGCTCAAGCAGATCGCCAAGGCGCTGCGGGTCTCCGCCGAGGTTCTCTACGTGCAGGCCGGGATTCTCGAGCCGAGCGAGCCCAGCGAAGTCTGCGATGCCATCGTCACCGATACGGCGATCACCGAGGGGCAGAAGCAGGTCCTGCTGGACATCTACACGTCTTTCGTCCAGCAGAACGAAGAAGCTGCCCGTGAGGAGACTGATTCTGCATAGACCTGCTTGAACCTCCACAACCCTGCCTAGCTCGCGATTGAGCATTACCAACCGATTGACACAACGAAAACCACGAAAGGAAACACGATGGCCGACAACACGACCATTGACGACTTGAAGGCGCCGCTGCTCGCCGCACTGGGTGCCGCCGACCTGGCCCTGGCCACGGTTAACGACCTGCTCCTTGAGCTGCGCGACCGTGCCGAGGAGACCCGCACCGACACCCGTAGCCGGGTGGAGAAGAGACGGGCTCGCCTGACCAAGCTCCAGGAGGACCTGCCCGAGCAGCTGCGCGAGCTGCGCGAGCGGTTCACCGCTGACGAGCTGCGCTCCGCCGCGGAAGGCTATGTCGAGGCGGCGACCTCTCGGTACAACGAGCTGGTCGAGCGCGGCGAGGCTGCTCTCGAGCGGCTGCGCAGCCAGGCCGGCTTCGACGACGCGTCGGCGCGTGCCGAGGGGTACGTCGACCAGGCCGTCGAGCTGACCCAGGAGGCGCTGGGCACCGTTGCCTCGCAGACCCGCGCGGTCGGCGAGCGTGCCGCCAAGCTGGTCGGCATCGAGCTGCCGAGCAAGAAGGCCCCGGCCAAGAAGGCTGCGGCCAAGAAGGCTCCGGCCAAGAAGGCTCCGGCCAAGAAGGCTCCGGCCAAGAAGGCTGCGGCCAAGAAGGTCACCCAGAAGTAAGGACGCCTTCTGCGCTGCCCGACAGCGGCAGCGCCGACGCGCACGACATCTCGACTCCGAGTCGCCCAGCAGGGTGGCTCGGAGTCGACGTTTTCGGCGCCGCCCGCTTACCCTTATTGAGTGAATCTCGTCTTTATCGTCCTGCTGGTATTGCAGATCGCCATATTCCTGATGACGCTTTACGCCTTTGTGCATGCGGCGATTCAGCGGGCCGACGCGTATACCGCCGCCGACAAGATGACCAAGCCGGTCTGGTTGATGATCTTGGGTGCGGCCACTTTGCTCACCCTGCTGTTGCCGGCACAGTCCGTGCTGGGGATGATCGTCGGCGCCTGCGCGGCGGGTGTATACCTGGTCGATGTTCGGCCGAAACTCCTTGAGATTCAGGGCAAGTCGCGATAGCGATATGCGAGCTCTGGCCGTCGCGGCGACCGTAATCGTCGCGCTGTCAGGCGCCGCGCCCGCGTCCGCCGATCCGGGTGCCGCGAGGGCGGCAGGGCCGCAGGACCCTGGGTACCCGCCGCCGTTCGTCGACCACACCCAGTGGGCGCAGTGGAATCACCTGCCGAGCCTGCGGGTCTACCCGACGCCCTCCGGGCGTGCGGCCGCCAAGACCCTCGGTTCGGATGGGCCTGACGCCGACGAGGCGTGGTCCGAGGTGCTCGCATTGGCGCCCGATGCCGGCACCCCCGGCATGCGCGAGCAGTTCCTCTGCCATTGGGAGGTGGCCGAGGTTCTGCAGCCCGGCAAGACCAGCTGGAACCTGGAGCCGTGGCGGCCCGTCGTCGACGACACCACGATGATCGGCTCCGGTTGCAACCCCGGCGGTTCCGAAGAGGGTTTCTGATGCCTGGCCAACGGACCCGCGCCCAAGTGGCGGCTCTGGTCGACCACACCCTGCTCAAGCCCGAGGCAACTGCCGCTGAGGTGGCCGCGGTCGCTGCCGAGGCCGCGGCGCTGGGCGTCTATGCGGTCTGCGTCTCGCCGTCGATGGTGGCTGATGCGAACGCCGCGGGAGTGCGGGTGGCCGCGGTGGCGGGTTTCCCGTCGGGCAAGCACCTGCCCGAGGTGAAGGCTCGCGAGGCGGCGCTGGCCGTGGCCGCCGGCGCCAGCGAGATCGACATGGTCATCGACGTCGGAGCGGCGATTGCCGGTGACGTCGATGCGGTCCGGTCCGAGATCGCGGCAGTGCGGGCCGAGGTATCCGGCGCCGTGCTCAAGGTGATCGTCGAGTCGGCGGCACTGTTGACGCTGGCCGACGAGCAACTCCTAGCCGACGTCTGCCGCGCCGCCGAGGACGCCGAGGCGGATTTCGTGAAGACCTCGACGGGTTTTCATCCCGCCGGCGGGGCGTCGGTGGCCGCGGTGACGCTGATGGCCGACACCGTCGGCGGACGGCTGGGGGTCAAGGCCAGCGGCGGCATCCGCACCGCCGCCCATGCGCTGGCGATGCTGGACGCGGGCGCCACCCGGTTGGGACTATCGGGCACCCGCGCGGTCCTCGAGGGCCTGCGACCGGGCTAGGGCCGCTACGGGTTGGCGAAGCAGGGGTCCTGGCTGCCGCCGCCGCCGGCGGGGATGGTGGCGTTGCTGGTCGAGAACGTGCCCTCAACCCCGGTGCTGGTGACCTTCACGCTGTCGGCGTGGATGCCGAGCGGATAGTTCTGGGTCGCTTTCGACGTGAGGTCGTCCAGGTCCTTCTGGACCGTCGTCGTCGACATCGTCGAGCCCAGCGCAGTCAAGCTGACCACCTGCAGCGACAGCCCGTTGTTGACGATCTGCGGCTTGACGGTGGCGCTGTCGAACGTGCCCTTCAGTGAGACAGTGCCGTCACCGGGGTTCGTGGTGACGTCGCCGCTGACAAACTTGCCCAGTACCGGGATGGCGTCCTGGATCGACTGCTTGATGCCGTCCGCGGACCAGGTTACCGTCCCGCTCAACGACCCGATCGTGCCCTGAGAGTTGTTGGCGTTATTCAGTTTTATGTCGCGGATGTCCAGGCTTACCTTCATGCCCTTGGCCGAGCGAACCTGATTGCCCGCGGTCTGCACGGAGATGTCGCTGTAGTGGCTGGAGAGGTACTGCCACAGCACCGGCGGGGCTGGGGAGAAGGACACGCTCGCGCCGTCCTGCACCTCACACGACACTGCCTTGGCCACCGCACTGCTGGCGACGTGGCGGGCATACAGTTCGCCGCCGATCGCGGTCGCGAGGACGAGCAGCACCACGATCGCCAGGATCAACAGGATCGCCGTCCGGTTAACGGAACGTCCGTGCTTGGCGGTCACTGGTGCGTCCGGCAACGGCGGCGGTGTCGATATCCGGGTGGTCGTGGTGTGCTCGTGCGGGGGCGGGGGACCGGGCTGACGCGGCTGCGGATTAGGCGGTAGACCCGGTTGTTGCGGCGGCCGACTCTGCGGCGGAACCGGTTGTTGAGGTGGGCGATTCGGTGGCCCCGGCTGTTGCGGACGCGGAGCGTCGCGGATGGCCGGATCTTGCGGGCGGCCGGGCTGGCGGATGTGGCGAGTTTGTTCTTGGGACGGCGGCGTCGGGGGCTGGCGGCGTGGCGGCGCGCCCCGGTTGGGGGGCCCGGCCGGCCTGGCCGGACGAGCCCACTCCGACGGTTCGTCGCCCGATGGCCCTCGTGAGTTCGTCATCAGCGCGTTTCCCTATACCCGAGACTGTCCGAGTTAAACATGAGCGAAGCAGGGGTCGTTCTGGGCTGCCGGGATCGAGGCGTCGCGTGTCGAAAAGCGGGCCACCACACCGTCATTGGTGACCTGCACGCTGTCGGCGTGGATACCCAGCGGATACTGCTTGTTAAGCGTCGCGGCAAAGGTGTCCAGCGCCGCTTGCGCGGTCTCACGCGGCAGCGTGGCACCCAATGCGGTGACTTTGAGGACCTGCAGTGACAACCCGCCGTTCGCGACCGCCGGCTTCACGGTGACGGTGCCCAGGACCCCGCTGAGCTCGACGGTGCCGGCACCGGAGTCAGAGTTGACACTGTTGACCAAGCTGCCGATGAACGGAAGAAAACTCTGCGCGGTCTCCTTGATGCCGTCCGACGTCCAGGTGATGGTGGCATTCAGCTCGCCGATGGTGCCCTTCGAGTCGCCGCTGCCATGCAGGTCGACGTCGTTGATGTTGATGTCGGCCTTCATGCCTTTGGCGCTACGGATCTGGTGTCCCGCGGTGTGGATGGAGATGTCGCGGTAGTGGCCGGTGAGGTGCTGCAACAGAAACGGGCTCGGCCCGAAGGAGACGCTGGCCTGATCTTGCACCACGCATTCGGTGGCCGCTGCCACCACGTTGTCGGCGAGGTTGCGGGCATACAGCTCGCCTGCGATCAGGCCGGCGACGCCCAACGCGGCCACGATGACCAGAACCAGAATGATCGACACCGGGTCGCCGATGAAGCGGCGTCGTTTGGTTTTCACGGCAGCCGGCGGGTCCTGCGAAGGCGGCTGGCCGTACGGCGACGCGGCCGGGAATTCCAGGGTGGGCGGCGGAAGGGTCTGGTGCGGCGGCTGGGCCGGTGATTCATGGGCGTGACCGGGTGCGGTCTGGGTAGGTGCCCACTCGGCCTGCGGCGCCGGCTCGGTAGGCGGGCTCTGGTGGCCTGGACGCGCCCATATCGACGCGTCCTGTTGTGGCGGCCCCTGCGGATTCGTCACCCGGGCGATTCTGCCTTATCACCATGTGCGAACGCTGAGTGGTTACGCAGCACCGCGATGGTGTCGCGGGCCTGCGTCACCCGGTCGAGGGCGACATCGGTGACCAGCAACTGGGGGTCGGCTCCGGCCGACGCCACCACGTCGCCGAAAGGTGAAACCACCAGGCTCCCGCCCACCCCGGTCGGCGCGGCCGAGGCCAGCGGCTCACCCGGGTCGGCCTGGCCGGCCGCGACGATGTAGCTGGTGGAGTCCAGCGCCCGGGCCCGGGCCAGCAGCGTCCACTGCTCCAGCTTCCCGGGGCCGGAAGCCCACGACGCGCTGACGGCGATCACCTGGGCGCCACGGCGCGCCAGCGTGGTGAAGAGCTCGGGAAAGCGGAGGTCGTAGCAGGTGGTCAACCCCACCCCGACGCCGTCGACGTCGAGCACCACCGGCTCCCGGCCGGGCGCGACGGTCCGCGACTCGGTGAAGCCGAAGGCGTCGTAGAGGTGAATCTTGTCGTAGTGCGCATTGGTACCCGGACCCACCGCCAGCAGCGTGTTGTAGACCCGCCCGCTATCAGCTGGGCTGAACATGCCGACGATCACGGTGATGTTTGCGTCGGCCGCGATCCGGCGCACGCCGTCGGCCCATGGGCCGACGACGGGCTCAGCAATCGGTGCCAGCGGAACGCCGAATCGGCACATGGTCGCTTCCGGGAACACCACCAGCGTCGCGCCGGCTTCGGCGGCCTGCCCGGTGTAATCCCGCACCAGCCGCAGGTTGTCGGCCGGGTCGGTGCCAGACAGGATCTGAGCCACCGCAATCCGCATGACCGCCAGCCTAAGGGCGCAGCGGGTCGCCCCGGTACCTAGAGGGGCGATCGCAAGCGCGGCGAAGCCGGGCGCAGCGGGTCGCCCCGGTACCTAGCGGTCGTCACATCGCCCGGGATGCCAGAATTCATCGAGCCAGGGAAAGAGAGGAACCATGACGGTGGAATTCACCCTCACGCGGACCACAAGGGCGCCGATCGAGACAGTGTTCGACTCCCTCACTAACCACCGCGCGATCGCGGACTACGTGTGGGCGGTCCGTCGCAGCACGCTAGATCGCGAGGGAGTCCCCGCGCCGAACGGTGTCGGTGCGGTCAGACGCATCGAGGCGGTCGGACCCCCAATCGTCGAAGAGATCATCGATTACCAGCGACCCACTCGCTACGCGTACAAGATGCTCTCCGGCGCGCCGGTCCGGGATCACGTCGGCACGGTCGAGCTGCGCGAAGCGGGCGCAGGAACCGAGGTCAGCTGGCACCTACGGTCGACACCCAAGATCCCCGGTCTTGATCGGCTGTTGTCACTGGTGCTGAAGAGGGTCATCGGCGAACTGCTCAAGGGTGCCGTCAACGCCGCCGAAGGCGGCGCCTGAGCGATCAGGCGGTTTCGCCGATCCACGTGGTGGTGAAACGCTGCTCGGCGATCAGCAACTCGACCAGCTGGTTGCCGATGAAGTTCTCCAACTTGCCGCCGACCAGCGGGATGCGCACCTCGATGGTGGCCCGGAGCTTCAACCGGGCGCCCCCGGTTTCCGCCACCGGCTCCAGCACCGCGGCGCCGGTCAGCGACGCCGGCGCGTCCAGGATCGAGCCCGTGACGTTCGCGGTCGACGAGCCGTTGGTGATCGGCTCCCATCGCTCTTCGCGGCGGATCTGCAGGTCGCCCCGGTGGAATTGGTTGATCACGCCCGGGAGCCGGTCACTGCGCAGCACCTGCGTGGTGATCACGTCGATGCTGCCGTCGTTTCCAGCTGGACCGCCAACCTCGATCGAGTCCAGCGTGGTGTCGTCAGCGCCCGAATCGGCGAGCCGGGCCAGCCAGTACTCCTGGTCGCTGAAGGCCCGGAGAACCTCTTCGACGCTGACCCCGTAGTCGGTGGACATGTCGAACGAACGCGGCACAGCAGGTCAGGCTACCGTTACGAGCCGTGGTGGGAACCGCTTTCGCGGGCGCGCGCGTCGACGAGGCGGTGCCGCTCGCCCCGCTGACCACGTTGCGGGTCGGGCCGGTCGCGCGGCGAGTCATCACCTGCACGACCACCGAGCAGGTGGTCGCCACGCTGCGCCAGCTCGACGGCGAGGGGTGCGGGCCGCTGCTGGTGTTGGCCGGGGGCTCGAATCTGGTGATCGCCGAGACGCTGGCGGATCTGACCGTCGTGCGGTTGGCCACCAACAACATCAGCGTCGAGGGCAATGTCGTGCGGGCCGAGGCCGGCGCGGTCTGGGACGAGGTGGTCGTCGCGGCGATCGCCGCGGGTCTGGGCGGGCTGGAGTGCCTGTCCGGCATCCCCGGCTCGGCCGGCGCCACCCCGGTGCAAAATGTCGGCGCCTACGGGGCCGAGGTGGCCGACACCATCACCCGGGTCCGGCTGCTGGACCGACGCAGCGGCGCGGTGCGCTGGGCGCCGCCCGGCGAACTGGGGTTCGGGTATCGCACCAGCGTGCTCAAGCACACCGACGCGGCCATCATGTTGGAGGTGGAGTTCGCACTGGACGCTTCGGGCCGCAGCGCGCCGCTGCGCTACGCCGAATTGGTTGCCGCGCTGGACGTGACGGCCGGGGAGAGCGCGGATCCCGGGGCGGTCCGCGACGCGGTGCTGGGATTGCGCGCCCGAAAGGGCATGGTGCTCGACCCGGCCGACCACGACACCTGGAGTGTGGGCTCGTTCTTCACCAATCCGGTTGTCCCGCAAGAGTTTTACCGAGAGCTGGCCGACGGCGCCAGCGGGACGGGCCGCGCGGTGCCGCACTATCCGGCTCCCCACGGCGTCAAGCTCGCCGCCGGCTGGCTCGTTGAGCAAGCCGGTTTCGGCAAGGGCTATCCGGACGTCGCGACCGCGCCTTGTCGACTGTCCACCAAGCATGCGCTTGCTTTGACGAATCGCGGCCGGGCCAGCGCCGACGACGTGATTTCGCTGGCGCGCACCGTCCGAGACCGAGTCCGTGATGTGTTTGGCGTCACACTGACACCCGAGCCGGTGCTGGTCGGCTGCTCGCTGTAGGGCGCGTGTGCCGGCCGGGTCATTTTCACCGGTATCTTTTGAGTCGTGGATACAGCGCGTGGCCTCTCGCCGGTTACCCGGCGCCGGGCCTTGACGACCCTTGCGGTCGGCATCTTCGCGCCTAATGTGCTGGCCGCCTGCTTCGGCGGATCGAGCAAGCAAGCGGAGAAGGCCAAGCCGCCGGCCGAGGCCAGCTTGACGTTCCGGCCGGCCGACAAGGCCACCAAGGTGCTCCCGACCGCGGCGATCAGTGTCGAGGTGCGCGACGGCTGGTTCCAGCACCTGGCATTGACCAACTCCGCCGGCAAGGTGGTCGCGGGCACCCTGAATCGGGACCGCACCATCTTCACGATCACCGAGCCGCTCGGCTACGACGCGACCTACACCTGGAAAGGATCGGCGGTCGGCCACGACGGCAAGGCTGTCCCGGTCAATGCCAACCTCACCACCGTCGCGCCCACCAAGGTGATCGACGGCGGGTTTCAGCTCGCCGACGGCCAGACCGTCGGGGTCGCGGTGCCGGTCATCGTCCAGTTCGACGCCCCGATCACCGACAAGGCCGCCGTCGAGCGGGCGCTGAAAGTCACCACCGAGCCGCCGGTCGAGGGCAGCTGGGCGTGGTTGCCCGACGAAGCCCAGGGTGCCCGCGTGCACTGGCGCACCCGCGAGTACTACCCGGCCGGGACCAAGGTCAGCGTCGACGCCAAGCTCTACGGGCTGGCGTTCGGCGACGGCGCCTACGGCAAACAGGACATGAGCCTGAGCTTCGATATCGGTCGACGCCAAGTGGTCAAAGCCGAAGTCTCCTCGCACCGCATCCAGGTGGTCCGCGACGAGGGCGTCATCATGGACTTCCCGTGCAGCTACGGCGAAGCCGACAAGGCCCGCAACGTCACCCGCAACGGCATTCACGTGGTCAGCGAGAAGTACTCCGACTTCTACATGTCCAACCCGGCCGGGGGCTACACCAACGCCCACGAGCGCTGGGCAGTCCGGATCTCCAACAACGGCGAGTTCATCCACGCCAACCCGGCCAGTGCGGGTGCGCAGGGCAACACCAACGTCACCAACGGCTGCATCAACCTGTCGACGTCCGATGCCCAGCAGTACTTCGGCAGCGCGATCTACGGCGACCCGGTCGAGGTGACCGCCAGCTCGATCGAGCTGTCCTATTCCGACGGCGACATCTGGGACTGGGCGGTCGACTGGGACACCTGGGTGGGCATGTCGGCGCTGCCGCCGGCCAGCGGAGCCAAGCCGTCGCCGGTCTCGATACCGCGCAGCGCGCCGGCCACGCCGCACGATGCGCCGACCTTGTCGGGCACCCCGACGACGTCGCCTAGCGGCCGACCCGGCGGCTAGCGGTTGCCTGGTCGCGCGGCCGGATGACGATCTGGTCGAGGTTGACGTGCGACGGCCGCGACGCCACGAACCCGATCACCTCGGCGATGTCGGCGGCCACCAGCGGCGTCATGCCTTCATAGACGGCGTCGGCACGCTGCTGGTCGCCGCCGAAGCGGACGAGTGAGAATTCGGTTTCGACCGCTCCGGGAGCAATCTCGGTGAGCCGCACCGGTTTTCCCAACAGTTCGCCGCGTAGCGTGCGGTGCAGCGCGCCCTGCGCGTGCTTGGCTGAGGTGTATCCGGCGCCGCCGTCGTAGATCTCCATCGCCGCAACCGAGGTGATGGTGACGATCAGGCCGTCGCCGGAGTCGATCAGTTTGGGCAGCAGCGCGCGGGTGACTCGCAGCGTGCCCAGCACGTTGGTCTCCCACATCCACCGCCAGTTCTCCAGGTCGGCGTCGGCCACCGACTCCAGGCCCTTGGCGCCGCCGGCGTTGTTGACCAGCACATCGACTCGTGGCAGCCGAGCGGACAGCGCGTCTACCGCCGGGCCGTCGGTGACGTCGGCCACAATCGCGGTTCCGTTTAGTTCGGCTGCCAGGGCGCTGATTCGCTCCGCTCGACGTGCCACGGCCACCACGTGAAACCCTTGCGCGGCAAGGGTTCTCGCGGTTGCCTCACCGATCCCGGCGCTGGCGCCGGTAACTACTGCGACCCGTTGATCAGTGGCTGTCATCTGAACAACTCTAGTAAGCGTGCTAAATTCCTCGTGTGTACTCCAGCGCCTTGTTCGGCTGCATGTCTGCGTGTCGGTTCGCAGACTGTGCGTGTTGTTGCCGCGCAGCTAACCGCGCCTGAGCGAGCCCCAAGCGCTCGCGATGGTGCGGTCCAGGACCCGCCATCGGAACTCGGACAAGGACACCCCAAGTGCGCTCAACCAGTCTCACCTCCCACTCTCACAGCCTCGCCGGCCAGCCGCACGGCCGGAACGGCTCTCGATCACCCGGACGCCACCGCGTCATCGCGCCGTCACTGCAGCTGTCCGACGGCGCCGCGTCATCGGTCTTTCGTGCCGTGCGGCTACGCGGCCCGATCGGTCGTGACGTCATCGCGCAGGTCACGTCGCTGTCGATTGCGACGGTAAACCGGCAGGTCACCGCCCTGCTGGAGGCAGGCATCCTGCGCGAACGGGCCGACCTGGCAGTCTCCGGCGCCATCGGGCGTCCCCGGGTGCCAGTCGAGGTCAACCACGAGCCGTTCCTGACGCTGGGCATCCACATCGGGGCGCGAACGACCAGCATCGTGGCCACCGACCTGTTCGGCCGCACCCTGGACGCCGTCGAGACCCCGACACCGCGGAGTGCTCAGGGGCCTGCGCTGGCCTCGTTGGCCGACGGCGCCCGCCGCTACCTGAGGCGCTGGCACCGACGGCGCGCGCTCTGGGTCGGGGTGGCAATCGGTGGCATCGTCGACGGCGCCGGCGGGCACGTCGACCATGGCCGGTTGGGCTGGCGCGACGCACCGGTCGGACCGGTGTTCGCCGAGGCGCTGGATCTGCCGGTGTCGGTGGCCTGCCACGTCGACGCGATGGCCGCGGCGGAGCTGCTGCTCGGCATGCGGCGGTTTGCGCCCAAGTCGACCACCAGCTTGTACGTCTACGCGCGCGAGACCGTGGGCTATGCGCTGTCGATCGGCGGCCGGGTGCACAGCCCGGCCAGCGGACCGGGCACCATCGCGAACTTGCCGGCGCAATCGGAGCTGCTCGGCGGGTCCGGGCTGTTGGAGTCCACGGTCAGCGACGAGGCCGTACTCGCCGCGGCCCACCGGACGCGCATCCTGCCGGCCCGCAACGGTGGGCCCGGCGCCACGGTCACCGAACTGCTGCGCGCCGCCCGCAATGGCAACCAGCCGGCCCAGGACCTGCTCGCGGAGCGGGCCAGGGTGCTCGGTGAAGCGGTCGCGTTGCTGCGCGATCTGCTCAATCCCGACGACCTGGTGGTCGGCGGGCAGGCGTTCACCGAATATCCGGAGGGCATGGAGCACGTGGAGGCCGCGTTCGCCGCACGCTCGGTGTTGCCGCGGCGCGACATCCGGGTCACCGCTTTCGGCAACCGGGTCCAGGAGGCCGGGGCCGGCATCGTGTCGCTGGCCGGGCTGTACGCCGATCCGCTGGCTGCCATGCGCCGCGCCCAACCGCCGGTGGTCGCGCTGCCCCTTGCCACCGAGACACCCGCCTGACCTGCGTCTTCGGGGCACATGGAGCGGTCCTGCAAAGATGACGTTGTGGGCCACACTGACTTGTCCCGGCCGGACGCCTCCGAGCTGACCGATCCGCGTCGCGTCGCGGTGCTGGCGGTGCACACGTCGCCGCTGGCCCAGCCGGGCATCGGGGATGCCGGTGGGATGAACGTTTACGTGCTGCAGAGCGCGCTTCATCTTGCTCGTCGGGGCGTCGAGGTGGAGATCTTCACCCGGGCGACCGCGTCCACCGATCCGCCTATCGTGCGGGTGGCACCCGGTGTGCTGGTGCGCAATGTGGTGGCGGGGCCGTTCGAAGGCCTGGACAAATACGACCTGCCGACGCAACTGTGTGCGTTCGCCGCGGGGGTGCTGCGCGCCGAAGCCGCCCACGAGCCGGGCTATTACGACATCGTGCACTCGCACTATTGGCTGTCCGGTCAGGTCGGCTGGCTGGCGCGTGACCGCTGGTCGGTGCCGTTGGTGCACACCGCGCACACCCTTGCCGCGGTGAAGAATGCCGCGCTGGCCGAAGGTGACACACCCGAGCCGCCGCTGCGCACCGTCGGCGAGCAGCAGGTCGTCGACGAGGCCGACCGGTTGATCGTTAACACCGAAGACGAAGCCACACAATTGGTTTCGTTACATCACGCCGACCCGGCCCGGATCGACGTCGCCCACCCCGGTGTCGACCTGGATGTGTTCCGGCCCGGTGACCGCAACGCCGCCAGGGCCAGGTTGGGGCTGCCGGCCGACGCGGAGTTGGTGGCGTTCGTCGGGCGGATTCAACCGCTGAAGGGGCCCGATGTCTTGCTGCGCGCGGCGGCCAAGCTGCCGCGGGTGCACGTCGTGGTCGCCGGCGGACCGTCGGGCACCGGACTTGCCGCCCCGGACGGCCTGGTTCGGCTTGCCGACGAATGGGGTATCTCTGCCCGGGTGACGTTTTTGCCCCCGCAGTCGCGGGAAGACCTGGCCCGATTGTTCCGTGCCGTCGATCTGGTTGCGGTGCCCAGCTATTCGGAGTCGTTCGGTCTGGTCGCACTGGAGGCCCAGGCGTGTGGGACACCGGTGGTGGCGGCCGCGGTCGGCGGGTTGCCGGTGGCGGTGCGCGACGGGGTCAGCGGCACGCTGGTGGCCGGTCACGACGTCGACCGGTGGGTGCAGGCCATCGACGAGATGCTGCGGCTCGGCGGCGGGCCGCGGGCCTGGCCGATGCGCCGCGCGGCGGTCGAGCACGCGGCGACGTTCTCCTGGGACAACACCGTCGATGCGCTGCTGGCGAGCTACCGGCGCGCGATCGGCGAGTTCACCGCCGCCCGCCGCTCGCTGCCCGACCTGGCCTCGGCGCGCCGGGCACGACGACGGACATCGCGAAAGGAGGCCTGGGCATGACGCGCACCGGAGATCGCGACGCGCCGCCGGTGTCTCACGTCCAGCAGCTGATCGAGGACACGCTGGATGCCAGCGATCTGACATATTCGCGGCATCCCGGTGCGCAAGGTGGGTTGCCGGGACTGATCGTGGAGCTACCCGGCGAGCGCAAGCTCAAGACCAACACCATCCTGAGCATCGGCGAGCACTCGGTGCGCGTCGAGGCGTTTGTCTGCCGCAAGCCCGACGAAAACCACGAGGGCGTCTACCGCTTTCTGCTCAAGCGCAATCGCCGGCTGTACGGCGTGGCCTACACGTTGGACAACGTCGGCGACATCTACCTGGTGGGCCGGATGTCGTTGCCATCGGTGGACGCCGCCGAGATCGATCGGGTCCTCGGGCAGGTGCTCGAAGCGGTGGATACCGACTTCAACACGTTGCTGGAGTTGGGCTTTCGGTCGTCGATCCAAAAGGAATGGGAGTGGCGGGTCTCCCGCGGAGAGTCGCTGAAGAACCTGGAGGCGTTCGCGCACCTGATCGACGACGACGACGGCTAAGTCGCAACCGCGCGCAGGAACGCATCGGCGAACACCACGCACGCCTGGTCCAACTCCGGCAGCTCGACCTCGGGGATTTGTTCGACGGCCGGCCGAACCATGGTGTGCACGCCGATCGGCGCGAGCATCTGCTGAATGAGCAACGGCAGCGGTAGATCTCGGATACGCCCCGCGGTGATTTCGCCCGCCAGCCACTGGCCCACACCGGCCAGCATGCGCGGCACGTGGTACTGCAAAAGCGCTTGCACCGCGGGTGAGGTCGGCCGCGCCAGCCCTTCGGCCAGCATCGCCGGCGCCACTCGCGGTTCGCGGCTGAACGCCTCGGCCAGTACCCGGTAGACCCGATGCACCGTTTCAGCGAGCTCGGCATCCGGGTCGGAGACCGCCTCGTCGAGGTCGAGGATCGGGCCGTAGCGGTCAAAGACCTTGCGCAGCAACTCATCACGGCCGCCAAACACCGCATACAGGCTGTGCACCGAGCAATCCGCTTGCACTGCAACCGCTTCCAATGTCACCGCTCCCAGGCCGCGGTCGCTGATCAGCGACGCCGCCGCCAGCACCGCACGTTCGCGCACCGGCGGCCGGCCGCCGGGCTCCACTCCGGCGGCGCGCACGGCGTCGTCCAACGGCTGCCGGGAGCCGTTCAACCGGCGGATCAGCGTGCTGCGCGACATCCCGGCCTCGCGTGCTATCGCAATCAGCGGAACGTCGGCGACATCTCTGCCGAGATTCTCGGCGGCACGCAGTGCGGCCGCCACCACATCGGCGGGCACCTCGTTGACCGTTGACACAGGAGATGCCATGAGCATCAACCCTTTTCGCTAGGGTTTGACGAGACCGGTTGTGGCGCCCGGCGGGCGAACTCCGGAGCGTGCTCAGGCCTGACACCGACCCCCATCAGGTAAGCGGGGATCGCGGACAGCTGCGGAAAGCGAGCCAGGACGCGCATCAGCTTGTTGGGAGCTGGCGTCTTGCCGGAATCGATCGCCCGCGCCATCGTCGCGTGCAGAAAGCGTTGCAACGTCTGGATGACCGCCGTGGGGAACTCGCGGCGGCGCTGGACAGCAGCCAAGTCCTTTGCGGTGACGCGGTGATCGCGCAGCGGTGCCGCGAGCAGCCTCGCCGCAGCCACCGCGTCCTGGACGGCGAGGTTGATGCCGACCCCGCCGGCCGGGGACATGGCGTGCGCGGCATCGCCGATGCACAGCAGCCCGTTCCTGTACCAGCGGCGCAGCCGGTTGAGCCGGATCTCCAAAAGCTTGACGTCGTCCATTGATTCCAGGCCGTTAACGGCCTCGGACAGCTCGGGAATGGCGGTGACGATGTCGCGGCGCAGCGCCTCGATCCCGCGGGCCCGCAGTTGGGCGTCGGCGCCCTTATGGAGGAAGTAGCCGGTCTGCAGATACCCCTGGCGCGGGATGACCCCAAGGAACAACCCGTCTTTGAATCGGGGCAATAACGTGTCTCCGACGCCATCGGCGGGCGGCAGCCGGAACCACCAGATGTCGGCGTCGACCGGGTATTCACGCGGGACCAGCCCGCCCTCGCGCCGGCATAGCGACCAGCGCCCGTCGCAGGCGATCGTGAGGTCGGCGCGCAGTTCACCAGGCCCGTCGGGGCTGTCGTAGCGCACGCCGACCACCCGGCCCGACTCGTACAGCAGCCCGGTGACGTCGTGGCTCATCCGCAGGGTGAACGTCGACTCTTGCCGCCCGGCCTCGGCCAGCAGATCGAGCAGATCCCACTGCGGCACCATGGCGATGTAGCGGTGCGGTAAGCGCAACCGAGTGAAGTCGATGACGGGCGCTTTACGGCCGTCGGGCAGGTCGACGCCCCAGCCCTCGAGCTTGGTGTGCGGCAGCGCGTCAAACTGCTCGAAAAGGCCGAGTTCGTCGAGTAACCGCAGCGTCGAGGGATGCACCGTGTCGCCCCGGAAATCCCGGAGGAAGTCCGCATGCTTCTCCAGCACGGTGACTTCCACGCCCCCGCGAGCCAGCAGTAATGCCGCCACCATTCCGGCGGGACCGCCGCCGACGACTATGCACGTGGTCTTCTCGCTCATCGGATCCTCCTCGGCTAACAGCGTTGATACTCGATTACGGCATGACTGTATACCTGTATCAGCAGGCATCGGGCCTTGTGTGACTCACCTCACCCGGGGAGGGGTGAGAGACTTCCACCATGGGGAACCCGGTCGCCACGCTGGTGTTGCTTCGCCACGGCGAGAGCGAATGGAACGCGAGTAATCAGTTCACCGGCTGGGTCGACGTCGACCTGACCGACAAGGGCCGCGGCGAGGCGGTGCGCAGTGGCGAACTGATCGCCGAGCACAATCTGCTGCCCGACGTCCTGTACACCTCGCTGCTGCGACGGGCCATCACCACCGCGCACCTGGCACTGGATACCGCTGACCGGCTGTGGATTCCGGTGCGGCGCAGCTGGCGGCTGAACGAACGCCACTACGGCGCGCTGCAGGGACTGGACAAGGCCGAGATCAGAGAACGCTACGGCGACGAGCAGTTCATGACCTGGCGACGCAGCTACGACACCCCGCCGCCGCCGATCGAGAAGGGCAGCCAGTTCAGCCAGGACACCGACCCCCGCTACGCCGACATCGGCGGCGGCCCGCTGACCGAATGCCTGGCCGACGTGGTGGCCCGGTTCTTGCCGTACTTCACCGACGTCATCGTTCCGGATCTGCGGGTCGGCAAGACGGTCCTGATCGCCGCGCACGGCAACTCGCTGCGCGCCCTGGTCAAGTACCTGGATGGCATGTCCGACGAGGACGTGGTCGCATTGAACATCCCCACCGGCATTCCGCTGCGCTACGACCTGGACGCCGATATGCGGCCCGCCGTCGTCGGCGGCAGCTATCTCGACCCCGAAGCCGCTGCCGCGGGCGCGGCCGCGGTGGCCAGCCAAGGCGCCCGCTAGCCCGTTATTCCTGGCAGAAGGGCAAACGTGACGTGAACAGCCGTCGAACACCTGTCTTGTTGCGTGTGACATGTCCGATTTTGGCCTTGCGCTGCTGGGTTGGCGTTCACCCGGTTTGTAGGATTTTTATGTGACTGTGTTCTCGGCCCTGTCACTGGCCGGGGGGTTGTTCCTCGTGGCACTGGCCGTCGGTGTCGCCATGGGCTCGCGGCTGGCGCCGCGGGCGCTGGAGCGACGCCAGCGGGTGGCCGTCGAAGCCGCCGGGATCACCGTCGCACAAATGTTGGAGCGCATTGTTGCGTTGATGCCGCTGGGCACCGCGGTCGTGGACCGTCACCGCGACGTCGTCTACCACAACGGCCGGGCCAAAGAGCTCGGCCTGGTGCGCGAGCGGCAGCTTGACGACGAGGCCTGGAAGGCGGCACGCCAGACCCTGGGCGACGGCGCTGACGTCGAATTCGATCTGCTGCCGGGCAAGCGGCTGGTCCCTGGACGAGCGGGCCTGTCGGTGCACGGACAGGCCCGGCTGCTGAGCGAGGAGGACCGCCGGTTCGCCGTGGTCTTCGTCTATGACCACTCCGAATACGCGCGGATGGAGGCCACCCGGCGCGACTTCGTGGCCAACGTCAGCCATGAGCTCAAGACGCCAGTGGGCGCGATGGCGGTGCTCGCGGAGGCCCTGCTGGCATCCGCGGACGACCCGGAGACCGTGCGGCGGTTCGGCGAGAAGGTGCTGGTCGAGGCCAACCGACTGGGGGACATGGTCAGCGAGCTGATCGAGCTGTCCCGGCTGCAGGGCGCGGAGCGGCTGCCGGATATGGGCGCCGTCGACGTCGATACCGTTGTATCCGAAGCGATTTCACGGCACAAGGTGCCGGCTGACAACTCTGATATCACGGTCTGTACCGACGAACCGAGCGGCCTGCGGATGTTGGGTGAACAGGCCCTGCTGGTCACCGCGCTGGCCAACCTGGTGTCCAATGCGATCGCGTATTCACCACGCGGTTCGCAGGTGTCCATCAGCCGCCGTCGCCGCGGCGAGTACATCGAGATCAGCGTCACCGACCGGGGCATCGGGATCGCCCGCAAGGACCAGGAGCGGGTCTTCGAACGGTTCTTCCGCACCGACAAGGCGCGCTCGCGGGCTACCGGCGGCACCGGACTCGGCCTTGCCATCGTCAAGCACGTCGCGGCCAATCACAACGGCATGATCGGGTTGTGGAGCCAGCTGGGAACGGGATCGACGTTCACCTTGTCCATCCCGGCCTATGACGCCGAGTTCGAACGGACCGACAAACCGCCCGAGCGCGAAATCCGGCCCAAGATGCCCCAACGAGAGCCCCAACGAGAGGAAGAACTACGCCGATGACGAGTGTCCTGATCGTGGAGGACGAAGAATCGCTGGCTGATCCGCTGGCGTTTCTGCTACGCAAAGAGGGCTTCGAGGCCACCGTGGTGACCGACGGCCCGTCCGCGCTCGCCGAATTCGACCGGGCCGGCGCTGACATCGTGCTGCTCGATCTGATGCTGCCGGGGATGTCTGGCACCGATGTGTGCAAGCAACTGCGATCCCGATCCAGCGTGCCGGTCATCATGGTGACCGCGCGTGACTCGGAGATCGACAAGGTCGTCGGCCTGGAGCTGGGCGCCGATGACTATGTGACAAAACCATATTCGGCACGTGAGCTGATTGCGCGGATCCGTGCGGTGCTGCGGCGCCGCGGCGACGACGACTCCGAGGTTACCGACGGCGTGCTGGAATCCGGCCCGGTGCGAATGGATGTCGACCGCCACGTCGTATCGGTCAACGGTGAGGCAATTACGTTGCCACTCAAGGAGTTTGACCTGCTGGAGTACTTGATGCGCAACAGCGGCCGGGTGCTGACTCGCGGTCAGCTGATCGATCGCGTGTGGGGGGCCGACTACGTCGGCGACACCAAGACACTCGACGTGCACGTCAAGCGCCTGCGCTCGAAAATCGAGTCGGACCCGGCCAATCCGATACACCTGGTGACGGTGCGCGGCCTGGGCTACAAGCTGGAGAGCTGACGCTAGTTGGCTGCCGGTCGCAAGCCGACCTCTGTGTGGCCGGTGCCGATCACCGACCAGCGGCGGTCGCCGACCTCGACGTGAACATTGGCTTGCTCCGTGTTGGTGCATACCGCGGCAGCGCCGTCAGGATCGGTATAGCCCAGGCTGACGCAGCGTCCGGCAGGCTGGTCGACGCGGATCAGCACTCGACGACGGCCGATATGCCCTTCCAGCTGCCACTGCCGCAGGCCTAACTTGGTCCGCACCCGCAGCGAAGGTAAAATGCCTGCGGGCCAATCCTTTCCGTCGATACGGAACCGAACGAACGCCATCGGCGGGAGTTTGCGCAAGGCTGCTTTGCGCGACACCGCGGTGACCACCTCCAGGACGTCGCCGTCGCCGAGGTCGGCGTGGATCCACCCCCAGCGCCTGGCGTTGCCGTGCCCGTAGATGTGGGCCACTCCGCCCCGCCACCGGTCGATGCGGTGGGCGGTGTCGCCGGTATTGAGCGAGCCGGTGAACTCTGCCGTCGGGGCGAGCACCACCTGCGCACCTGGGAGTAGTTCGCGTTCCCACGCCGGGCGCGGGAAGGTCCACAGCGGCGCACCGCTGTCGGTCCAGTTCAGGTCCCAAGCCAGTGACCCGGCTCGTCCGGTCAGTTCTGCGAAGGCGATTCGAGCGTCGGCAACGTTCAGCCAGATCGGCCCGGCGGCCGGGGCGGCGGGCTCGGGACCGAAACGCTCGGTGTGCGGTGGACCGTCGGCGGGGAACCAGCTCGCCCAGCCGTGCGCATAGGGACCCTTTGAGCCGCCCGACGTCGGCGACACTGTCTCGTAATGGACCCAGAGCCCGGCACCTGTCGCTGGATCCGACAGGGTCGCATACCAGACTTCCAGGCGCCCGGGCTGGCCGCGCCAACGTGGCGTGGCAGCTGCCCGCAGGTCCTCGTTTATTCGGCGGCCCGCGTCGCGGGGTGCACAGCGATGAGCCCTAATGCGCTGCGCCGCTTGCACATTGCAGCCAGCTCGGCGTAGGCCTTCTCGCCGAGAAGCTCGGTGAGCTCGGGTCCCAGGCTCACCCACACCTGCTCGGTGCCGACATGGGCGGCCGGATCACCGGTGCAGTACCAGTGCAGGTCGGCGCCGCCGGCGCCCCAGCCACGGCGGTCGTACTCGGTGACGGTGGTCTTCAGGATTTCCGTGCCGTCCGGGCGGGTCACCCATTCCTGGCTGCGGCGGATCGGCAACTGCCAGCAGACGTCGGGCTTCATCGTCAGCGGTGCCACGCCGAGTTTCAGCGCTTTGCTGTGTAGCGCGCAGCCCGGGCCGGCATGAAACTCGGGCCGGTTAAGGAAGATGCACGCGCCTTTGTGTTTGCGGGTGCGGAACTGCTCTTCGCCCTCATGCTCGTCGAGTTCGAGGTAGCCCTTGCGGCTCAAGCCCTTTTCGCGGAACTGCCAGTCGGCGTCGGTGAGTTTGGACACAGCGTCGTCCAGCCGGGCGCGGTCGTCGTCGTCGGATAAAAACGCGCCGTGCGAGCAACATCCGTCATCGGGACGCCCTTCTACGGTGCCCTGGCAAGCCGGGGTGCCGAACACGCACGTCCAGCGGGACAGCAGCCAAGTCAGATCCGCGGCAATCAGATGCTCGGGATTGTCCGGGTCGTAGAACTCCACCCATTCGCGCGCGAAGTCCAATTCGACTTCACCGGGATGATTTGGCTGCGAACTTGCCACAGTTTTCACGGTAGTCCAATCCAACCCCGCAGCGTTGCAGGGCTAAGTTGTGTTTCGTGCGATTAGGAGTGCTGGACGTGGGCAGCAACACGGTCAATCTGCTAGTAGTGGACGCCCGCCGCGGTGGACATCCGACGCCGATGAGTTCGACCAAGGCCACCCTGCGGCTAGCCGAGTCGATCGACAACTCGGGCAAGATCACCCGGCGCGGCGCCGACAAGCTGATCGAGACGATCGACGAGTTCGAAAAGATCGCGGACAGCTCGGGCTGCTCCGAACTGATGGCGTTCGCCACATCGGCGGTCCGCGACGCCAAGAACTCCGAGGATCTGCTGTCCCGGGTCCGCAAAGAGACCGGAGTCCAGCTGCAAGTGCTGCGAGGTGTCGACGAGTCGCGGCTGACCTTCTTGGCGGTGCGTCGCTGGTATGGCTGGAGCGCGGGCCGGATCATCAACCTCGACATCGGCGGCGGCTCGCTGGAGCTGTCCAACGGCGTCGACGAGGAACCCGAAGTCGCGATGTCGCTGCCGCTGGGCGCCGGGCGTCTGACCCGCGAATGGCTCAAAGACGATCCCCCCGGCCGGCGCCGGGTCGCGATGCTGCGTGACTGGCTGGACTCCGAACTGGCTGACGCCAGCGCCAAAATGCTGGACGCCGGCAGCCCCGATCTTGCGGTGGCAACGTCGAAGACTTTCCGCTCATTGGCCCGGCTCACCGGTGCGGCGCCGTCTGCCGCGGGACCGCGCGCGAAGAGGACGCTGACCGCCAATGGCCTCAGACAACTCATATCTTTCATCTCTAGGATGACGACCGCTGACCGTGCAGAACTGGAAGGAGTGAGCGCCGAGCGAGCGCCGCAGATCGTGGCAGGAGCTCTGGTCGCCGAGGCGAGCATGCGAGCGCTGTCGATAGAAACGGTGGACATTTGCCCGTGGGCGCTACGGGAAGGCCTCATTTTGCGCAAACTCGATAGCGAGGCTGACGGAACCGCCCTTGTCGAGACTTCAGTGCGGGATGCTGGTAGCCAGCGGGTTGATCGGAATGCGGGTGACCGATCGAGAGGCGACACACGATGACCGAACCACACGACGCGAGTGCCAGACCGATCTCGGTCGCCGAATTGCTGGCGAAGAACGGCACGATCGGTGCGCCGGTCCCCAATCGCCGTCGCCGTCGCCGCGGCAACTCCGACGCGGTGACCGTCGCCGAGCTGACCGGTGAAATCCCCGTCATCGATGACGCCATCGACCCCGAAGCGATCGGCCAGCCCGGTCCCGAATCGCATGAGCCGCACGCCAACGGGTCGGCTCGGCTCGACGAGTCGGTTTCCGACGAGGCGGGCGAAAAGTCGCCGTACTGGTCCGAACCCGAGCCGCGGTGGCCGGAATCCCCGCCGCCTCGTCCGCGTGAATCACGGGCCGAGTCGCGGGAATCGCGCCCCGAGCGCAGTCCGTATCCGCTGCCGTCGCGCGACAACGTCCCGGTCGCCCAAGTCGGCCGTGGAGAAGACCAGTCTGCGGAGCGATCCGGCGCCGAGGGGATGAACCCGGACCCGCTGGAGGACTATGCCGGGATGTCGGTGGACGTGATGGACACCGACGTGCGCGACGCCGAATTGGAGAACGAAGACTCCGCCTACGTGCGCTCCTACCTGCGTTCGTTTGCCGGTCGGTCGCGGGGCAAGGACGCCGCTGATGACGTCGAGTCGCACACGGGCTACCGCGACATCGCCCACGCCCCCGGTGAGGAGGACTACCCGGAGGATGATCATCTCGCCGACGATCTGCACGGTGAGCGCGCGGATTCCGCCACCTGGTCGCGGAGCGAGACGATGCAGGCCGGCGGAATGGTTGTCCTGCAGTCGATTCTGGCTGTTGGATTCGGCGCCGGGCTGTTCATCGCGTTCGACCAGCTGTGGCGGTGGAACAACATCGTCGCGCTGGTGCTTTCGGTGCTCGTCATTCTCGGCCTGGTGGTCGGCGTTCGCGTGGTCCGCAAAACCGAGGACATCGCCAGCACGTTGATCGCGGTGGCGGTAGGGGCGCTGGTCACGCTCGGGCCGTTAGCGTTATTGCAATCCGGCTAGCCGCCCAACAGAAGCGTGCGCCCAGCCATCAAGGTCGGTCTATCGACGGCCTCGGTCTATCCGATGAAGACCGAGGCCGCTTTCGAGTATGCGGCCGAGCTCGGCTACGACGGGGTCGAGCTGATGGTGTGGGGCGAGTCGGTCAGCCAGGACATCGGCGCGGTGGCCAAGCTGTCGCGGCGTTACCGGATGCCGGTGCTGTCGGTGCACGCGCCGTGCCTGCTGATCTCGCAGCGGGTGTGGGGCGCCAACCCGATTCCCAAGCTGGATCGCAGCGTGCGGGCCGCCGAGAAGCTCGGCGCCCAAGCCGTCGTCGTGCATCCGCCGTTCCGCTGGCAACGGCGTTACGTCGACGGGTTTACCGAGCAGGTCGCTGAGTTGGAGGCATCCAGCGACGTGCTGGTGGCCGTGGAGAACATGTTCCCGTTCCGGACGGACCGGTTCTTCCGCGCCGAGCAGTTGAAGGAACGGATGCGTAAGCGCGGCGGCGGCCCCGGGCCGGGGATCTCGGCGTTCGCGCCCTCCTACGATCCGCTGGACGGCAACCACGCGCACTACACGCTGGATCTGTCGCACACCGCGACGGCGGGCACCGATGCGCTGGACATGGCGCGCCGGATGGGTTCGGGTCTGGTGCACCTGCACCTGTGCGACGGGAGCGGGCTGCCGGCCGACGAGCATCTGGCGCCGGGCCACGGTACCCAGCCGGTGGTCGAGGTGTGCGAAATGTTGGCCGGCGGCGACTTCGCCGGCCATGTCGTGCTGGAGGTGTCCACGTCCGGAGCGCGCTCAACTCATGAGCGCGAGGCCATGTTGGCCGAGTCATTGCAATTCGCCCGCACGCACCTGCTGCGCTGACGCCCAAAGGAACTGCAGGAGTACATGACCGCGTTATTCAGCACTGCGATGGCGCTGCGCGAGGTCGACCCCGGTGTCTACGCCGGCGAGTTGAACAAGCACTGGACTATCGGGCCCAAGGTCCACGGCGGGGCGATGCTCGCGTTGTGCGCCAACGCCGCGCGTACGGCTCATGGTGGCGCCGTCGAACCGGTGGCGGTCTCGGGCAGCTTCCTGTGGGCGCCCGACCCCGGTCCGATGCGGATGTTGACCTCGATCCGTAAGCGCGGGCGCCGGATCAGCGTGGTGGACGTCGAGCTCATGCAGGGTGATCGCGCAGCCGTGCACGCCGTGGTCACACTCGGCGAGCCCGAACACCTGGCGCCACCGCTGTTGTCGGCCAATCCGGCGGTGGGCCTGATGGCCCCTGAGCCGCCGGACGATGTCGCTCCGATTGGCCCCGGCCACCCGCTGGCCGGGCTGGTGCACCTGGCCGACGGCTGCGATGTGCGGCCGCGGGTCTCGACGCTGGGGCCCACTGACGGCCGGCCACCGGTGATCCAGATGTGGGTGCGGCCGCGTGGCTTGGCGCCTGACGTGCTGTTCGCGCTGATGTGTGGAGATGTGTCGGCGCCGGTGACTTTTACCGTGAACCGCACCGGCTGGGCGCCGACCGTCCAGCTCACCGCCTACTTGCGCGCATTGCCGGCGGACGGCTGGTTGCGGGTGGTCTGCACCTGCATGCAGATCGGGCAGGACTGGTTCGACGAGGACCACACCGTTGTCGACTGCGAGGGCCGCATCGTGGTGCAGGCCCGCCAGTTGGCCATCGTGCCTGCGGCGCGGTAGTCGCCGGGCCGCCTGCTTATCCCGAAACCCGTCGCGGTCTGCCATGCTGAGCGGCATGGCGAGAATCGCGATCGTCGGTGGGGGCAGCATCGGTGAAGCCCTGCTATCGGGCTTGCTGCGGGCCGGACGCCAAGTCAAGGACCTGGTGGTTGCCGAGCGGATGCCCGACCGCGCGCGATACCTCGCCGAGACGTATTCGGTGCTGGTGACGTCGGTACGTGACGCGGTGGAAAACGCGACGTTCGTCATCATTGCGGTCAAACCCTCGGATGTCTCATCCGTGGTCGCCGAGATCTCACAGCTGGCCGCCGAATCCAGCGACGACGTCCCCGAGCAGGTGTTGATCACCGTCGCGGCAGGGGTCACCACCACCTTCCTGGAATCCAAGCTGACGGCCGGGACGCCGGTGGTCCGGGTGATGCCGAACGCGCCGGCGCTGGTCGGTGCCGGGATCAGCGCCATGGCCAAGGGCCGGTTCGCGACCAACGAGCAGCTCAAAGAGGTCGCCGCGCTGTTCGACTCGGTCGGCGCTGTCCTGACGGTGCCCGAGGAACACCTGGACGCGGTGACGGCGGTGTCCGGTTCCGGTCCGGCGTATTTCTTCCTGATGGTCGAGGCATTGGTGGACGCCGCCGTCGGCGTCGGGCTAAGCCGCTCGGTTTCCACCGAGCTGGTCGCCCAGACGATCGCCGGGTCGGCGGCGATGTTGCTGGACCGAATGGAGCAGGACCGCGGAGCGCCCGGTGAGACGTCGTCGGACCTGTCGCTGGACACCACCGCTGCGCGGCTGCGCGCGATTGTGACCTCGCCGGGCGGAACGACCGCTGCTGCGCTGCGGGAACTGGAGGGCCGTGGTTTGCGGGCGGCGGTTTATGAGGCGGTGCGGGCCGCAAAAACCCGCTCTGAGCAGCTAAGAATTACATCAGAGTAATTTATAGAATTTTATTTATTTGCCACCACCCGTCGCACTAACCCCACTAGTCCCGCTATTCTCCTCTTGGTAAGCACCTGTGGGTGTCAGCGGAGGGGAAGCCGCTGGGACTGCAGATGCCTGACTGATTGGGTTGCGATGACGTCAATGAACGGGCCATCGGCGCGGGATTCGGCTGGCGGTAAATCGGGACGTGATACTGCTTCCGCAGACAGCCAGCCGCCCCGGACGCAATTCCTGACTGTGGCCGAAGTGGCAGCGCTGATGCGAGTGAGCAAAATGACGGTCTACCGGCTGGTTCACAACGGTGAGCTGCCTGCAGTCCGGGTGGGGCGATCCTTCCGTGTGCACGCCAAGGCCGTGCACGACATGCTGGAGAGCTCCTACTTCGACGCCGGCTAGCCGGGTGAGGGCCGGTCGTCGCTCGGAGGTGACGCTCGCCCTCGGTAAGCACACTCGCCAGTTCGTTGGATGCCGCCGGTGTGGGCCGTATCGGCCCACCGGTGCCTTTTGGTGTTCGACGGACGCTGGCGGGTAGAGTGTGCGGGTTATTGCACACGGTCGGGCCATGGCGGACTCGGGCCGCCACACAGATAGCGGAGTTATGGGTTCAGTAATCAAAAAGCGGCGCAAACGGATGTCGAAGAAGAAGCACCGCAAGCTGCTTCGCCGTACTCGGGTGCAGCGCAGAAAACTCGGAAAGTAACTTCTGCCAACGGCTGGCGCGGCTCGCGCCTCAGGCCGCCGCAGCTGAGAGGTCGCTAGGCTAGCAACGTGGATTCATCGGGCGGTGAACCAGGCACCGGAACGGGCACCCGTACCAGTGGCACTGGCAGCAACACCGATGATTCCGTGCATTACCCCAAAGTCGTGCTGGTGACCGGTGCCTGCCGGTTCCTGGGCGGCTACCTGACCGCCCGGCTCGCCCAGAACCCGTTGATCAATCGGGTCATCGCCGTCGATGCGGTCGCGCCCAGCAAGGACATGCTTCGCCGGATGGGCCGGGCCGAGTTCGTCCGCGCAGACATCCGCAACCCCTTTGTCGCCAAGGTGATTCGAAACGGCGACGTCGACACCGTGGTGCACGCCGCGGCGGCCTCGTTCGCGCCGAGGTCCGGTGGCGGCGCAGCGTTGAAAGAAATCAACGTGCTGGGCGCGATGCAGCTGTTCGCGGCTTGCCAGAATGCGCCGTCGGTGCGTCGAGTGGTGCTCAAGTCGACGTCTGAGGTCTACGGGTCCAATCCGCACGATCCGGTGATGTTCACCGAAGACAGCAGCAGCCGTCGTCCGTTCCGCGAGGGCTTTCCCAAAGACAGCCTTGACATCGAGGGATATACGCGCGGGCTCGGCCGCCGCCGGCCCGATATCGCGGTGACGATTCTGCGGCTGGCCAACATGATCGGTCCGGCGATGGACACCACGCTGTCGCGATACCTGGCCGGGCCGCTGGTCCCGACGGTGCTCGGCCGCGACGCGCGCCTGCAACTGCTGCACGAGCAGGACGGGCTGGGCGCCCTGGAGCGCGCCGTGATGGCCGGCAAGGCGGGCACCTTCAACATCGGCGGCAGCGGCGTCATCATGCTGTCGCAGGCGATCCGGCGGGCAGGCCGAGTCCCTTTGCCGGTGCCCGGATTCGGGCTGTGGGCGCTGGATTCGCTCCGGCGAGCTAACCACTACACCGAGATCAGCCGTGAGCAACTCGACTACCTGAGCTACGGCCGAGTGATGGACACGACCAGGATGCGACAGGAACTCGGATACCATCCCAAGTGGTCGACTGCGGAGGCTTTTGACGATTATGTACGCGGCCGAGGTTTGACTCCCATTCTCGACCCGGAGTGGGTACGCTCGATTGAAGGTCGGGCCGTGGCAGCAGCGCAGCGCTTTGGTGGCCGAACCAAAATCAACTAAGGGTGGGGGGAGGTTAACTTAATGGCGGGCGATTCTAAGGCGAAAGTTATTCCGCTGCATACGAATTCAAGTCGTGCAGCGGCGCAGCGTCGCGCCGACCACCGCACCCAAGCCTCTCGTCAACATCCCTCGCTGCTCTCCGAATCCGGCAGCCGGGCTTCGTCCGATCAGATCGCTGCCGTCGTTCGCGAGATCGACCAGCACCGGCGTGCTGCCGGCGGCAAATCCGAAACCCAGGAGTCCGGGAACGAGTTGGCGCACAAGGTCAGCGCCGTCGCCGAATTTCTGCGGCTCCGCCTTACCGGCGACTACAGCGTTGACGAGTTCGGCTTCGATCCGCATTTCAACGACGCGATCGTGCGGCCGCTGCTGAGGTTCTTCTTCAAGTCGTGGTTCCGGGTCGAGGTCAGCGGTGTCGAGAATCTGCCCGAGACCGGCGCGGCGTTGGTGGTGGCCAACCATGCGGGCGTGCTGCCGTTCGACGGGCTGATGGCGTCGGTGGCTGTTCACGACGAGCATCCGGCTCATCGGGACCTGCGGCTGCTCGCCGCCGACATGGTGTTCGACCTGCCGATGATCGGGGAGGCCGCACGCAAGGCCGGGCACACCATGGCGTGCAGCGCCGACGCCCACCGGCTGCTGGCCTCCGGGGAACTGACCGCGGTGTTCCCCGAGGGATACAAGGGGCTGGGCAAGCGCTTCAAGGACCGCTACAAGCTGCAGCGGTTCGGCCGCGGCGGCTTCGTGGCAGCGGCACTGCGGACCAAGGCGCCGATCGTGCCATGCTCGATCATCGGCTCCGAGGAGATCTACCCGATGCTGGCCGACGTCAGGCTGTTGGCCCGACTGCTCGGTCTGCCCTACTTCCCGATCACCCCGCTGTTCCCGTTGGCCGGTCCGGCCGGGCTGGTGCCGCTGCCGTCGAAGTGGCGCATCGCCTTTGGCGAACAGATCCCGACCGCGCACTACGCTGCCGCCGACGCCGACGACCCCATGGTCACCTTCGAGCTGACCGACCAGGTGCGCGAGACCATCCAGCAGACGCTGTATCAGTTGCTGGCTGGGCGCCGCAACATGTTCTTCGGCTGAGGCCCTGAGCCGCGATTACGCGGCCGGCTTGACCAAAGTGAACTGGCAGACGTCGGTGTTGCCCTTGCTGAACAGGTCGGCGCAGCCGGTCAGATACCTCATGTAGCGCTCGTAGACCTCTTCGGACTGGATCGCGATGGCCTCGTCCTTGCGCGCCTCCAGCGCTGCCGCCCAGATCTCCAGGGTGCGGGCGTAGTGCAGCCGCAGCGACTGCACGCGGGCCACCTCGAACCCGGCCTGCTCCGCGTGCTTTTCGACAAGCGCCACATCGGGCAGCCGACCGCCGGGGAAGATTTCGTCCATCATGAATTTGACGAACCGTGCCAGCGTCATCGTGATCTTGATCTCACGCTGCTGGATTTCCTCGACCGTGGGGACCACGATCGTGTGCAACATCATCGTGCCGCCGGCCGGCAGTGAGGTGAACGCCATCTTGAAGAAGTCGTCGTAGCGGTCGAAGCCGAAGTGCTCGAACGCGCCGATGGAGACGATTCGGTCCACCGGTTCGTGGAACTGCTCCCAGCCTTCCAGCAGCACCTGCTTGGAACGTGCGCTGTCCGGCTCGTCCAATGATTTCTGCGCATGTGCGGCCTGGTTCTTGCTCAATGTCAGGCCGATCACATTGACGTCGTAGCGCTCGATGGCACGGCGCAATGTCGCGCCCCAGCCGCAGCCGACGTCGAGCAGCGTCATTCCGGGCTGCAGGCCCAGCTTGCCCAGCGACAGGTCGATCTTGGCCAGCTGAGCCTCTTCCAGCGTCATGTCGTCGCGCTCGAAGTACGCGCAGCTGTAGGTTTGGCTGGAGTCCAGGAATAGCCGGTAGAAGTCGTCTGAGAGGTCGTAGTGCGACTGGACGTCGTCGAAGTGCGGCGTGAGATCGGTACTCATTTGGTGTGGCTCTCCCCCTAGAAGGTCCCGGCCGACACTAGGCTCCGCCGCGGATGGATGCAATTGCGGCAATTGTCGCGGCTGTGTCGGTATCCGGGTTTGACGACTCGCCGAGCATGGTGACGATGCTTGTGATCACCGGGTTGGCGTCGGCGTCGGTCACCTCGCTGCGGATCTCGGCGATGACAGTGCCGTGGGATTCGATGACGTTGTCCAGGTAGGTATCGAAAAACAGCCGGTCGCCGGCCTTGATCGGTCGGTGGTAGACGAATTTCTGGTCCCGGTGCAGCACCCGCGCGAGGTTGATCGGGATGTCGAACTTGGTGAAGACGTCCAGCTGAACGCGCCGTCCGGCGACCGCAACGAAGGTGAGCGATGCCACAGTGCTGTCGTAGCCGGCTTCGGCGGCCGACGCCTCGGAATAGTGCGACGGATGGTCGTCCTTGACGGCCTGCGCGAACTCGCGCACCTTTTCGCGTCCGACGTCGAAGTAATCCGGGAAGCGGTAGTGCGTTCCGATGAGTTCTTTGGCGCCTTCGGGAACTGCCATGCGCTGATCTCCACTCTTAGGGGTGCTCAGCGGCGCAGCTTATCAGCGTGATTGCCGCCGAGAGGCGACCGCGGCCAGCGCACCACCGGCTGCGCCCAGCGCCAGAGCCGACGGCACCCCGATCCGGGCGGCCTTGCGTGCCGTCCGGAAGTCACGGATTTCCCAGCCGCGTTTGCGGGCCAGGTCGCGCAGATGGCTGTCGGGGTTGATGGCGACAGCCGTCCCGACCAGGGAGAGCAGCGGCACGTCGTTGTAGCTGTCGGAGTAGGCGGTGCAGCGCTTGAGGTTGAGCCCCTCCCGGATGGCCAGCGAGCGCACCGCGTGCGCTTTGCCGGGGCCGTGCAGGATGTCGCCGACGAGCCTGCCGGTGAACACGCCGTCAACCGATTCGGCGACGGTGCCGAGCGCACCGGTCAGGCCGAGTCGGCGGGCGATGGTGATGGCGAGTTCATACGGCGTGGCGGTGACCAGCCAGACCTGCTGGCCGGCATCAAGGTGCATCTGTGCCAGATCGCGGGTGCCCGTCCAGATCTTGTCGGCGATGATTTCGTCGAAGACCTCTTCGCCGAGTCTCTCCAATTCTTCGGTGCGTCGGCCTTCGATGAAGGCCAGGGCCTTGCGACGGCCCGCGGCGACGTCGTCACTGTTCTCCCGTCCGATGAGCTGAAACTTGGCTTGCGCGTAAACAAACCCGAGCACGTCGCGATAGGTGAAGTACTTGCGGGCGGCCAGGCCGCGGCCGAAATGAATCAGCGACGAGCCCTGCACGAGCGTGTTGTCGACGTCGAAGAATGCGGCCGCGGTCAGGTCGACCGGCGGCTGCTCTGGACCGGTGGTGGCGTCGGTCTGGATGTCGACCAGCGCGCGGTCGGCGCTGGCGTTGGCCGCCAGCGTCTCCAGTTCCAGTTCAGCCGGACTGGGTCCTGCGTTGGGGCCGGGTTCTACGGTGCCCGAGCCGCCGGGAGCACTCACGGTTCAACACTATCCGCCCTCGGGGCGCAGGGGCGGTCGGCGGAGGCGCTATGAGGCGACGGGTCAGAACGGCCGTTGCCCCTCGGTCACGGTGCGGGCCTACCTGGGAGTTCCACGAAACTTTCCTGGTTTATGAGTGAGCAGGTCGTCGTGTTCACGCCTGCGGCAGCCTTCCGCGAACTCAATCGCTAAACCTTGGTTTTCAAGAAAGCTTTGGTGTTGTCCATCGCCTATCCAATAAAACTCGATGTAATCAGCCATCGGATTCGAAACCGGAATACCTAGCAGGTGCCGGCCCGAGGCTGGGTCTATTCCGAGCCAATAATCATGCTCTCTAGAAGAATAAGTGAACTCGTATTCCATTTTCCTGGCTTCATTACCGCTGGTTCACCTTGAAAAGCGGTTTGCCTTCAGGGTCGAGAGAAGATGCCATTATGTCCTCAATTGTCGCGGTCAAGTAAATGGACAATTCTATTAGCAATGCTGATGCGAGCATCTTACCCCCGCTGCTTATGCCAACGACTGACCCATCAGGCGCGACTAACGCGAGACGTTCTACTCCGTCGAACTGCCGGGTTTCTATGGAGAATCCGGCCGATACTTCATCCACAGATTTCGGCATAGGTATTAGAGGCAGATCGCGACTAGTTCTGATCGATTGCCCAAAACTTCCCATCAGGTGTTTCTCGATTACAGACATCGAGGGCGCTGCGAATTTGAAGTGCTCTTCACCTAAGCGCTCGGATCGGTGGATCATAAACCAGCCGTCGTCGCGCGAACCAACGAAAAGGCGAACTTCGCCTCCCGCAGACCAGAATAACGCCCGCCCGTCATGGGCGCTCGAAGCCGGCGTCAAACTGTAGCCAGCGAGCGCGCCCCATTGTTCCAGCGTGTGAGAAACCCTAATTACGTCGGTCACCGCAATACACCTATCCTGCGCAGGTCTTCCACCGAAACTATTTCGTTGGCATCGTCGATTATTCGCACTTGAATCGCTCCTCCCGGCTGGCCCACAGCTGGTTCGATTTTTGATACCTCGATCTTCCATCCATCAGGAAGCTGGTCGATGGTATATGCATGAAGGGCTTTGCTCAGAGAATCAACGTGCAAAGAACGATCCTCCCAGAACGCCGACTTGCCGTCCTCCATGACTGCCAGATAAGCGCCCTTTTCATCGCCGACACGGTCAATTTGTTGCCCGTAGAATCTCCTGTATTGCTCGAAGTCATTAAAGGCAACTTTCGAGCCTTCAAGGGCACCGTCGGCGCTGGCGAAGTTATACCACTGCTGACCCTCGGGACCCACTTTGTTAAATCGCTCTTCGTACTGCTTCTGAGTATACGCATGACCGTGCGGATCACGACCAAATGGCGCGTCAGGATCTTTTATAAGCCTTGCGACATCGGAGTTTATTTGACTTGGTTCACTCGGATCGTGAGCGTAATCCCAGTGCTCCGGTAGCGGTTCGCCATAGTGAGGATCACGTGGTTCATCGGGTAGGCGTTCCCACCCCTCGCCGGACGGATCATGGGAATGAACCGGGTCCTGCGGCTCGCCAGCACCGCCGCCACCATGCCCGTGGCCGTCGCCGCCACTGCCACCGTGGCCGTGACCGTCTCCGCTACTGCCGCCGTGTGCCCTTGGCGGTTCGGCGGGGCGCCCACCGCGGGGCTCGAGGCTGTGGGTCAACGGCCGCTCGGGCGGCTGCCCTGCACCTGGCCAATGGCTGGCGCGTCCCGGAGGCTCGGCAGGTCTGGGCTGTGGTGCGTCAGCGGCTTCGGGCGCGAGTTCAGCCGAACGTGCACTGGCTAACGCTGGCGCAAGCGCCGGAGGGGCAGACGCCGCCAAAGGTTCGCCACTAAGCGGTGATAGGCCCGAACCGGATGGAACTGCCGCGACTGGTTGGGGTACCGCGTCCGCCGGCGTGTGACCTACACCTGACGGAACGGTCGGCGCTGGGTGAGGCTCCTCAGCTGCTGGGAGGTGGCCTTCTCTTGATGGCATTGACGGTACTGGTTCGTGTGGCACACCTGGCGGCGGAGGGCCTTCGCCGGGTGGGGTTGCAGCGGCTGGTTGGTGTGGCTCGGCTGCCAGTGGCGGACTCTCGCCGGGTGGGGTTGCCGCCGCTGGTTGGGGTGGCTCGGCAGCCGGTGGCGGACCTTCGCCTGGCGGGGGTGGCGGGGGTGGCGCGGCCGCCGGTGGCGGGCTCTCGCCGGATGGGGGTGCTGGCAGCGAGTGGGGTGCAGCTGGCGGCGGTGGGCCTCCGCCTGGTGGGGGCGGTGGGCTTCCGCCTGGCGGGGGCGGCGGCGGTGGCGGCGGGCCGTGCCCTGGTGGAGCTGGCTCGACCGGGGGCTGAGGGCCCTCACCCGGTACGGGCGTATCGGTGACCGGCGCCTTGGACTCGGTTGGGCCGTGCGGTGCCGAGTCGTGGGGCGCTGGTGCGGGTTTGGCCTCGGTTGGGCCATGCGGCGTTGTGCCATACGGCGTCAGGTCGTGAGGGGCCGGGTCGTGAGGTGCTGGTGCGGGCTCCGCGCGCGGTACGTGCGGTGCCGTCGCCGCAGCGCCGGGTTTCGCCGCATCACCGAGCGCCCGCGTCGCCTCGGCTTCCCTGGGGGCCGTCTTGGCCGCAGCTTCGGCGGCGTCAGCTGCGGCGCGAGCACCCTTGGCGGCCGCCGCACCTTCACCCCCGCCCGGCACAAACAAGCTCGCAATGTCGAAGGTGCTTTTTCCGGCGGCCTCGGCAGGGTTGGTCGCCCACTCGTCCCAATGGACGGCGTTTTTGCCTAGGTCTTTCCACGCTTGTGCGACGCCGGGCGCGTGGTCGCCGCCGAGACCGACCAGCGGCGCCATCCCCCCGATCATCTGCTTCCACGAGTCGTACCAGCCTTGGGGATCGACCGCGGCCCGCAACGGTCCATAGGTCCAGCCGTCCTTGATCAGACCGCCGGCCTCCTCCGCTACGCCTTTGCCGAACTGCCCCACCTGGTTGATGGCCCGGCCGACTTCGGTGCCGTGCAGAAAGTGATCCCACTCCTTCGCGGCGTAGCGGCCCATGGTGGTGAGAATCGTCTCCGCTTCGGTGGCCGCGGTGGCGATTTGTTGGCGTAGCGCGTCGACTTCGGTGGTGAATCGATTGACGATGACGCGAATGTCGTTGGCGATCTTCTTGATCTCGTCTTCGTCTTGATCGGTCAAAAATTCCAGGACTTCTTTCACTCCGGTCATTGGGTCACAGATGCGCGACAACAAGTCCAGGATCGCCGCGTGAACCTGGTCGATCTTGGCCGCATACGCAGTGAGCTGAGCCGCGATGGACACGGATTGCTGCAAGATTCCGGCTGCGCTGCGACTGGCGTCGCCGAACGCCGCCGCAATGGCCGGACCTTCGGGGATCTGTTGGGCGCCGATGCAGCCCATCGGCCCCACGGCACCGAGGATTTCGCTGACCTCGAAGTTGGTGCCGGCGCTGGTCCAGGCCGCCGCCGCGGCCCGCAACTTCGCCGAATCCCCGTTGGGCCAGATCATCCCGATGAAGGGCGCTACCCAGCCCCAGCCCGCCGGCGCGCCAACACCGCTGCCGACAGCCGACGGCGTCGAACCCGCCGAGACCGGCCCCGTCGGCGGTGGCGCGGGGAGGGGTTCGCCGCGGGCCGAGATATTTGAATTCGCTTCGGCCAGCGAATAGTTGTGCGCCGACATGCGCACGCCGTCACCCAGACGGCACAACCCGTTTCGCGTGGTTGCCATTGCCTCGAGCAGCTTGGACGCCGAGTTGTTGTAGCTTTGACCGAATGCCGCACCGGCCGGGTCGTCGCCGGCCATCCCGCTACATCCGCCAAGTGCCGTGGTCAATGTCGAGATGACCCTCCCGAGGCCCTGACCGGCTGAGATCACCGCGGTGCCAGCGCCTTCCAGTGCCGCCGGGTGGACGGTAAGTGGCGCCATCGGCTCAGGACCACATGGTCTTATTCGTCGCCATTGCGGATGTGTAGTTCTGATGGGCTGCGGCACCTGCAGTCTTCAACTGCGCCAACGCTTCCCGCATCATCGCCTCACCGCGCGACCAATGCTTGTGCGCCTCAGCATGGGCGGCCGCGGCCTGGCCCGACCACGTCACGTGCAGATTGCTTACCAGCGAATCGATCTCGCCGACCATGTTCTCGACGTGCTGCTCGAACTCAGCCATCCGCTGGAGCGCGTCCGCCAGCGCCTCGGGATTAACGCTGAATGCATCAGTCATTGAGGACTCTCCGCACCGCCTCGGCCGCCGATGAATCTTGGCCCTGGTAGGCAACACCGACGTCGCCGACTGCTTTCGCCAATATCGACAGGCCCTCTTGCACCTCAGCGGCTCCGCGGTGCCACAGATCCCACGCCTGGCCGTACGCGCTGCCCGCTCCGCCGCGCCAGCCGTCCAACATGTCGCGAACATGGCTATCGAGCTCAACGAGCCTGCTGTGCAAATCTTTTGAAGCACCCGACAAGGCTTGCGAGAAACCCGCCAGCACCTGCGGGTCAGCCCGCAGCGTCTCGCGCTCAGCCATAGCGGTAAACGTAATTACCAGGCGCACGCGACACAATTCACTCTGGCATCAGAAGCGCGCCACTCCCGACCCCTGCGACACTGGGGTCATGAGCCGTTCACAGGTGCAGCTGTTGACCCGCGCCGGCTGCACGATCTGCGATCGGGTGCACGTGCAACTAAAAGGCTTGGCCGCCGAACTCGACTTCGACCTGTCGACGATCGACGTCGATGCCGCCGCCGCGGCGGGCGACAGCAGCCTGCGCGCCGAGTTCGGTGACCGACTGCCGGTGGTCCTGCTCGACGGCCGCGAGCACAGCTATTGGGAGGTCGACGAGCCCCGGCTACGCAAAGATCTGGCGAGGCCCAGGTGACGACCGCGCAAATTTGGTGGCTTACCTGTAAAACGTCTACCGTGGAGCTCAGTTCGATCACTGGTGATAGCAAGGGAGCAGGCCAGGTGATTAAGCCGTGAGCGTCCTGCTCTTCGGAGTGTCGCACCGCAGCGCGCCGGTTTCCGTTCTTGAACAGCTCAGCAACGACGAATCCGACCAAATCAAGATCATCGACCAGATGATGCAGTCGCCGCTGGTCACTGAGGCCATGGTGCTGTCCACCTGCAACCGGGTCGAGGTCTACGCCGTGGTCGACGCCTTCCACGGCGGCCTCTCGGTCATCGGGCAGGTGCTCTCCGAGCATTCCGGGATGTCGCTGGGCGACCTGACTAAATACGCCTACGTCCGCTACAGCGAGGCCGCCGTCGAGCACCTGTTCGCAGTGGCCAGCGGCCTGGATTCCGCGGTGGTCGGCGAGCAGCAGGTGCTCGGCCAGGTGCGCCGCGCCTACGCCTCCGCCGAGACCAACCGCACCGTCGGTCGGGTGCTGCATGAGCTGGCCCAGCGTGCGCTGGCCGTCGGCAAACGGGTACACAGCGAAACCGCGATCGACGCCGCAGGTGCCTCCGTGGTGTCCGTCGCGCTCGGCATGGCCGAAACGAAGCTGGGCGGTCTGAAAGGCAAGACCGCCGTGGTGGTCGGCGCCGGGGCGATGGGTGCCCTGGCGGCGGCCCACCTGGCCCGGGCCGGCGTGCGGGACATCCACGTCGTCAACCGGTCGCTGCCCCGGGCGCAGCGCCTGGCCCGCAGGATTCGCGAATCGGGCGCCGGAGCCGAAGCGGTCGGCCTTGACCGGCTGCCCTCCGCGCTGGCCGATGCCGACGTGGTGGTGAGCTGCACCGGCGCGGTGCGCCCGGTGGTGTCGCTGGCCGACGTGCACCACGCTCTGGCCGCCACCCGCCGCGACGAAGCCGACGAGCCGCTGGTGATCTGCGACCTGGGCATGCCGCGCGACGTCGACCCGGCAGTCGCCGGGCTGCCCGGCGTGTGGGTCGTCGACATGGACCGGGTGCAGCGGGAACCGTCGGCTCGTGCGGCGGCTGCTGACACCGAGGCCGCCCGCCACATCGTCGCCACCGAAGTCGCTACGTATCTCGCCGGGCAGCGGATGGCCGAGGTCACGCCGACGGTGACCGCGCTGCGCCAACGGGCCGCCGACGTCGTCGAGGCGGAGCTGCTGCGCCTGGACAACCGGCTGCCCGGGCTCGACGCCGCACACCGCGACGAGGTGGCCCGCACCGTGCGGCGGGTGGTGGACAAGCTGCTGCACGCACCGACCGTGCGGATCAAGCAACTGGCCAGCGCGCCCGGCGGCGACACCTATGCCGAGGCGCTTCGCGAGCTCTTCGAGCTCGACCAGACCTCTGTCGACGCCGTCGCAACCGCGGGCGAATTGCCCGCTGTCCCAACCGATTCCGCAGAGTAACCGCTTGTCAGACGTGATCCGGATAGGCACTCGGGGCAGCCTGCTGGCCACCACGCAAGCCGGTGGCATTCGGGACGCCCTCGTGGCCAACGGTCATCCCGCCGAGCTGGTGACCATTACCACCGAGGGTGACCGCTCGTCCGAGCCGATCGCCAGCATCGGTGTCGGGGTATTCACCGCCGCGCTCCGCGAAGCCATCGACGACGGCCGCGTGGACGCGGCGGTGCATTCGCACAAGGACTTGCCGACCGCCGATGATCCACGGTTCGTGATCGCCGCGATCCCGCGCCGAGAGGATCCGCGCGACGCGGTGGTGGCCCGCGACGGGTTAGTGCTGGCACAGCTGCCGACCGGCTCGGTGGTGGGCACCTCGTCGCCGCGGCGGGCCGCGCAGCTTAGAGCACTGGGTCTCGGTTTGGAAATCCGCCCCCTACGAGGCAACCTAGATACCAGGTTGAACAGGGTAAGCAGCGGTGATTTGGACGCAATTGTGGTAGCCCGGGCGGGTCTGGCCCGACTG